>NZ_JACGWV010000002.1:1262377-1577972 GCF_014137995.1 Promicromonospora sukumoe
CGTTCCTGTGGGGCGCGGGCGTGGCGGCGCTGTTCGCCAGCATCCTGAACACGCTCGGGCTGTCGCTGCTCACCGAGACCGAGCTCACGGGCGAGGAGGAGGGCTGGTACCTCGTCGCGACGTTCGGCGCGCCCGTGGTCGAGGAGGTGCTGAAGGCCGCCGTGCTCTTCAGCATGCTGTGGTGGCGCCGGCAGGAGCTGAACGGGCCCACGGACGGCGTCATCTACGCCGCGATGGTGGGGCTCGGCTTCGCCGCGACGGAGAACGTTCAGTACTTCGTCGACGCCCTGGCGACGGACCAGCTCGGCTACGTGTTCGTGCTGCGCGCGATCGTCTCGCCGCTGCTGCACCCGCTGTGCACGGCCATGACGGGGATCGGCGTCGCGGTCGCGGCCCTGGCGGGGCCGGGCCGGGTGCGGCGGACGGCGCCCCTGTACGGGCTGCTCGGCGCGATCGCCCTCCACAGCCTGTGGAACGGCTCCACGAAGTTCGGCCTGGTCGGCCTCGCGGGCGCCTACCTGGTGGGCTTCGTGGTGCTGGTCGTCATGATCGTCGTCCTGGCCCGCGACCGGCGCCGGATCGTCCAGCTCATCGAGCACTACCTGCCGCTGTACGGGCCGGTCGGCATCGTCACCCACGACGACCTGCGCATGCTGTCCAGCCTGCCCGCCCGGCGGGCGGCCCGGCGCTGGGCCCGGTCGGCGGGCGGCCGGCAGGCCGAGCGCGCCATGACCGACTACCAGCAGGCCGCCACCGAGCTCGCGCTGCTGCACCAGCGGGCCGGCGCCCAGCGTGACCTCGACCCGCACGGCCTGGAGCAGCAGCGGCAGTACCTGGTGTGGGTCATGCAGCAGGCGCGGGCCCTGTTCGTCGCCCGCCTCCCGCACCCCCCGACGTCCCCCTGGGGCGCCACAGGCTTCAGCCCACCCCCCAGACGCTGAAGGCGGCGACGTGTCAGACGTACAGGTCCCTCGGGTGACCTGGAGGTCTGACACGGGGGTCAGGCGTGCGCCAGGTCCACGACCAGCGCGCGGAGCAGCGCCGTCCGGTCCGCGATCCGGTCCACCAGCACGTGCTCGTGGTCCGCGTGCGCGCCGCCGCCCACCGCGCCGAGGCCGTCGAGCGTGGGGGTGCCGACGCCCGCGGTGAAGTTGCCGTCGGACGCCCCGCCCACGGCCACGCCGGTCAGCGCGGGCAGCCCGGCCTCCGCGGCGAGACGCGTGGCGCGCTCGAACAGGTCGGCGGACAGCGCGCGCTCCAGCGGCGGCCGGTTGATGCCGCCCTCGATCTCGAGCGCCGCGCCGGGCAGCACGGGCGCCAGCGCCCGCAGGGCGACGTCGACCCGCTCCTGCTCGGCGACCGAGCGCGCGCGGACGTCCACGGCGACCGACGCCTCGGCCGGGACGGTGTTACGCGTGGTGCCCGCGGCGGCGACCGTCGGCACCACGGTGGTGCCGAGCGCCGGGTCGCCCAGGGCCTGGATCGCGAGCACCTGGTGCGCCAGCTCGACCGACGCGTTGACGCCCTTCTCGGGCTCCAGGCCCGCGTGCGCGGCGCGCCCCTTGACCAGCACCCGGTAGATCGACGTGCCCTTGCGCTCCAGCTTGAGCGCGCCGTCGTCGGCGGAGGCCTCCAGGACCAGCGCGGCGCGCGCCCCGCGCGCCTCGTCCTCGATCAGTGCCTGGGACGACGGCGAGCCGAGCTCCTCGTCGCCCGTCACCAGGAGGGTCACCCCGGTGCGGTCGGCCAGGGACCCGAGCACGTGCAACGCCATCGCGAGGCCGGTCTTCATGTCAAAGCAGCCGGGCCCCCGCAGCACGCCGTCGGTGATGCCGAACGGGTGCGTGCGCAGCGAGCCGAGCGGCCACACCGTGTCGTGGTGCGCGAGCACCAGCACGCGCGTCGGGCCCCCGAGCCGCCACCGCAGGTGCGTGCCGAGCCGCTCGGGCTCGATGCCCAGGTGCGCCGTGCCGAGCCGGGCCACCAGGTCGGCGGACCGGGCCAGCGCGGCCGGGTCCTCCGACGGCGACTCGCACTCGACCAGCGTCCGCAGGTCCTCGATCAGCGCGTTCGTGTCCGGCAGGGCGGGAGTCTCGTGGAAGGGCATGCGTGCACGGTAACCGCCCGGCCGCGCCCGCCCCGGACGGGCCGGCGCGGCCCGACCGGTCAGAGCGAGAGCAGCCGCAGCGTCAGGGCCGCCGCCGAGAACACCATGAGCAGGCCGGTCGGGACAACGCCCGCCCAGTCCTTCGCCCGGACGTGCGTGATGACGGCGCCCAGGAAGTAGACGACGAAGCAGCCCGTGGCCGCGATGCCGATCGGCGCCCACCAGATCCCGGCCACGGTGCCGACGGCGCCCGCGAGCAGGAGGGCGCCGAGCACGGGGATGAACCGCCGGGGCACCCCAAGCTTGGTGGTGAGCGGCTCGACGACCTGCGGGTTTCCCGTCAGCTTGCCGTACCCGCTGAACGCGGTGGCCAGGGCGAGCAGGGCGGAGACGATGACAGCGGCGACGAACACGGGTCCTCCAGGGACGACGACCGGGCAGGCCCGGCAAGGGCGGCGCCCGTACGGGCGCCCGGAGCATCGTGCGCCCCGCGGCGCGGGTTGCCAAGTGCCGGGTTAGCAACTTACTTTTTGTAAGTGACCTCCGAGCCGACGACGAACCCCACCCCCGCGGCGTCAGCGCCGCCGTCCCAGCCGCCGTCCCCGGACGAGTGCGGGGTGTTCCAGCGCACCCTCGAACAGGCGGGACGCCGCTGGTCCGGCGCGATCCTCTACGCCGGGGTCGCCGGCGCCCGGCGCTTCGTCGAGTACCGCCGGTACGTCCGCGGCATCTCCGACCGGGTGCTGACCCAGCGCCTGCGCGACCTGGAGCGGCAGGGGTTCATCGCGCGCGAGGTGGTGCCGACCATGCCGGTGCAGATCCTGTACACCCCCACCCAGGCCGGCGCCGAGCTCGTCGCCGCGCTGCGGCCGCTGGCCGAGTGGGGCTCCCGGCACCTGGACGTCCTGGACCGCGAGGACGACCACTAGGCAGGCACGGCGGGCACGGCCGGCGCCGTCGCCCTCCGCCCGGCGCGGCGCAGGCCCACGGCGATGACGGCGCCCACCACGACGTGCTCGGCCACCAGGAGGGCGACCGACGCCGGCGTCGTGCCGGAGGCCGCGCCCAGCAGCGAGACCAGCAGGGCCACGCCGCAGAGCACGCGCCACGCCACCTCGCCGCCGCCCTTCGCGAGGCGGGCGAGCACGGCCCGCGCGCCCCAGCCGGCGAGGCCGGCCACGAGGGCGGCGACCGCCGCCGCGACGACGGTCACGGGCTGGGTGGCGGCGCCGGTCCGGGCCTCCGGGTCGACGCCGAGCGCCGTGCCGATCAGCCACACGACGACGGCGGCCGCTGCGGCGGCGAACGGCACCGTCCACGCGGGCCAGGGGCTACGGGTCACCAGGTTCTGTGCCATGACGTCTCCTCACTCCTCGGCACGTCCGTCGTGCCTGGTCACAGCCTCCTGGAGCGCGGCAGGCGCGACATCCGCCCGTGGTACCGCGCCGTGTCACCCTTCGGTAGCGGCAACCCCCGACCTTGGTCGGTGTCGCCGCCCCGGACGGCGTGCCTAGAGTCACCGGCATGACCTCCGACGAACCGCGGGACTGCCCGCCCGACCAGGCCGTACGCCCCCGGCGCCGCGCGATCGTGGTGGCCATGGTGCTGCTCGGGGTCCTGACGCTCTCGACGGTGCTGAGCCGCCAGGCGAGCGGGTCCGCGGCACTGCCCCTGGAGCTCGTGGACCTGGCGGCCGCGGTGGTCTCGCTGGCGCTGCTGCCCCTGATGTGGGCCCGCCGGTCGGTCCCCCTGGCCCTCGTGCTGGCGGCGCTGGCCGCGGTCTCACCGGGGGCGACGCCCGCCGCGACGTCGGCGGTGCTGCAGATCGCCCGGTGGTCGCCGCTGCGCACGGCGGTACTCGTGGCGGCCGCGAGCACGGCCGCGCACGCGGTGCAGGGGCTGTGGCGCCCGCCGTCGTTCCCCCTGGGCTGGTGGCTCCTGTGCGACGTCGCCGTGCACGCCGCGCTCCTCGGCTGGGGCGCCTACCTGCAGGCCCGCGCCCAGCTCCTTGCCGACCTGCGGGCCCGCGCCCGCCGGGCCGAGGCCGACCGCGAGCAGGCCCTGGAGGCCGCCCGGTCCGGGGAGCGCAACCGGATCGCGGCCGAGATGCACGACGCGCTGGGGCACCGCCTGTCCCTGCTGGCCGCCACGGCGGGCGCCGTCGAGTACCGGCCGGACGCGCCCCCGGATCAGCTCGCCGTCGCGGCCGGGCGGGTGCGCACCGGCGCGGCGGAGGCCCTGGAGGACCTGCGCCAGCTCGTGCGGCTCCTGCGCGGCGGGTCGGACCGGCTCGCGCCGCCGCCCACGCTCCGCGACATCCCCGGGCTGGTGGACGCGGCCCGGTCCGTGGGCACCCCCGTGACGCTCGACCGGACCGGCGACCACGACCCCGAGCCCTCACCTCCGGTCGCGGCCGCCGCATACCGCGTGGTGCAGGAGGGCCTCACCAACGCCCGCCGGCACGCGCCGGGCGCCTCGGTGCGGGTCACGGTGACGACGAGCCCCGACGAGGTCCGGGTGGTCGTGGCCGACGACGGCCCCGCGCGGTCCGCCGACGGCGAGCCCGGCACCGGCCTGGTCGGCCTGCGCGAGCGGGTGGAGCTGCTGGACGGCACGCTCGACGCAGGCCGCTCACCTGCCGGTTTCACGCTGGAGGCACGGATACCGTGGGCCTGATGGAGACCCGCCTCGTGATCGTCGACGACGACGCCCTGGTCCGCGCGGGCCTGCGCCTCATGCTCGACGGTGCCGAGGGCATCCGCGTGGTCGGCGAGGCCGCCGACGGCGGGGAGGTGGCGGGCGTGCTCGACGCCCACCCCGCCGACGTCGTGCTGATGGACCTGCGCATGCCCGGCGTCGACGGCATCGAGGCCACCCGCCGGGTCCGGGCGCGGCCGTCGCCGCCCGCCGTCGTCGTGCTGACGACCTTCGACACCGACGCCGAGGTGGTGGGCGCCCTGCGGTCCGGGGCCGCCGGCTACCTGCTCAAGGACATGCCGCCGGCGCGGATCGCCGCGGCGGTCCGCGCCGCCGCGAGCGGCGAGCCGGTGCTCGCGCCCGACATCGCGCGCCGCCTGATGGACACGGTCGCCGCCGGGGGCGGCGAGGTGCGGGAGGCCCGGGCCGCCCTCGGCCGGCTCACGGGCCGCGAGCGCGACGTCGCGCTGGAGATCGGGCGCGGCTCGTCCAACGCGGAGATCGGACGGCGCCTGTACCTGAGCGTCCCGACCGTGAAGGCGCACGTCTCCAGCGTGCTGGTGAAGCTCGGCGTGGAGAACCGCACCCAGGTGGCGCTGCTGGTGCAGCAGGCGGGCGCGGACTAGGCGCGCAGCCCCAGGAACTCAGCCACCCGGTCCGACGCCGGCGCCGTGCGCAGCTCCTCCGGCGCGGCCACCTGGAGCAGCCGCCCCCGGTCCATGACGCCGACCCGGTCGGCCACGGCGGACGCCTCGGCGTGGTCGTGCGTCACGAACACGGTGGTGGTGCCGGTCTCGACGAGCGCGGCCCGCACCTCGCCCGCGAGCCGTTCGCGGAGCTGCCGGTCGAGCGCGGACAGCGGCTCGTCGAGCAGCAGCAGACGGGGCCGCGGGGCCAGGGCGCGTGCGAGGGCGACCCGCTGCTGCTCGCCGCCCGACAGCGTGGGCACGGCCCGCTGCTCGTACCCGGCGAGCCCCACGAGGTCGAGCAGGCCCGCGACCCGCTCGTCGCGCTCCTGGCGGGTGAGCGGCAGGGTCTCCAGGCCGTAGGCCACGTTGCGCCGGACGTCGCGGTGCGGGAAGAGCTGGCCGTCCTGGAACATCAGCCCGAACCGGCGCTTGTGCACGGGCAGCCCGGCGAGGTCGGCGCCGTCGTACCGCACCTGCCCGCCCGCCAGGGGCTCCAGACCGGCCACGGCGCGCAGCAGGGAGGACTTGCCGCACCCGCTCGGCCCGAGCAGCGCCAGGACCTCTCCGGGCGCGACCGTCAGCGACACGTCGTCCACCGCCGTCACGCCGGCCACACCGGCCCCGTACCGGACCGAGACGTCCCGGACCTCCAGTCCTGCCATCAGAACTCCCCTCCGGCGCGGTCGTCGCGCAGTAGCTCCGCCACCATCATCACCGTCGCGGTCAGCGCGGCGAGCACCACCGACGCCGCGAGCGCCATCCCGTAGTTCTCCGCCCCGGGCCGCCCGATGAGGCGGTAGATCACGACCGGCAGGGTGGCGCCGTCGGGCCGCGCGAGGAACGACGTGGCGCCGAACTCGCCGAGCGACACCGCGAACGCGAAGCCGGTGGCCAGGCCGAGCGACCGCAGGGCGATCGGCAGGTCCACGGTACGCAGCACGCGCCCCGGGCCGGAGCCGAGCACCGCGGCGACCTCCCGCAGGCGGGGGTCGATCGCCCGGAGCACCGGCAGCACGGTGCGCACGACGAGCGGCACGGCGACGACGGCCTGGGCCACGGGCACGAGCAGCCCCGAGGTGCGCAGGTCCAGGCCGAGCACGGGCTGGTCCATGGTGATGAGGAACCCGAAGCCGACGGTCACCGCGGACACGCCCAGCGGCAGCATGAACAGGCCGTCGAGCGTCCCGATGGCGCGGCGGGTGCCCGCGGACCGGGGACGCCGGGACACGACGAGCGCGACGAGGCCGCCCACGACCAGCGAGATCAGCGTGGCGGCGAGCGCGATCCGCAGCGAGGTCGCCGTCGCCTCCCAGACCGTGAC
The DNA here is from genome assembly GCF_014137995.1 of Promicromonospora sukumoe. Lineage (NCBI taxonomy): Bacteria > Bacillati > Actinomycetota > Actinomycetes > Micrococcales > Promicromonosporaceae > Promicromonospora > Promicromonospora sukumoe. The sequence goes on from NZ_JACGWV010000002.1 coordinate 1,269,192, forward strand.
GACCAGCGCGTTCCGCTCGCCGGTGGTCCCCAGCGCGACGTAGTTGCCCGGGCCCCAGGACCCGTCCGGCTCACGGAACGAGCGGGCGACCAGCCCGGCCAGCGGCAGCACGATGAGCCCGGCGACGATCGCGACGCCCGCGAGCGACGCGGCGACGTCGGCGGGCGAGCGCCAGGACAGGGGCCGCGCGGTGCGGCGCGCGGAGACGAGGTGCAGCGCGGCCTCGCGCCGCCGTCGGGCCCGCGCGGACACCGCCAGGGCCGCGGAGATGACGACGAGCTGCAGGATCGACAGCACGGAGGCCGAGCGCAGGTCCAGGAACTGGGTGGTGCGGGTCCAGATCTCGGTCTCGATGGTCCCGTAGCGCACGCCGCCGAGCACGAGCACCACCCCGAACGCCGTGGCGCAGAACAGGAAGACAACGGACGCCGCCGAGGTGATCGCGGGCGCGAGCGACGGCAGCGTGACGGTCCGGAACACCCGGGCCGGCGCCGCGCCCAGCGAGGCCGCGGCCTCCTCCGCGCGGGGGTCGAGCCGTTCCCACAGCCCGCCGACGGTACGCACCACCACGGACACGTTGAAGAACACGAGCGCGACGACGATCCCGGCGAGCGACTCCTCCAGCCCGAGGAACCCGAGCGTGCCGCCCGGCGCGAAGAGGGCCCGGAACGCGACGCCCACCACCACGGCGGGCAGGACGAACGGCACGGTCACGAGCCCGCGCGCCAGGCTGCGCCCGGGGAACGACCGCCGGTACAGCAGGTACGCGAGCGGCAGGCCGAGCAGCACCGAGAACGCGGTGCCGAGCACGGCCTGCGTGAGCGTGAGGCCTACGAGGCGCCACGTGCGCGGACGCGACAGCACCTCGGCGAAGCCGGTGAGGTCGAGCGCGCCGTCGGGCACGAAGCCGCGGACCACGAGCGCGGCCACCGGCCACGCGAAGAAGACGGCGAGGAAGCCGAGCGGGACCGCGACCGCCACCCCCCACAGGAGGGGCGCCGGCCGCAGCCCGTGCCTCAGAAGGCTCAAGCTCTGCCTTTGGTGGGCTGAGCCTGCGGCTCCGCTCCGGGCGGGTGCCTCGTTCCTCGGCCCCCACCCTGCGCTACGCCTCCGGCTCAGCCCACGACCGTCTCGGTCCACCGTTCGATCCACTCGTCGCGGTGCTCGCTCACGTCCGCGGGGTCCACCTGGAACGGGGCCTCCGCCTGCGGCGCGAACTGCTGCCAGTCGGCGGGCAGCTCCACGGCCGGGTCGGCCGGGTACATGTACATCGACTCGGGCAGCGCGGCCTGCACGTCGTTCGTGAGCAGGAAGTCGACCAGCGCCTTGGCGCCCTCGGGGTTGTCGGACCCGGCGAGCACGCCCGCGTACTCGACCTGCCGGAAGCAGGTCTCCAGCAGCGCGCTCGTGGTCGACGCCGACCCGTCCTCCGTCACCGTGAACGCCGGCGACGTCGCGTACGACAGCGCGAGCGGACGCTCGCCGCCCTCGCCCGCACCCGAGAAGTCCACGTAGTAGGCGTCCTCCCAGGAGTCCGCGACCTTGACGCCGTTGTCCACGAGCGAAGTCCAGTAGTCCTCGAACCCGTCCTCGCCGAACGCCCCGATCGTCGCCAGCAGGAACGCGAGCCCCGGGGACGACGTCGCCGGGTTGGACACCACGAGCAGGTCCTTGTACTGCGGGTCGGCGAGGTCCTCCAGGGTCGTCGGCACCTCCAGGCCGGACTCCTCGAACCACGCCTCGTCGGCGTTGACGCAGACGTCGCCCTGGTCGACGGGCGTGAGCGCGCCGCCGAGCTGCTCAGCGCCCTCGGGCAGGTCGGCGGGGGTGTACTCCTCGACCACGCCGGCCTCCAGCGCCCGGGACGCGAAGGTGTTGTCGATGCCGAAGACGGCGTCGCCGAGCGGGGCGTCCTTGGTCAGCACGAGCTGGTTCACCAGGGTCCCGGCGTCGCCGGCGGCGCTGACCTCGACCGTGGTGCCGGACTCCTGCTCGAACTGGTCGATCAGCTTCTCGTCGAGCGCCCAGGAGTCGTGGGTCACCAGGGTGACGGTGTCGCCCGCGGCGGACGAGTCGTCGCCCGAGCCGGACCCGCCGGAGCACCCGGCGAGCAGCAGGGCCACGGACAGCGCGGCCGCAGCAGTAGGGATGGTGCCCCCGTGGGCACCGGAAAGACGCAACATCGTGCCTCCGACTTCCTCCGCCGGTGTCAACCGGATCAGGTTCAAGGGTCTGCGGTGATCCGCACTCTCAGCGCCGTCGGGGCGCTCCCCTGTCGTTTCCATGCAGCCTAGTCGGCCGTCGAGGACTACGGTGTGGAGATGGCCCAGATTGAGACGGAACAGACACTCGGCGAGAAGGTCGGCACCCTCGCTCTGACGATCGCGGCCGGCTGGGTCGCCCAGAAGGCTGTCAGCATGATCTGGAAGGGCGTGACCGGAAACGACGCGCCCAACAAGCCGGACGACCCGGAGCTGGACCTGCTGCAGGCGACCGTGTTCGCGGCCGTCGCGGCCGGAACCGCGGTGTTCGCCAAGCGGATCGCCGCAAAGGGTGCGCACCGTGCGGCCCTGCGGATCGCCGCGCGCCGCACCGCTGTCTGAGACGAGAACCTACCGGGCGGCCGTGCCGCCCGGTGCTCGTGCTGCCCTGTGCTCGTGCTGCCCGGTGACCGGACGTGACACCCTGGTGCCGTGAGCTTCACGCACCTCGATGACCGCGGCCAGGCCCGGATGGTCGACGTCACCGCCAAGCAGCCGACCATCCGCTCCGCGACGGCCTCCGGCCTGGTCCGGTGCGGCCCCGACGTCGTCCGGGCGCTGCGCGACGGCGCCGTCCCCAAGGGGGACGTGCTCGCCGTGGCGCGCATCGCGGGCATCGCAGGCGCCAAGAAGACGCCGGACCTCCTGCCGCTGGCGCACGTGATCGGCGTGCACGGCGCGGCGGTGGACCTCGAGGTGACCGACGACGGCGTCGCCGTCACCGCGACCGTCCGCACCGCCGACCGCACGGGCGTCGAGATGGAGGCGCTGACGGCCGTCGCGGTCGCCGGCCTCGCCGTCATCGACATGGTCAAGGGGCTCGACAAGTCCGTCTCGCTCGCGGACGTGCGCCTGGAGCGCAAGACCGGCGGCAAGTCGGGCGACTGGGTGCGTGCCGAGTGATCACGGTCCGCTACTTCGCGGGCGCCCGGGAGGCGGCAGGCCGCGCCACCGAACAGCTCGACGGCCCGACGTCGGTCGGCGCCCTCCGCGGTGCCCTCACCGCGGCCCACCCGGCCCTGGAAGCGGTGCTGCCGAAGTGCGCCCTGCTCGTCGCGGGCGCCCGCACGACGGCGGACGAGACGCCCGTCCCGGACGGCGTCACGGTCGACGTGCTCCCGCCCTTCGCGGGCGGCTGACCCGCAGGGCTGACCCGCGCGGCTGACGCGTCCGGCCGGGCCAGGCCGGCGCCGGGCTAAGCCGGCGCCGGGGCGGGGTGGTCGCCGCCGTCGAGCTGCGACCGGACGTGCGGCCAGAGGCCGAGCACGACGTCGAGTCCGTCCTTCACGCCCCCGGACGAGCCGGGCAGGTTCACCACGAGCGCGCGTGTCCCGTCGGCGCCGCGGGCCACGCCCACCAGCCCGCGCGAGAGCGCGGCGGTCGGGATCCCCGCGGCGGTGCCGCGCTGGCGAACGGCGTCGGCGACGCCCGGGACCTCGTAGTCCAGCACCTCGCGCGTGCCCTCGGGCGTCAGGTCCCGGGGCGTGATGCCCGTGCCGCCCGTGGTGAGCACCAGACGAGCGCCGGCGTCGAGCGCGGTCCGCAGCACGTCACGGACCGGCTCGACGCCGTCGGGTACCAGATGGGTGACCAGGTCGGTGAACCCCGCCTGCCGGAGGATCCGCGCCGCCGTGGGACCGGACCGGTCCTCGGCCTCGCCACGGGCACAGCGGTCGGAGACGGTGATCACCGCTACCTGGTCGGACGTCATGCCGACACGCTATCGGCCTCCGGCTTCTCGCTCACGGCGTCCTCCTCGGCCTTGGCCTTGCGGTGCGCCCGCACGGACCAGAAGACGGCGCCAGCCCACGCGAGCCAGATGAACACGTAGATCGGCGTCTTCACGGCGTCGGAGGCCGCGATCCAGTCGCTGTTGAGCAGCGTGCGCGAGTTGGTGAGCACGATGACGCCACCCACGAGCGAGCCCAGGATGCGCGGAGGCACCAGGCGAACCAGCCAGGCCGCGATCGGCGCCGCGATCAGACCACCGATGAGCAGGGCGAGCACCCAGGTGTAGTCGATGCCCTCGCCGGACAGGCCGACGAAGAAGCCGATGCTGGCGGCGACGGCCACCAGGAACTCGCTGGTGTCGATCGAGCCGATCACCTTGCGCGGCTCCAGGCGGCCGCTCGCGAGGATCGCGGGCGTGCCGACCGGGCCCCAGCCGCCGCCACCGGTGGCGTCGAAGAAGCCGGCCACGAGGCCGAGCGGGGCGAGGAACCGCTTGCGCAGCGGCTTGTCCGAGCGAGTGGGCAGGCCCTGCACCGTGAAGCGCAGCAGCACGTAGAGGCCGAGCACGAGCAGGATGATCGACATGACCGGTCCCGCGATCTCCGTCGACAGCGACGAGAGGAACGTGGCGCCGGCGAAGGCGCCGATGGCACCCGGGATGCCGATCTTGGCGACGACCTTCCAGTCGACGTTGCCGAAGCGCCAGTGGGAGGCGCCGGAGGCGAGGGTGGTGCCGATCTCGGCGAGGTGCACGGTGGCCGACGCGGCGGCCGGGTTGGTGCCGATGGCCAGCAGCAGCGTGGTGGAGGTGACGCCATAGGCCATGCCCAGACTTCCGTCCACCAGCTGGGCGCCGAGGCCTACGAGCGCCAGCAGGATCAGGGTTCTCATGGTCGTGACCTTCCAGGTCCGGGGGGATACGACGCGAGGCCATGCAAAATCAGGCCCGCGTCAAGGTAACCACCTAACCCGGTCGGAAACAACTATCATCTCAGAGGTCGGATAAGTACGCACGAGAAAGCGGGGTGAAAGCCCTTGGTCCGCTCGGAGTTAGGCCGCTCCCCGACCACACTGTGAAATCAGGAGTTGGACCAGGCCGACTCGCCTTCGGTCAGCTCGCGCACCTCGTCCGGCAGCGTCCCGCTCACGAGGTCGGCGAGGGAGACCGCCTCCAGCACCGCGCGCACGTTCGCGCGCAGCGCCACCCACACGTGCAGCAGGGGCGCGGCCACACCCTGGAACTCCAGGTCCGACGGACGGTTGCCCCGCACGAAGACGAGCGGCCCGTCCACGGCGCGCACCACGTCGGCGATGGTGATCGAGTCGGCGGGCCGCGCCAGGCGGTACCCGCCGCCGGCGCCGCGGTGGCTGGTGACGAGGCCGTCGCGACGCAGGTCGCTCAGGATGCCCTCGAGAAAGCGGTGCGGGATGTCCTGCGCCCGGGCCAGGGCCTCGGCGCGGACAGGTCCGTCGTGGTCGGCAGCCGCCAGCTCGGCGGCTGCCCGGACGGCGTAGTCGGCTCGTGCGGAGATCCTCATGGGTCCATTCTCTCCCGGGCGCCGTATGCGGACACCAAGATTCCGCAGATTCGGGTCATGTGCCTTTATCAAGTCGTGAAAGCGGTGCTACCGTCCCATCCGTGCCGCACATGAGGATTCGCGACGCTGCCGCCTATCTCGGCGTCAGCGACGACACGGTGCGTCGCTGGATCGACCGCGGGCTGCTCGGCGCCCGCACGGACGAGTCCGGGCGCAAGGTCGTCGACGGCTACGAGGTCGCGATGGTGGCACGGGACCACGCGTCCCCGCCGCGGCTACCGCCGGGGCTGCGCAGCTCGGCGCGCAACCGCTTCGTCGGCCTCGTCACCGAGATCCGGTCCGACGCCGTGATGTCGCAGGTGGAGCTGCAGTGCGGCCCGTTCCGGGTGGTGTCGCTGATGAGCAGCGAGGCCGTGCGCGACCTCGGGCTGGAGCCAGGGTCGGTGGCGGTGGCAGTGATCAAGTCGACGAACGTCGTGATCGAGACCGAGGACCAGAGGGGTTCCGCATGAACAGGAAGACAGGGCTGAGGACTCTCGTGCCGGCCGTGGCCGCAGGGCTGCTCGTGGCAGGCACGCTGACGGCGTGCGGAGGTTCGGCCGGGGCCGGGTCGGAGGCGACCGGGGACGGGGACGCCGCGCCGGAGACGCTCACCGTCTTCGCCGCCGCGTCGCTGACCAGCACGTTCGAGCAGATCGCCGAGGACTTCGAGGCGGCGCACGAGGGGGTCGAGGTGGAACTGTCGTTCGCCGGGTCCTCCGACCTGGTCGCCCAGATCCAGCAGGGCGCCCCGGCGGACGTGTTCGCCTCGGCCGACACGGCGAACATGGACAAGCTCGTCACGGACGACCTGCTCGCGGGCGCCCCGACCGACTTCGCGTCGAACACCCTGATGATCGCGGTCCCGCCGGGCAACCCGGCGGGCGTCGCCTCGCTCGCCGACCTGGCCGGCGACCTGAACCTGGTGGTCTGCGCGCCCGAGGTGCCGTGCGGGGCGGCGACCGAGCGCGTCGAGACGGCCGCCGACCTCAGCTTCTCCCCCGTGAGCGAGGAGCAGAGCGTCACCGACGTGCTGAACAAGGTGATCACCGGCGAGGCGGACGCGGGCCTGGTCTACGTCACCGACGTCCGCGGTGCGGGTGACGACGTCGAGGGCATCGAGTTCCCCGAGTCGCAGGACGCCGTCAACGTGTATCCCATCGCCTCCCTCGGCGAGAGCGAGCACCCCGAGCTCGCGCAGGAGTTCGTCGACGCCGTGCTCGGCGCGGACGGGCAGGCCGTGCTGGCCGACGCGGGCTTCGCGGCCCCGTGATCCCCCGCTGGGTCGCCGTCGTCGCGGCGGTGGGCGCACTCCTGGTGGTGCTCCCCCTCGCGGCGATGGCGGCCCGCGTGGACTGGGCCAACTTCTGGACCCTGATCACGAGCGAGTCGTCGGTCGCGGCCCTGCTCCTGAGCCTGCGGACCTCCACGGTGAGCACCCTGCTGTGCCTGGTGCTGGGCGTGCCGCTGGCGCTCGTGCTGGCGCGCGCCCGCTTCGTGGGGCGCGACCTGCTGCGGTCGCTGGTCCTGATCCCCCTGGTCCTGCCGCCCGTCGTCGGCGGCATCGCGCTGCTGTACACGTTCGGCCGGCGCGGGCTCCTCGGCGAGTCGCTCGAGGTGGCCGGCATCCAGATCGCCTTCTCCACCACCGCCGTCGTGCTGGCGCAGACCTTCGTGGCCCTGCCGTTCCTCGTGATCAGCCTGGAGGGCGCCGTCCGCACGGCCGGTACCCGGTACGACGTTGTCGCGGCGACGCTCGGCGCCCGGCCCACCACGGTCCTGTTCCGGGTGACCCTGCCGCTGGTCTGGCCGGGCCTGCTGTCCGGCACCGTCCTGTCCTTCGCCCGGTGCCTGGGCGAGTTCGGCGCGACCATCACGTTCGCGGGGAGCCTGCAGGGCGTCACGCGCACGCTGCCGCTGGAGATCTACCTGCAGCGCGAGACCGACCCCGACGCCGCCGTCGCGCTGTCGTTCGTGCTGGTCGCGGTGGCGGTGCTCGTGATCGGCCTGACGCGACGCAGCCGGAGCGCCCTGTGAGCCTCTCCCTCTCCGCGCACCTGCCCGAGCGCGACGTCCGGATCGACCTGGAGGTCGCCGACGGCGAGACGGTCGCCCTGCTCGGCCCGAACGGCGCCGGGAAGTCCACGCTGCTGGCCGTCGCGGCGGGCCTGCTGCGCCCGCGCGACGGCCGGGTGACCCTCGACGACCGCACGCTCACCCACGTCGAGGCGGGCAGGACCCGGACCTGGGTGCCGCCGCACGCCCGGCAGGTGGCCCTGCTCGCGCAGGACCCGCTGCTCTTCCCGCACCTCTCGGTGCGGCACAACATCGCGTTCGGCCCTCGCTCCCGCGGCGTCCCGCAGCGGACGGCGGCCGCGGAGGCGGACCGCTGGCTCGACCGGATCGGCCTGCCCGACCTCGGCGGGCGTCGCCCCGCGGCCGTCTCGGGCGGGCAGGCCCAGCGGGTCGCGGTCGCCCGCGCGCTCGCCGCGGAGCCGCGACTGCTGCTGCTCGACGAGCCCATGGCCGCGCTCGACGTCGACGTCACGCCCGCCCTGCGGCACCTGCTGCGCGAGGTCCTCGCCGAGCGGACCGTCGTCATCGCCACGCACGACGTGCTGGACGCGCTCCTGCTCGCCGACCGCGTCGTCGTGCTCGACGGCGGCCGCGTCGTCGAGCAGGGCCCGACGCGCGAGGTGCTGTCCCGGCCCAGGAGCGCCTTCGCGGCCAGGATCGCGGGCCTGAACATCGCGTCGGGCACCTGGTCCGCCGACGACGACGCCGTCCGCACCACCGCAGGCGACCTGGTCCACGGCCGCCTGCACGACGACGGCGGGGGCGCCGACCGCGTGGTGCCCACGACCGGGACCCCGATGGTCGCCGCGTTCCGGCCGTCGGCGGTCTCGGTGTTCCCCGCGCGCGCCACGGGCTCCCCGCGCAACTCGTGGCCGGTGACGGTCACGGCGCTCGAACCCCAGGGCGACCTCGTCCGGGTGCGGGCCGGCCGCCTGAGCGCGGACATCACGCCCCAGGCCGCCGCCGACCTCGCGATCACGCCGGGTGACCCGGTGTGGTTCACCGTCAAGGCGACCGAGGTCGACCTGTACCCGGCGTGATCCTCGTGGCGGCGGCGGGCCGGGCCCACCGTCAGGCCAGGATCTGCCCCACGTGCCGGGCCGACGCCGCGAACGAGCCCGTGAGCGGGAGCTCCGGCAGGATCACGGCCTGTGCCGCGTGGTAGACGTCGGGCTTGCCGACCCAGGTGACCCCGGACGGGCGGTTCTCGGTGTCGAGCTCGTGGTGCCACGAGCCGTGCTCGGTGTCGACCAGGTTCTCGCGGATCCAGGCCCACCACTCGCGCTCGAGCTCGACGTAGCGGAGGTCCCCGGTGGCACGGGCCAGCACGTTGGCCGTGGCCACGCCCTCGGCGGCGACCCAGTGGAACCGGCGGGGTTCGACCGGCGTGCCGGACCAGTCCGTCGTGTAGACGAAGCCACCGCCGTCGGTGTCCCAGCCGTCGGCGACAGCGCTGTCGAAGAGCGCGGCGGCAGCCGCGGTCCGCTGACCTGGCGTACCCGCCTCGGCGTCGATCTGCAGCAGCAGCCGGGCCCACTCCAGCCCGTGGCCGGGCGTGGCGCCGTACGGCTTGAACTGGTCGCGCGGGCGGTCCGCGTTGTACTCGAGCTGCGGCTCCCAGCTCGCGTCGAAGTGCTCGGGAATCCGCCACTCGTTGGCTTCGGCCCATGCCACGACCTGGTCGCCGATCGCCGAGGCGCGCTCCAGCCACTTCGGGTCCCCGGTCGCGGCGTGTGCGGCGAGCAGTGCCTCGACGGAGTGCATGTTCGCGTTCACGCCCCGGTAGTCCGACGTCGACGACCAGTCGCGCGACCGCTCGTCGAGGTGCAGGTTCCGCTCCGGCTCCCAGAAACGCGCGTCGAGCACGTCGAGCGCCTCCGTGAGCAGCTCGGCCGCGCCGGCGATCCCGGCCACCTTGCCGGTCGAGCTCGCGAGCACCACGAACGCGTGCGCGTAAGCCTCCTTGGTCCCCACCAGCTCGTCGCCCTCACCCCGGGCGGCCAGCCAGCCGCCGAACTCCGCGTCGGCCAGCACCTCGCGGAGCCCCGTGATCGCGCGCTCGGCGTACTCCCCGGCTCCGCTCACCCCGAGCAGGTGCCCGACGGCGAAGGTGTGCGCCATCCGCGCCGTGATCCAGGTCTCCACCGGGTGCGAGGTGTCCGGGTGGCCCTCGTCGTCGAGCCACTGGGCGGCGCCGTCGGTACGAATCGAGGCCTCGGCGAAACGCAGCAGCGACACGAAATGTTCGCGACGCCATGCCGCGTCGGCGCTGCTTGCGGGCTGGGTGCTGGTGGAGCCCGCGGCAGTGCGGGTGGTGTCTGCGTTCACACCGCCACGATAGCCGCGGGCGCTGTGCGGCCGGCAACTTGCCTGAGGGCCGGACGGGGTACGTCGCGGCCGCGAACCCGGCGGGGCGGCGCAGGGCTTTCGGGCATGCAGGGTCTTCAGGCGTGCAGAGCGTTCTTGGGTATGCAGAAGGGGGTGGGGTGTCTCCGACCATTTCTGGTCGGGCACCCCACCCCCTGCTGGGAATGGTTGTCCGGCGGCGTCCTACTCTCCCACCCCGTCACCAGGGCAGTACCATCGGCGCTGTAGGGCTAAGCTTCCGGGTTCGGAATGGGACCGGGCGTTTCCCCCACGCTATGACCACCGTAACTCTATCGAGAACCAGGCAACCCCTGCCTCAAGCCACCCGCCGGCGATGAAGCCAGTAGTGGTTGAGGGGGTTGGTGCCCGTGACTCGGGAACCGCATAGTGGACGCGACACGCAATGAACTTAATTTTTAGCTCGTGTGAGTGTGGTGATGAAGTTATCGGCAGGTTAGTACCGGTCAGCTCCACAGGTCTTCAGTCCCTGCTTCCACATCCGGCCTATCAACCCAGTGGTCTGCTGGGTGCCTCTCACACACAAGGTGTATGGAAACCTCATCTCGAAGCAGGCTTCCCGCTTAGATGCTTTCAGCGGTTATCCCTTCCGAACGTAGCCAACCAGCCATGCTCCTGGCGGAACAACTGGCACACCAGAGGTTCGTCCGTCCCGGTCCTCTCGTACTAGGGACAGCCCTTCTCAAGTTTCCTGCGCGCGCAGCGGATAGGGACCGAACTGTCTCACGACGTTCTAAACCCAGCTCGCGTACCGCTTTAATGGGCGAACAGCCCAACCCTTGGGACCTACTCCAGCCCCAGGATGCGACGAGCCGACATCGAGGTGCCAAACCATGCCGTCGATATGGACTCTTGGGCAAGATCAGCCTGTTATCCCCGGGGTACCTTTTATCCGTTGAGCGACGGCGCTTCCACAAGCCACCGCCGGATCACTAGTTCCGACTTTCGTCCCTGCTCGACCTGTCGGTCTCACAGTCAAGCTCCCTTGTGCACTTGCACTCGACACCTGATTACCAACCAGGCTGAGGGAACCTTTGAGCGCCTCCGTTACATTTTAGGAGGCAACCGCCCCAGTTAAACTACCCACCAGGCACTGTCCCTGATCCGGATTACGGACCGAGGTTAGACATCCGAAGCGATCAGAGTGGTATTTCAACAATGACTCCACCCGACCTGGCGGCCGAGCTTCACAGTCTCCCACCTATCCTACACAAACCGCACCGAACACCAATACCAAGCTATAGTAAAGGTCCCGGGGTCTTTCCGTCCTGCTGCGCGTAACGAGCATCTTTACTCGTAGTGCAATTTCGCCGAGTTCGCGGTTGAGACAGCGGAGAAGTCGTTACGCCATTCGTGCAGGTCGGAACTTACCCGACAAGGAATTTCGCTACCTTAGGATGGTTATAGTTACCACCGCCGTTTACTGGGGCTTAAATTCTGGGCTTCGCCGAAGCTAACCCGTCCTCTTAACCTTCCAGCACCGGGCAGGCGTCAGTCCGTATACATCGTCTTGCGACTTCGCACGGACCTGTGTTTTTAGTAAACAGTCGCTTCTCCCTGGTCTCTGCGGCCCTCCCCGCGTCCCCCAGCAAGTGGGTTAACGGTTCAGGCCCCCCTTCTCCCGAAGTTACGGGGGCATTTTGCCGAGTTCCTTAACCACGATTCTCTCGATCGCCTTAGTATTCTCTACCTGACCACCTGAGTCGGTTTAGGGTACGGGCGGCTAGTCCCTCGCGTCGAGGCTTTTCTAGGCAGCATAGGATCACCAGATTCCCGCATACACGGTCACTATCAGCTCTCACCCTCATATGACACCCGGATTTGCCTAGGTGTCGGGCTACAACCTTGGACGTGGACAACCATCGCCACGCCTGGCTACCTTCCTGCGTCACCCCTGTTAACACGCTTACCTACTACCGGATCAGGTCCCACGCCTCCCCCACGATGCCCTCCGAAGAGGACGGTGTGGGCTCGGGATGGTTAGTATCACCGGGCTCGGTATGGGCGGTACTTCGCCGGTAGGAGAATATCAACTCCTTGTCCATCGACTACGCCTGTCGGCCTCGCCTTAGGTCCCGACTTACCCAGGGCGGATGAACCTGGCCCTGGAACCCTTGGTCATTCGGCGGACGGGATTCACACCCGTCATTCGCTACTCATGCCTGCATTCTCACTCGTGTAGGCTCCACCGCTAGGTCACCCTGCGACTTCACTGCCCACACGACGCTCCCCTACCCACCCACACACCTGAACACACACCACAAGGGCGCATGCTGGGCTTGCGATCAAACGCAATGTGAGTGCCACGGCTTCGGCGGTGTGCTTGAGCCCCGCTACATTGTCGGCGCGGAATCACTTGACCAGTGAGCTATTACGCACTCTTTCAAGGGTGGCTGCTTCTAAGCCAACCTCCTGGTTGTCTGTGCAACTCCACATCCTTTCCCACTGAGCACACGCTTAGGGGCCTTAGCCGGTGATCTGGGCTGTTTCCCTCTCGACCACGGAGCTTATCCCCCGCAGTCTCACTGCCGCGCTTGCACTTACCGGCATTCGGAGTTTGGCTGACGTCAGTAACCTGGTGAGGCCCATTAGCCATCCAGTAGCTCTACCTCCGGCAAGAAACACGCGACGCTGCACCTAAATGCATTTCGGGGAGAACCAGCTATCACGAAGTTTGATTGGCCTTTCACCCCTAACCACAGGTCATCCCCCAGGTTTTCAACCCTGGTGGGTTCGGTCCTCCACGCCGTCTTACCGGCGCTTCAACCTGCCCATGGCTAGATCACTTCGCTTCGGGTCTAGACCCGGCGACTATGGACGCCCTATTCGGACTCGCTTTCGCTACGGATACCCCACACGGGTTAACCTCGCCACCGAGCACTAACTCGCAGGCTCATTCTTCAAAAGGCACGCCGTCACCCCTACCAAGGAGGCTCCGACGGATTGTAGGCACACGGTTTCAGGTACTATTTCACTCCCCTCCCGGGGTACTTTTCACCTTTCCCTCACGGTACTTGTCCGCTATCGGTCACTAGGTAGTATTTAGGCTTAGCAAGTGGTCTTGCCAGATTCACACGAGATTTCACGGGCCCCGTGCTACTTGGGATCCCCTCCACCAGGCCGCACCATTTCGTCTACGGGACTCCCACCCACTACGGTCCGGTATTCAACCCGGTTCGACTATGACACGACTTTCTTACTGGCCGGAAAACTGTCAGATTCTCCCGGAAGGTCCCACAACCCCGCACACGCAACGCCTGACAGCTTGACACGCATACGGTTTGGCCTCATCCGCTTTCGCTCGCCACTACTCACGGAATATCTCTTCCTGTCGGTACTGAGATGTTTCACTTCCCGACGTTCCCTCCACACGCCCTATACATTCAGGCGCGGGTAACCGAACATGACTTCGGCTGGGTTCCCCCATTCGGAGACCCTCGGATCACAGCTCGTCTGCCAACTCCCCGAGGATTATCGCAGGCTACAACGTCCTTCTTCGGCTCCTAGTGCCAAGGCATCCACCAATGTGCCCTTAAAAACTTCAGCAAACCTACAATCACAGAAACCAAGACCACATGCTCCCGATCATCAGCCACACCCAACGAGGCAAAACCCCGCAGGCCGGCGATCATCGCGGAGCAGTCTTGGAAAAATTCAAAGATGCTCGCGTCCACTATGCAGTTCTCAAGCAACGGACGAACCCACCAGAGCAATCCGCAACCACCAACACCGGCTAGCCGGCTGGTCTGGTATGCCACTCAGTGACCCGTGTCCTCCAGAAACACTCAACCCCCCACCCACTCGCTCTCGAAGGAGACAGTGTGTGAGGCGGCCGGTTGCCTCAGGACCCAACAGTGTGCTTGGCAAGCCCCCATGACCCGTACCACCACGTTCCAACCCCGAAGGGCGTACTAGCAGCGGCCACCAGTCAGGTGACTCTTCGTCAATGTTCCACCCATGAGCAACCACCCCAGACGCGTACGGCCTGGGCATGGCCTCTGCCACCAGCACCACCACCCACAAGGGGCGGCAAGGCGTCCCCGGTGTCCGGGGCCTGGTGGAGATGAGCTCCTTAGAAAGGAGGTGATCCAGCCGCACCTTCCGGTACGGCTACCTTGTTACGACTTAGTCCCAATCGCCAGTCCCACCTTCGACCACTCCCTCCCACAAGGGGTTGGGCCGTGAGCTTCGGGTGTTACCAACTTTCGTGACTTGACGGGCGGTGTGTACAAGGCCCGGGAACGTATTCACCGCAGCGTTGCTGATCTGCGATTACTAGCGACTCCGACTTCACGGGGTCGAGTTGCAGACCCCGATCCGAACTGAGACCGGCTTTTTGGGATTCGCTCCACCTCACGGTATCGCAGCCCTCTGTACCGGCCATTGTAGCATGCGTGAAGCCCAAGACATAAGGGGCATGATGATTTGACGTCATCCCCACCTTCCTCCGAGTTGACCCCGGCAGTCTCCCATGAGTCCCCGGCATAACCCGCTGGCAACATAGGATAAGGGTTGCGCTCGTTGCGGGACTTAACCCAACATCTCACGACACGAGCTGACGACAACCATGCACCACCTGTGTACGAGTGTCCAAAGAGAACCCCATCTCTGGGGCTTTCTCGTACATGTCAAGCCTTGGTAAGGTTCTTCGCGTTGCATCGAATTAATCCGCATGCTCCGCCGCTTGTGCGGGCCCCCGTCAATTCCTTTGAGTTTTAGCCTTGCGGCCGTACTCCCCAGGCGGGGCACTTAATGCGTTAGCTGCGGCACAGAACGAGTGGAACCCGCCCCACACCTAGTGCCCAACGTTTACGGCATGGACTACCAGGGTATCTAATCCTGTTCGCTCCCCATGCTTTCGCTCCTCAGCGTCAGTAACTGCCCAGAGACCTGCCTTCGCCATCGGTGTTCCTCCTGATATCTGCGCATTCCACCGCTACACCAGGAATTCCAGTCTCCCCTACAGCACTCTAGTCTGCCCGTACCCGATGCAAGCCCATGGTTGAGCCATGGGATTTCACACCAGACGCGACAGACCGCCTACGAGCTCTTTACGCCCAATAATTCCGGACAACGCTTGCGCCCTACGTATTACCGCGGCTGCTGGCACGTAGTTAGCCGGCGCTTCTTCTGCAGGTACCGTCACTCTCGCTTCTTCCCTGCTGAAAGAGGTTTACAACCCGAAGGCCGTCATCCCTCACGTGGCGTCGCTGCATCAGGCTTTCGCCCATTGTGCAATATTCCCCACTGCTGCCTCCCGTAGGAGTCTGGGCCGTGTCTCAGTCCCAGTGTGGCCGGTCGCCCTCTCAGGCCGGCTACCCGTCGACGCCTTGGTAGGCCATTACCCCACCAACAAGCTGATAGGCCGCGAGCCCATCCCCCACCGAAAAACTTTCCAACACCCACCATGCGGTAAGTGCTCGTATCCGGTATTAGACCTCGTTTCCAAGGCTTATCCCGAAGTGGAGGGCAGGTTGCTCACGTGTTACTCACCCGTTCGCCACTGATCCACCCAGCAAGCTGGGCTTCACCGTTCGACTTGCATGTGTTAAGCACGCCACCAGCGTTCGTCCTGAGCCAGGATCAAACTCTCCGTAAAAGAGAAACATCCACACCCACCAGGTGGGTGCGAACAATGATACTGGCCAGACCAAAACCAAACTGGTTTCAATCCGATCCAAAAAACGACCCCCACCATCCCCGCCCATCACCGAATGGTGATGCGACCTGAAACGCTGAGAGTCAAATGATTGGCATTGACTATCAAGCACACTGTTGAGTTCTCAAACAACCGACGCACACCGTCAGAGTCACGATTCCTACTGTTTCGCTTCCCTGTCCGGGGCAGTGACTTAAACTTACCAGGCCCTTTCGGACTTTTCCAAATCCCCGCCGGCCGCAGTGGCCGAGAGAATTCTTCGAGCAACCGAAGGAATTCTGATCCCATTTTTCGCCGACCATTCAAAGTCAGAAACCTTGATGATCTGCAGAGGAAGGGAACCATCCGAAGTGGACCGCAGTGCGAACCGCGTCATCCTCGTTCGGAGGCAACCTCTGTAACTTACCCTACCACGCTCCCCGGCGCAAGCATCCTGGTCAGAAACGATCAGAACCGAAGCAACGGGGCGCCTGTCCGGCAAGCCCCACCCAGATCCGAAGCGCACGAAGCCACCTACAAGATCTGGAGTGGTTTCCGCCCCGGGACCGGCCAGTCACGCCCTAAGCGCTTCCTGTCCGTGTCTCCCTGTCGGGCGAACAACGAGAACATTACGTCAGCCTGCAGGACCCGTCAAAGCCACGGCGAGTGACGGCCGACACAGAAGCGCTGTTCACCGGGTGTTTTTCCAAGAGGGCATCAGGTCCGCACGCGCCGGAGCCATGTCAGACAGGCTCAGCGGCCCCCGTCCGGGGCTCGTAGCCCGGGCGTAGACCAAGAACCCTCCCGGTCAGCCATGTCTACGTAATCTTTGGTTCAGATTTCGCCATCCACCCACGGGAGGATGCGGGGCGCCCGGCGCGGCCGAGCCGCGCCGCGGGAATCCGCGGGCGCCGGCCCCTAGCCCAGGCGGAGCCCGAGCAGTTCCTCGAGCTCCCCGTGCGTGATCCCGTACGTCTCGACGACCCGTGCGTCCCCGCCGCCCGGCACTCCGGGCCCGACGTCGATCACCGCGACGTCGCTGTAGATCCGGGACACGCAGCCCACCCCGGTGAGCGGCAGTGTGCACTCGGGCACCAGCTTGGGCCGGCCGTCCTTGGTCAGGAGCGTCATCATGACGACGCTGCGCCGCGCGCCCACCGCCAGGTCCATCGCCCCGCCCACCGCGGGCACCGCTCCGGGTCGGCCGGTGGACCAGTTGGCCAGGTCCCCCGCCGTCGACACCTGGAACGCCCCCAGCACGCAGACGTCGATGTGACCGCCGCGCATCATGGCGAACGAGTCGGCCTGGTGGAAGTACGACGCACCGGGCAGCTCGGTCACCGGGATCTTGCCCGCGTTGATGAGCTCGGGGTCGGCGTCGGCCGGCTCGGGCGACGGGCCCATCCCGAGCAGCCCGTTCTCCGTGTGCAGCGTGATGCCCGAGTCACCGGGCAGGTGGTCGGCCACGAGCGTCGGCAGACCTATGCCCAGGTTCACGTAGGAGCCCGGCTCGATGTCGGCGGCAACGCGCGCCGCGAGCTCCGCCTTGGACAGGGGGGACCCGCTCCGCGGCCCGGACGGGATCGTCTCGGCGCTCATGCGTCCGCACCCCGGGCTCCGGACGGCGCTCCGGCCAACGTGGTCACGCTGTCGAGCGCCACGACGGCGTCGACATATATACCGGGGGTGACCACGGTCTCGGGATCGATCGACCCGGTCGGCACGACCTCACTTACCTGCGCCACCGTCCGGCGCGCCGCCGTGGCCATCACGGGGCCGAAGTTCCGGGCAGTCCTGCGATAGACGAGGTTGCCGGCGCCGTCGGCCCGGAAGGCCTTGACCAGGGCGACGTCGGCGCGCAGCGGCGACTCCAGGACCATCGGGACGCCGTCGACCACGCGGGTCTCCTTGCCCTCGGCGAGGGGTGTGCCGAAGCCGGTCGGTGTGAAGAAGCCGCCCAGGCCGGCCCCGGCGGCACGGATGCGCTCGGCCAGGTTGCCCTGCGGCACCAGCTCGAGCTCGATCTCGCCCGCGCGGTACGCGGCGTCGAAGTGCCACGAGTCCACCTGACGGGGGAACGAGCACACGATCTTCCGTACGCGGCGTTCGAGGATCAGCCGGGCGAGCGCGTCCTCGCCGTTGCCCGCGTTGTTGGAGACGACGACGAGGTCGCCGGCGCCCTGCTCCAGGAGCGCCTCGATCAGTTCGACGGGCTGACCCGCCGGACCGAAGCCGCCGATCATCACCGTGGCGCCGTCGGCGATGTCGCCCACCGCCTCCCGCGCGGTCCGCGCGACCTGGACGCTCATGCGGCAGCCCGCACGTTCTCCAGGACGACGGCCACACCCTGACCGACGCCGATGCAGATCGCGGCCACCCCCCAGCGCTGCCGCTCGGCGACCAGCCGGCGGGCGAGCGTGCCGAGGATGCGCGTGCCCGAGGCGCCGAGCGGGTGCCCGAGCGCCGTCGCGCCGCCCCACGCATTCACGATCTCCGGGTCGACGTCCCACGCGTCGACACAGACGAGCGACTGCGCCGCGAACGCCTCGTTGAGCTCGACGGCGCCGACGTCGGACCAGCCGATGCCGCTCTTCGCCAGCGCGCGCTCGACGGCCTCGACCGGTGCGTAGCCGAAGTACTGCGGCTCGTTCGCGACCGACGCGCGGCCCGCGATCCGGGCGAGGGGCTCCAGGCCGGTGAAGTCCGCCGCGGACTCCGACCCGATCAGCGCGGCGCTGGCGCCGTCCGTCAGCGGGGAGGCGTTGCCCGCGGTGATGGTGCCGCCGTCCGTCCGGAACGAGGGCTTCAGCGCGGCCAGCTTGTCCAGCGTGCCGTCGGGGCGCACGGGCTCGTCGCGGAACAGGTCGGCGTCCGGGTACGCGGTGACCAGGTCGTCGTAGCGGCCGGCCTCCCACGCTTCGTGGGCGAGCCGGTGGCTGCGCAGCGCGAACTCGTCCTGGCGTTCGCGCGTGACGCCGTACTTCTCGCGCAACCGCTCGGTCGCCTCGCCGAGGGAGACCGTCCAGTCCGGCCGCATCCGCTTGTTCACCAGGCGCCAGCCCAGGGTGGTGGAGACCAGCTCGGCGCCACCCGCGGGGTAGGCGCGCTCGGGCTTGGGCAGCACCCACGGCGCACGGCTCATGGACTCGACGCCGCCCGCGACGACGACGTCGGCGTCGCCGGTCTCCACCGCCCGGGCCGCCTGCACGACGGCGTCCAGCGACGACCCGCACAACCGGTTCACCGTCACCCCCGGGACGGAGAGCGGCAGGCCGGCCAGCAGCACCGCCATCCGGGCCACGTTCCGGTTCTCCTCGCCGGCGCCGTTCGCGTTGCCGAGGATCACGTCGTCGACCCGGGCCGGGTCCAGCGCGGGCGCTCGACGCACCTGCTCACCGACGACGAAGGCCGCCAGGTCGTCCGGCCGCACCCCGGCGAGCGCGCCGCCGTAGCGTCCGAACGGTGTTCGCACGGCGTCGTAGACGAATGCCTGTCCCATCGATCCACACCTCTGCCCGTTCGCAGTGCGCACACAAGTTCCGTATGCGTACGCTCACGGTAACAGCCGGGCTCAGGCGCGGGTACGGGCCAGGTCCGCCTCGATGTCGCCGGCCGCGCGCAGCAGCGCAGGGAGGAACTCGGCCACCAGGTCGTCGACCGCCCCGCGGCGCACCGGAGCGGAGACGTTGACCGCGCCCACGACGCGACCCGTCCGGTCGCGCAGGGGTGCCGCGAGGGAACGGAGGCCCTCCTCCAGCTCCTGGTCGACGAGCGCCCAGCCCTGGCCCTGCACCCGGACCAGCTCCGCACGGAGCAGGTCGCGGTCGACGATGGTGTGCGGGGTGAGCGGCTCCAGGGCCACGGCGCCCAGGAAGTCGTCGCGGTCCCCGTGGGGCAGGTGGGCCAGGACGGCGCGGCCCATCGAGGTGGCCCACGCCGGGAACCGCGTGCCCACCTGGATCGCCGCCGACATGATCCGGTGCGTCGCGACCCGGGCCACGTAGACGATCTCGGCGCCGTCGAGCACCGCGACGGACGACGACTCGCCGACGTCCTCGGCGAGCCGCTCCAGGTGGGGCTGCGCCACCTCCGGCAGCGAGAGGCTGGACAGGTAGGCATACCCGAGCTCGAGCACCTGGGGACGCAGCGCGAACACGCGTCCGTCAGTCACGACGTAGCCGAGCTCGACCAGGGTGTGCAGGAAGCGTCGGGCCGACGCGCGGCTCAGCCCGGCCTCGCGCGCGACCTCGCTCAGGGCCATCCGGGCCCGGTCCGGGCCGAACGCCCGGATCACCGCCAGCCCTCGCTCCAGGGACTGCACGAACTCACCCGACCGGGTGCCGGCGTCCTGCACGGTCTCGCTCATCGGGGTTCCCTTCGTGCCGTCAGCGCGTCCCTGTCGCATCCTGGCGGAGCATCCGGTCGACCGCACCAGCACCAGCACCCACCCCAGCGACCGCAAGCCGCACCTTTGGCAGCACGCCCGCCCGGGCCTTCCCTGGTCCGACGACGGAGCGCTCCGTTGAGCCCCGGCGCCCGCGGCCCTGGTCGTTCTCCGAACGGGTGTGCCGCGAGTGAAGGTAGCGACGTGCCGGAGGCCGGGTCAATGGTTCGGTGGCACCGGTCTCAACCGTGACCGGATCGCGATGTGCTCCGGCACGCGACGAACGCCGGAAACGACGAGGCCCCGGTCAGCGTTTCCGCTGACCGGGGCCTCGTTCCTGCTGTGCGCCCGAAGGGATTCGAACCCCCAACCTTCTGATCCGTAGTCAGATGCTCTATCCGTTGAGCTACGGGCGCCTGCCGTACAACCTGTTGTCCGTCTGCCGTTCACACGGCCGACCGACGAGAACATTACCGCCTGTTCGGCGCGGGCCCAAACTCAAATCCGCGCTTCCCGGAGAGAACTCCGTCACAGCCCTGCCGAAGGTTCGATCCCGCGCTGAACCCGTGTGCCGAAGCCTCTCACAGAAAAGGCCCCGGGCGTCACGCGCGGCCGGGACCTTCCTGGCGGAGACGGAGGGATTTGAACCCTCGAACGGGTTGCCCCGTTACCACCTTAGCAGGGTGGCGCACTAGACCTGACTATGCGACGTCTCCTCGCGACAGGCTCTACCCAGGCAGGGCGATGCCGCGCGGCCCAGGCTACCTGGCCCAGGGCGAACTGAGCAAAGCGGGGCCTCCGGACCGCTCGCCAGCCCCGTCTTTCCGCCGTTTTTCCGCCCTCACCAGGGACGGTCGTGGAGCCGGCCGGGACACCCGCGGCCACCGCCGGCGGCATCCGGGCAGCGTATTTCACACAGCGTCAATAAGAGGTACATTCGCGACCATGGACTACGACGTCTTGGTGATCGGCTCAGGCTTCGGCGGCAGCGTGGCCGCCCTCCGGCTCACGGAGAAGGGCTACAGGGTGGGCGTCCTCGAGGCGGGCCGCCGGTTCGCCGACGACGAGTTCGCCAAGAACTCGTGGCACCTGAGGCAGTTCCTCTGGGCGCCGGCGCTGGGGTGCTACGGGATCCAGCGGGTGCGCTTGCTGCGCAACGTCCTGTGCCTGACAGGCGCGGGCGTCGGCGGCGGCTCGCTGGTGTACGCGAACACCCTCTACCGACCCCTGGACCCGTTCTACGCCGACCCCGCCTGGTCGCACATCGCCGACTGGAAGTCCGAACTGGCGCCGTACTACGACCAGGCGGAACGCATGCTCGGCGTCGTCCGGTACCACGGCCGCTCCCCCGCGGACGACGTCATCCGGTCCGTCGCGGACGACATGGGCGTCGGCGACACGTTCCGTCCCACCCGGGTGGGCGTGTACTTCGGGCCGGGCGGCGCGGAGGCGCCGACGCCGGGCCGGACGGATGCGGACCCCTTCTTCGGCGGGGCGGGGCCGGAGCGGACGGGCTGCGTCGAATGCGGCGAGTGCATGACCGGCTGCCGGCACGGCGCCAAGAACACCCTGGTCAAGAACTACCTCTACCTCGCGGAGCGCGCGGGTGCCGTGGTGCACCCGCTCACCACGGCCGACGTCGTGCGGCCGCTGCCCGACGCGCGCGGCGGCGGCTACGAGATCCGCGCACACCGCACCGGCAGGAGGTGGGCCGGCCGGCGCACGTTCACGGCCCGGCAGGTGGTGTTCGCGGCCGGCACGCTCGGCACGCAGCGCCTGCTGCACGCGATGAAGGACGCCGGAACGCTGCCGGGGCTGTCGGGCCGGCTCGGCCACCTCACCCGCACCAACTCCGAGGCGCTGCTCGGCGCGATGACGCACAAGGTGGGCTCGACGGACTACTCGCGCGGGCTCGCGATCACGTCGTCGTTCTACCCGAATGAGAGCACCCACATCGAGCCGGTGAGGTACGGCCACGGCTCCAACGTCATGGCGGCGCTCCAGCACATCCTCGTCGACGGCGGGCCGCGCCGGTTCCTGCGCTGGTTCGGCGAGATGCGCAAGAACCTCAGGTGGCTGCCGGTGCTGATGGACTGGCGCCGCTGGTCCGAGCGGACGGTCATCGCCCTGGTCATGCAGGCGCACGACAACTCGCTGACGACGCTGACGAGGCGTTCGCCGTTCGGCCGGTACATGACGTCCCGGCAGGGCACCGGGGCGCCCAACCCGAGCTGGATCCCCGAGGGCCACGAGGCGGTACGCCGCATGGCCGACACGATGGGCGACGACGGCGTCGAGGGGATCGCCGGGGGCACCATCGGCGACCCCTTCAACATCCCGCTGACCGCGCACATCCTCGGGGGCTGTGCCATCGGGTCCGACGCCGGGAACGGCGTCGTCGACCCCTACCTGCGGATGTACGGGCACGAGGGCCTGCACGTGATGGACGGCTCCGCCGTGACCGCGAACCTCGGGGTGAACCCGTCGCTGACCATCACGGCGCAGGCCGAGCGGGCGTGCGCGCTGTGGCCCAACGCCGGCGAGCAGGACGCCCGGCCCGCGCTCGGGTCGGCCTACCGGCGGGTCGGGGCCGTACGCCCCGTGGCACCGGTCGTGCCCGAGGCGGCCCCGGCGGCGCTCCGCCTGCCCATCGTGGGGATCAGCTAGTTCTCACCCGTCTCGGGAACAGAGCGACGGCCGGGACCCCACGTGGGGGTCCCGGCCGTCGTCCGTCGGCGGAGGGCGAGGGATTCGAACCCCCGGTGCGTTGCCGCACAACGGTTTTCAAGACCGTCACATTAGGCCGCTCTGTCAGCCCTCCTCGCGCCCGACGCCCCTGCGCGGCACGACGACGCGGCCACACAGTCTAGCGTCCGGCGGAACAGCGACGGCGGGCCGCCCTCAGGGTGGCCCGCCGTCCGCGAGATGCTGGAGAGCGGCTCAGCCCTGCGCCTGCGCGCCGGAGCGAAGCTGGCGCATCGCGAGCTGGACCAGCGCGATCAGCGTCTGCTTGGTCGCCGCACGCGAGCGTGCGTCGGTGTAGAGCATCGGCACGTGCGAGGGGATCTGCAGTGCCTCGCGCACGTCCTCGAGCCGGTGCTTGGCCACGCCGTCGAAGCAGTTGACGCCCACGACGAACGGGATGTTGCGCGACTCGAAGTAGTCGATCGCCGGGAAGCACTGCTCCAAGCGGTCCGTGTCGACCAGCACGACGGCACCGATCGCACCGCGCACCAGGTCGTCCCACATGAAGAGGAAGCGGTCCTGGCCCGGGGTACCGAACAGGTACAGCCACAGGTTGCCCGGCAGCTCCACGCGGCCGAAGTCCATGGCCACCGTGGTGGTGGTCTTGCGGTCGGTGACGCCACCGGCGTCGTCCACGCCGACCGAGTGCTCCGTCATGGCAGCCTCGGTGTTGAGCGGCTCGACGTCGGAGATCGAGCCGATGAACGTCGTCTTGCCCACCGCGAAGCCACCGGCCACGACGATCTTGACGACGGTCGGCGCGGTGCGCTCGCCCGCGGGCTGCGCGCCCGGGGCGGACTGCGCCCCGGCGTTGCTCGCAGGAGCCTGCTGCATCACCGGCGGCGCGGGCTGAGCCTGCGCCGGACGGGACGCCTGGGCGGTGGGCGACGAGGCACCGCCGCCACCACCCAGCACACTCTGGCGCGCGGGCGCGTTCGAGGAAGCGGTCGCAGTGCCGGCGTTACCCGACACCGGGGCCCAGTTGGGACCGCTGCGGGCCCCGCCGTCAGAGGGCGGAAATGCCATTCAGAACACTCTCCAAGACGCTCAGCGACAGGCCCGAGTTCGAGCTGCCGTGGCCTGTGTGGACGTTAACCGGTGTCGAGGTGTGCACGGTGACGTGCCCTTCCTCCTGCATGTCCGCCACAAGAATCCGGACGACACCCAGGGGCAGCCGCAGAAGGGCCGAGAGCTCGGCGATCGACACGTACGTGTGCGCGGCGTGCTGGAGGATCGCGCGCTTCTCCGGAGGCAGCCCGAAACTGCTGACTGCCCCGGGAAGAACCTCCACGAGGGCCTCGAGCGGCAGGTCGGACAGCTCCGACCGCACCCGGCCTCCGGTGACCGCGTAGGGGCGCACGGTGGACGTCTCACGGACGTCCCCCTGCCCCTGGGAACCGAAAGGTGCGTACGTCATGGTCGAGTCCTCATCCCACGCTGGCGGCTCGGGTCTGCCCATCGACCGGGAGGCTGCCCCGCATCTCCGAGATCAGCTGCGGCGTGAGGGTGGCCTCCGTGCGGGACACCAGGAGGGCCATCTCGTAGCCGATGAGGCCGATGTCGCACGTGGCCTCCGCGACGACGCCGAGAACGGACCCGTTCGAGACGTTCATCAGGAAGAGGAAGCCGTTGTCCATCTCGATGATCGCCTGACGGACGTTACCGCCGTTGAGCTGCCGGGAAGCTCCACGCGTGAGGCTTGACATACCGGAGACGATCGCCGCCAGCTGGTCGCCGCTCGTGCGGTCGAGCTGGTCGGACATCGCCATGAGCAGGCCGTCTGCCGACACGACGAGCGTGTGCCGACTGCCGGGAACGGTACGCACGAAGTTGTCGAGCAGCCAACCGAAATTGGTTGCTTCGGTGCTGAGGGTCACTCTGTTCCTCCTAGTCAGAATCCACAGACGCGCTTGTCACCGCGACTGCGGCGCTGAGTCAGGGACATGATTCACGGTCGAGGGTGCCCACGTCGAGTCCCCACCGCCGTTCTTGCCGTTCTCGTGCTCCGAATTGCCCTCGTCCACGGACTCCGACCGGCCACGCGCGGTGGCCGACTGGAACGCCGAGAGACGCGAGCGAAGCTGCTCGGGATCACGGTCGATGCGAGCCGAGAGACGCTCGACGGCCGGGTCCGCACCGGTGCCGGAGGCACCACGGGTACGGCGGGTCAGCCCACCATTGGCAACCTCGGTACTGACGGCTGCCGGACGGTACGAGTCGTTCTCTTTCACATCGTCTTCCTGATAAGCCCCCCGACGGAGAAGGCTCGTCATCTCCTCGTAGAGCACTGCCGAGGCGGTCCATTCCGACCGTGCCTCCACCGAGTCACGCACGTACTCGGGGTCTAGTGGGTCCTTCCCGTCGCCGTCGGTCCCGGCGGCTCGCTTGGCGAGCGGGGCCGGCGAGGCGTACGACGGGTCGTACACGGCACCCGTCGGGTACGGCTCGCTGAACTCGCGGACGGGCGGCTCGAAGGCCTGCTGCACGTCCGCCACGGGCACGGCCTGGGTGGCCGGTGCCGAGGCGAACGAGGTGGGTACGCGCTCACGGGCCGGAGCCGGGGCGGGAGCCGCCGGAGCCGGTGCCGCGGCCGCACGGGGCGCCGCGTCCACGAACGGGTTGCTGGCGGGAGCGGGGGCCGGTGCCGACACCTGTGCGACGGGCACGGGGACCGTGCCGCCCGCGGGGGCGTTCGGGACCGCCGGCACCGCCGACGTCAGCGACTCCTGGATCGCCTTCTGGTAGCCCTCCTGGTAACCCCGCTCGTACGTGGGGTCCGCGGCGGGCGCGGCAGGTGCCTGGGCCGGGAAGGCGCCCGTCAGCGGGGCGGGGCTGCCCTGGGGCGGACCGCTCGGTGCCTGGAAGTTCTGCACCGGCAGGTTCTGCGTCGGGAGGCTCTGCGCCTGGAAGGGCTGGGCCTGGAAGGGCTGGGCGGGGAAGCCCTGCGTCTCGACGTTCGGCGCGGGGACGATCGGGGCGCCGAAGGTCGGCGGACCGGCCACAGGGCTCGCGACGGTCTGGATCGGACGCGAGGCCGGACGCTGCTCCTGCGGCTGGTACGCCCGGAGCTCACCGGTGGCCGGCTGGCCCGGGCGGCGGCCGAACAGGCCCCGCTTCTGGACCGGCTTGCCGCTCGGCTGGGCGCCCGAGCCGGTCGAACGGCGGCTCGGAAGGTCCGCCATGAGCTCCTCGAACGCGGGCAGCGCCTCGAACGACGAGTCGGGGCCCTCCGGGGGCTCCGAGCCGAAGCCCTGGCTCTGCGCGCTGTCATCCTGGTAGCCACCGAACTGCTCCGGCTGCGTACCGAAGCTCTGCGCCGGGGCCGGGGCAGCGGGCGGCCTGCCGCCACCTGCCGCCGGGAACCGCATCACGTCGGTGTCGGACATGCCGGGGAGTGCGGCCGGGTCCTGGGTGATCGGGTCGAGCTGCAGCGACTGCGTGCTGCCCTCGACGGGGTCGATCGTGTTCAGGGAGCGGAAGCTCGAGAACAGCGCGCTGCGCTGGTCCACGTCGACCGCGGCCGGCGTGGTGTCCTCGAACACCGGGGCCACCGGCTCGGGCGGCTGCGGTGCGCGCTGACGGCTCGGGAGCGAGCTGCCCTCGGACACGTTCGACGGCGGGGCCCAGGCGTTGTCGTCACCCTGGTACTCCTGCGGGAGCGACGGCGTCTGGATCTCCGGCAGCACGATCGAGCCGGTCGGCGTCGTCTCGGCCACCGGCTGCGCGGCGGTCGAGCTGCGACGCCGGGCCAGGCCGAGCGCCGTCGTGCCGTCCGTGAGCGAGTTGAGGTCGACCGGCTGGGCGACGGGCGCCGGCTGCGCCGCGAAGGCGGCAGCGGCGATCTGCGACGTGCCGGTCGGGACCGGCAGGCCACCCTGCTGCGGCACGGACGTCGTGGCCGGCGAGGCCGCCGTCACGGCCGGTGCGCCGAAGCCGCTGGTGGGTGCACCCGCGCTCCGCATCGCACCGGTGCCCGGGCCGGTGGCCACGCCGCCGTTGAACTGCGAGGCGGCCGCCTGCGTGTTGGCCTCCAGCGGGTCCGTCGGCATCGGCAGCGGCATCGCGTTGTCCGGCATGAACAGCACGGCCGGGAAGCGGACCGTCACCTCGGTGCCGGTGCCACCCTCGCCCGGGCCGAACGCCACCTGGGCGCCGAGGCGGTCCGACAGGCGGCCGACCACGTAGAGGCCGAGGCGCTGGGCGCCGACGGCGTCGGACGCGGCGTGGCTGGCGACCTTGCGGTTCGCCTCCGCGACCTCCTCGGGGTTCATCCCGAGACCGTGGTCGCGGACGACGACGGTGATGAACTGCTCGTCGCGGGCCGTGGTGACCTCGACCGGCGTGTGGGGCTCGGAGAACATCGTCGCGTTCTCGAGGAGCTCGGCCAGCAGGTGCGCGGCGTTCAGCGCGTTGTGGCCCAGCATCATCGGGTCGACGACGAGGTTCAGGCGGACCCGGTCGTACAGCTCGATCTCGGACGACGCGGTACGGATGACGTCGGAGACCGGCATCGGCTGACGCACGCGACGACCGGAGTCGATGCCCGCGAGGACGAGCAGGGACTCGGCGTTACGGCGCATCCGGGTCGCGAGGTGGTCGAGGCGGAACAGGTTCGACAGCGTCGACGGGTCCTCCTCGGACCGCTCGAGGTCGTCGAGGAACGCGAGCTGCCGGTTCAGGAGCACCTGGTCGCGGCGGGCCACGTTGACGAACATCTCGGCGATCGAGCCACGGAGGGCCGCCTGTTCTCGGGCGACGTCGATCGTGGTTCTGTTGACGTCGTTGAACGCTGCGGCCAGCTGGCCGATCTCGTCCGACGACTCGACGCTGATCGGGTCGAGGTCGATGCTCGGGCCCTGGCCCGGCACGGACACCTGCTCCACCAGCGTGGGGAGGCGGTCACGGACCACGCCGGCGGCCTGGGTGAGGCGGCGCAGCGGGGAGACGAGACGGCGGGCGATGACGAGCGCGGTGATGATCGAGAAGCCGAGGGCCGCGATCGCGACGCCACCGGTGAGGTAGGCGCGGTTCGCCGCGATGTCGGCCTGCTCCTGCGCGTACCCGGAGGAGTCCATGCGGACC
The DNA here is from genome assembly GCF_014137995.1 of Promicromonospora sukumoe. Taxonomy (NCBI): domain Bacteria; kingdom Bacillati; phylum Actinomycetota; class Actinomycetes; order Micrococcales; family Promicromonosporaceae; genus Promicromonospora; species Promicromonospora sukumoe. Next base: position 1,297,071 of record NZ_JACGWV010000002.1, read on the forward strand.
GCGTCGCGGACGATGCGCCCCTCCTCGACCCAGGCGGCGGACTCGTCCGTGAACACCTCGGCCTGGGCCGGCTGGATGGAGTTCAGGTCGCCTCGCGCCACGTAGCCGCGGACGGTGCCGTAGACGCCGTCCATGCCCGGCACCTGGTACTCGCCGGGGATGCGGTCGAAGAGGTCCTGCGTGGCGTCCCACTCGCGGTCGGCCAGGTTCACCAGGTCGGCGGAGCGCAGCGCCATCGTGCGGGCGGCGTCGGGGTCCGGGTGGGTCGCCGCGATGCGGAGCGTCATGGCGACGACCGGACGCTCGTAGGTGTTGGTGAGCATCAGCTCGTCCATCTGGAAGTACGCCTCGAGGCGGGTACCCAGCTCGCGGTCCTCCGAGGTGTCGGCGATCGCGTCCATCACCTCGAGCGCGCCGTCGATGTACGTGCCGTAGGCCTCGGTGGCCACCTGCTCGGTGAGCCGGCCGGCGGCGACCTTCTTCTGCACCTCGGTGATGGCGGCGCGGTCCTCGATCGTCTGCGCGACGGCGTCCTTGACGCGCTGGTCGAGCATCGAGATGTCGATGTCCAGGAGCGCCTCGTCGCGCTGGTCGAGGGCGGTGATCGTCTGCGCCTGGGCCGCCGGGGCGGCCCACACGGGGTTGCCGTCGTCGTCCATGACCGGCTTGCCCGCTTCGTCCAGCTCAGGCGTGCCCTGGAGCAGGGCCCGGCGCGCAGCGGTGCCGTAGTCGCCGTCGTCGATCATCGCGACGATGTTGAGCGACCGCTCCTGCGCGAAGGTCGTTCCTGCCGCGTCCTGGTACTCGAGCGCGGCGACGAGATCGCTCGTCTGCTGAGCGCGCATCGCGTCGACCACGGAGAGGCCGATGATGTATGCCGCCGCGATGACCAGGACGATGGCAGGCGTGACCAGTGTCGCAAGAACTTTCCCGCGCACTCCCAACCTGCGGAACATGCGTACCTCTCTCCATCACTGATCCGGAAGGGGTGGCGTGCGTGGTGCCCGCCGAACACCCTCGGTGCTGCGTACAAGTTACCGGCACCCTGTTTCCGGTGGCGACCCTCGTGAGGCCACACGGAAGTAGGCTTCATCGATGTGCGAGCCGTCACGATATCCGGACCGGGCCCTTCAGGGAAACTCTCTATTTCATCCCTGAATCACCCGAATGCTGGCCAAAGCGACGTGGTGATCACTGTCGCTGCCGCCGGAGTGAACCGTGCTGACCTGCTCCAACGGGCCGGATACTACCCCCCTCCGGCGAATGCCCCGGACTGGCCAGGTCTTGAGATATCAGGAACTGTGAAACGTGTCGGACACGGCGTGTCGCGCTGGCGCGCCGGTGACCGCGTCGTCGCGCTGCTCGAGGGCGGCGGCTACGCGGAGGAGGTGGCGGTCCGCGAGACCCAGGTGATGCCCGTGCCCGACGGCATGGACCTGGTCGACGCGGCGGCCCTTCCCGAGGCCGCGTGCACGGTCTGGAACAACCTCGTGGACGTCGGCCGGTTGCGTCCCGGCGAGTGGGTCCTGGTGCACGGCGGGTCCGGCGGCATCGGCAGCATCGCGATCCAGGTCGCCAAGGCGCTGGGCGCACACGTCGCCACCACGGCGGGCGGCCCGGAGCGCGCCGCGCGGTGCGCCGGGCTCGGCGCGGACCTCGTCGTCGACCACCGGCGGCAGGACTTCGTCGAGGAGGTCCGGGACGCGACCGGGGGCAACGGGGCCGACGTCGTGCTCGACCTGCTCGGCGGGGGCGCCCTGGGCGACAACGTCCGTGTCCTGGCCCGTGGCGGGCGCCTGGTCGTCATCGGGATGCAGCAGGGCCGGCGCGGCGAGCTGGACCTCAGCGCGCTCCTCTCCCGGCTCGGCACGATCTCCGGGACGATGCTCCGGTCGCGCCCTCCCGAGGAGAAGGCGCGCATCGTCGCCGACACCGAACAACACCTCTGGCCACTGTTCGCCTCAGGTGAAGTTCACCCGGTGATCCACTCCCGAATCCCGTTCTCGGAAGCACAGTCGGCACACGACCTGCTCGAGTCGGGAGAGGTCTTCGGCAAAGTGCTCCTGGTCCCCTGATCAACCCGTGCCTATATATAGGCATGGCCGACAATTTCGTTCCCCATCCAAGAATGCAATGCCGGTGACCGGGGATTCGGGCAAGACTGGACCCATGAACGACGAGCGAGCCAACCCCCAGTCCGCCGACCGGCCCGACGACCGCCACGACCAGGGGCCGTCCGTGCACCCCCAGGTGGTGACGCCCGACGGCGCCGCCGTACCCCCGGAGCACGAGCCCGAGAGCGCCGACGAGCGCGAGGCCGACGAGGCCGAGTCCGTCGTGGGCCAGGTCGAGGAGCCCGCCAAGGTCATGCGCATCGGCGGCATGATCAAGCGGCTGCTCGACGAGGTGCGGGACGCCCCGCTCGACGAGGCCGCCCGGTCCCGCCTCGCCGAGATCCACGAGCGCTCGATCCACGAGCTCGAGGACGGCCTCTCCCCTGACCTGGTCGACGAGCTGCACCGCATCACGCTGCCGTTCACGGACGACTCGGCGCCGTCCGACGCCGAGCTCCGCGTGGCGCAGGCCCAGCTCGTGGGCTGGCTGGAAGGGCTGTTCCACGGCATCCAGACGGCGCTCGTGGCGCAGCAGATGGCGGCCCAGGCGCAGCTCTCGCAGATGCGACGCGCCCTGCCGCCCGGAACCGGCGCATTCGGCCCGGCCGGCCCCGGTGGACCAACGCTGCCCGGCGGCTCGGAGGAGGAGCAGGGCGAGCGCCGGACCCCCGGCCAGTACCTCTGACCAGGCCGTCGCTCTCCGGGTCGCTCTCCGGATCCGGGCCCCGGACTCGGACCGGAGAGCGACAAAACGGGTAAAGCGCCGGGCTTCTACAGGTCGGCGGGGTCTACCAGAAAGCCGTCCTCGTCGGCGACCTCGCCTCCGGCGGCGTCGTGGAGCGCGCTCGCGAGCCGGGCCACCAGCTCGGCGGCGCGCTTGCGCGCGATCCGCAGCTCCATGTTGGGGACCTCCCGCTGCGACTCCACGAGGTCCTGCGGCTCCCAGTGCACCCAGTAGCAGACCGCTCCCTGCTCGGCCCAGGGCAGGCCGCGCAGCAGCCGCGGCAGCTTCTCCTCGCCGCTGATCTCGACCGAGACGATGCCGTCGACGCCGAGCTCCACGACCAGGCCGTAGCCGTCCAGCACCCGCGGGCCGGTGAGCGCCTTGATGTCGTGCTCGTCCGCGGCCGCGTGGATCTTCTTGCGCAGCTCGGGGTCCATCTTCTCGCCCCGGTACAGCGGCTTGTCCGCGATGCCCTCGGGCGGCCCGCCCCACTCCTTGCCGTCCATGTGCAGCCGGGCGCGCGGGTGCACCTTCTGCAGGATGCTGTGCGCGGCCTGCGGGTCGAGCCAGACGTCGGAGTACACGGTCATGTCGATGGCCGCCCCGGCGTCCGGGGTGAGCACGACGCCGGCGCCCGGCCGCGTCGCCGGGTCCGCCGCGGTCTCCCACAGCCCGCCGACGTCGAGACGGAGGGAACCGCCCAGGCGCCGCGCGACGGCGACGAGCCACTCGACCAGGCGGCGCTCCTCGCGCTCGGGCATGCCCGCCGCGAACGCCCGCCCGATGCCGTCGCGGTCACCCGCGGGGAACGGCGGCTCGCCGCGCTCCCGGTGGCAGACGATGTCGAAGGCCATCTCCGCGCCCGGCGGGACGCCGAGGTCGAAGCCGTCGCCCGCGGGCTGGTACGGCCCGTTCATCACCGCGTGCCGCGAGACCCGCAGCACGCCCGGCTCGCGGCCCTGGGCGCGGCGGCCCTGCGGGGCGCCCGCCACGTTGCCCGGGAGGATGCCGGCGGGGACCACGTCCCAGCGGGTCGCGGAGAACCGGGAGAGCGCGAGGACCTCGATCTCGTCCAGCTCCACGTCACCGGGCACGGTCAGCACGTGCCGTGCCTGGTGCGCCTGCGCAACCGTGCGCGGCAGGAGCGGAAGCTGGGGAGTGGCCATCGGGGTCCCTTCTCGGTCCGGGTGCCCGGTCCTCGCCGGGCACCCGGAGCCTACCTGCGGCTGGACCCCCGCCCGTGTCGCCGTCGGCTCCCGGGCGACCCCGTGGTCACAGCGTCGTCACACCGTCGTGCGGTGGAAGTTCTTCGAGGAGCGGGACGCCGTCGGGCCGCGCTGGCCCTGGTACCGGGACCCGTACAGGTCCGACCCGTACGGGTGCTCGGACGCCGACGAGAGCCGGAAGAAGCAGAGCTGGCCGATCTTCATCCCGGGCCACAGCTTGATCGGCAGCGTCGCGACGTTGCTCAGCTCCAGCGTCACGTGGCCGCTGAAACCCGGGTCGATGAAGCCGGCCGTCGAGTGCGTGAGCAGGCCGAGGCGGCCCAGGGAGGACTTGCCCTCGAGACGGGCCGCGACGTCGTCGGGCAGCGTGACCGACTCGAAGGTGCTGCCGAGCACGAACTCGCCCGGGTGCAGGACGAACGCCTCGCCGTTGTCGGCCTCCACGAGACGGGTCAGCTCCGGCTGGTCCGTCGCGGGGTCGATGAAGGGGTACTTGTGGTTGTCGAACAGCCGGAAGAACTTGTCGAGGCGCACGTCGATGCTCGACGGCTGCAGCATCGACGGGTCGTACGGGTCGAGGACGACCCGGTCGGCCTCGAGCTCGGCACGGATATCGCGGTCGGAGAGGAGCACCCGGATACGGTACTTGCCGCCGTGGGCGGGCGCCGCCCCGCTCGGGGACGGCGCCGCCCTCGCCGGACGGCGCCGCGCCGTCAGCGGACGGAGGTCACCACTGCAGCGGACGGTGCTTCGCGTCCACCGACCAGTAGCCCTTGCGCATCACGAGGTACAGGATGCCCTCGATCGCGCCCCAGATCGCCGGCACGAACCACGCCTGCCCCAGGGACACCGCCGTGAGGAGCAGCATGATCCAGCCCAGGCCCTTGTAGCCCAGGTAGAACCGGTGCGCGCCCACCACGCCCAGCAGGATGCCGAGCAGGCCCGCGGTGATGCGGGACTTGCGGCCCGGGACGTGCGCCGTCGGCGGGGTGGGCCGGTCGTAGTCGTACTGCTGCTGGTAGTTGGCCGGGCCCGCCTTCGGCGTGGCGCCGGGCTTCTGCAGGGCGCGGGTCTCGCGCTCGGACTGCGGGGGCTGCGGCGGCCGCGGAGGAAGGGGCTTCGTCTCCTTGTAGATCGGCTCGGTCGGCTTCTCGCTGGGATGCTCGCTCACTGCTGCTCCGGCTGCTCGGCGACACTCGCACGGATCTGGTTCGGGCATCCGGGCGAGTTTGGGTATGATCGGGTCGCGCGCCAGGTTCAGGGGCGCTGTTGCGGAACCCTAGCGGGATTCCGGAACAGCAGATACCCGGTCAGAACCGGACGATGCGGGTGTAGTTCAATGGTAGAACTTCAGCTTCCCAAGCTGATAGCGCGGGTTCGATTCCCGTCACCCGCTCCACAGGCTCCGCCCCAGGTCAGAGGATGTTTCTCGACCTGGGGCGGAGTCGTTTCCTGCCCCTCAATGAGGCGTCCGTGCCATTGACGTGCCACTACATGGCGTTACGCGGCTCCGATCGGGGCCTCACCACCCTCGCCCGTCTCGACTGTCGAGACGTCCGGCTTGGGCGTCAGAGCCGTCCGCATCGCTGCCCCGAGGTGGTCCGCAATCCTCCGGTCAGCCTCCTTGTTCACGTGCAGGTAGATCATCGCTGCCGCCATCGACTCATGGCCCATGCGCGCCATCAGATCCTTGACCGTCGCGCCCGACGAGGCCGCCAGCATGTTGCCAGTGTGCCGCAGGTCGTGGAAGTGCAGACCCTTGTGACCGGCTGCCTCCACCCGCTGCTTCCAGCCGGTGAGCTTCTGAAAGCCCCCGCGCCGGATCGGCCGGCCGTAGGGTGTTGTGAACAGCAGCGCCTCACTCTCCTCGCCCTTGACGTACGTGGCGATGTGCTCGACCAGCAGAGCAATGAACTCACGCGGTACGGCGACGGTTCGGGGGCCAGCAGCGGACTTCTTGACCGGCCCCGTCACGAGGCCCTGGCCGGTGACCTCCAGGAACTGGCGCTCTACTCGGATCGTCCCGGCGCTCACGTCGATGTCTCGTCGCTGGAGTGCCGTCACCTCACCAAACCGCAGCGAGGCCATAGCCGCCGTGAGCACCAACATCTGGTAGCGCGGAGCGAAGCGGTCACGCAGAGCGAGCACCTGGTCAAGCGTGAGGTGAGGGCGCTCCCCAGCGTGCTCCTGATCCGCGCCCGGGATGCGGCACGGGTTCTTCCTCAGCAGCTCGTCTTCCCGAACAGCGGTCCAGAACACCGCGCGCAGAAGTCGGTATGCCTTTGCGACCATGCCCGAACTCACGCCGTCGCTCGCGAGCTGGACTCGCCACCGACGAATCATCGGCGTCGTCACCTTCCCGATGGTCACGTCGCCCAGGTACGGAACGACGTGCTTGGCCAGAGTCCACCGGTAGAGCTGGAGTGTCCGGGGCCGCAGGTTGGGGCGCTCCTCAATCCACCGCTCTGCGTAGTCACGCACCGTGATTGCCACCTGCTCAGGGTCGATCCACTCACCCCGCACCATCTCCGCCTCAGCGAGGGTGAGATAGCGCTCTGCATCGCGCTTGCGCTCCCATGTCTCCGGTGCCGGGCGGAGCCGTCCGTCAGGCCCGGGGTAACGGGCCTGATAACGGCCAGAGGGCAGCTTCCGCACGGTGCCCCAGCGTCGGCGGTCGGTCTTGTTCGCCATGTTCAGCTCACCTCTCGCAGGTCGCGCCAGACACCAGACGCCGTGATCGGCACGACGCGTGACGCCTCGATGTACTCGTTCAGGTCTTCCAGGGAGAACCGCACGCGGGTACCAAACCGGCGAAATGCGATCCGCCGCTCGGCTACGAGACGGCGTACATGCCGCGCGCTCAGAGCCAGGTAGTCGGCCGCCTCGTCCGTGGTCATTAGCCCGTTCATCGCCACTCCTTGCTTGCAGCAGTTAGGGGACCCAGCCGTCCCAGCCGTCCCACGGGTGTGTTCTGGCTGGTCAGGATGGGTTTTTGGGTGGGACGGCTTGGGGTTTCCAAGCCGTCCCAGAGCCGTCCCAGCCCAAAGTGGGACGGCTCTGGGACGGCTTGTTTTTCTAAGACGTCCCACCGAAAAGTGGGCTCTGACCTGCGGTTTCGATGGTGTGGGACGGCTGGGACGGCTGGGACGGCTCACCCCCTGCCGAGGCGCCGTCGTCGTCGGTGCAGTAGCGATCCCAGGCATCGGTGAAGTCGGCCCGGCTGTACGCCTTGGCCTGCCCCGTCGGCAGGCGGAGATTCTTCGACGCGATGTCGAACTCGCGCAGCAGGGCACCCAGCCGCATTGGCGTTAGTCCGTTCGGCCCGTACGTCGCCCACGGAGACTCCTCCATGGCCTTGAGCCGCTCCAGCAGCACCGCCGAGGGCAGGGCGTCCGCGTCACCGAACGCGGTACGGCAGTCGCCCAGCAGGCGGGTCTGCGCGGACGCCTGAACGTTCGCGTCTCGCTCCCCCGTGAGCACGACAGCAGCCTGCCGGGCAGCCTCGGGCCAGGCACCCCCGGCGAGGTCCGCCACGGCGATGAGCGGTTCCCACAGGTCCGCCGCGCGGTCCTCGACGGGCATCGACGGGGTGGCCAGGCCGAGGTCTCGCAGGTTGGCCCGTACCCAGCCGTTGAGGCGTGCACGCAGCTTGTCCAGGGGCTCACCGTCACGCCGCTTGCGGTACGGGGCGACCTTCTCCCCCGGTGCCCGCCGACGCATACGGATGACCACGGCGCGGTCCTCGATGGTGTCGGGCATCGCACCGATGCCAGCGAGGGCGGCCATGGCGAACGTGCCCAGCTCCTCGACCTTGTTGTGCCCGGCGTTGTACCGCAGCGCGGGGTTGTCCCGCTCGAACCCCGCGTTGAGCAGACCACGCAAGTCCTCGTCGCCGGACGCCTTGGCACCAAAGATCGTGTCGGCCTCGTCCAGCAGCAGCGTGGGCGGGTCAGACGCCCGGTCACCGATCGAGCGGTACACGGCCGAGGGCGAGGCGTTCACGGACTTCAGGGGAGCGTGCGACAGGCCATCCACGATCTGCAACAGACGGGACTTGCCGCAGCGCTTCTCCGGGGCCCGGATGACCAGGCGGGTCGCGAACGTCCATGCCGGGGCGGCGTGGGTGGCAGCGATCCAGAGGGACACGCCCACGGCGGCGTGCTCGTCGGGGAGGATCACGTACCGGGCCAGGGTCTCGCGGATCTGGTCCAGCAGATCCGACCCGCTCTCGTGCGCGGCACCGTGAGGAAACTCGGGCTGTACGTGGCTCGTGGTGGTGGTCATTGGTGTCCTCCTGTCAGGCCGCGAGGCCGGTGGGCATGACGTAGACGGGCTCGGTCGTGTGGTGCTCGCCAGTGATCGCGGCGGCGAGCGTGGCGATCAGGTCGCGGGCGGCGGGCGGGGTGACGGCGTTGCCGGCGAGGCGGACCTGTTCGCGGCGGTTGCCGACCATGACGTAGTCGCCCGGGAAGGCCATGCCCTGCTTGACCTCGGACGGCTCCAGCATCCGGAACGTGCAGTCATCCACCCGGGCCTCGGCGGCGGCCAGCTCGCCCGGCGTGATGACCGACTGGTGCCCCGCGGCGGTCAGGGTCCGCAGCGGCTCCCCGGCCGGGGTTGTCATCTCCGCTCCCCCGGAGTTGTTCCGCATCACCAGGGCGTACGCGTCGCGGGTGTGCAAGGTCCGCAGCGCCGCGGTGGTGGGGCGGGCGTCGTCGTTCCACGTCCCGCCAGCCGGGGTCACCAGACCGTGGTGGTTGCCCGACGCCGTGACCGTCGCGAGCGGGTCACCGGCAGACCGGGCGGTGGAGCCGCCGCCGCGCAGCTCGGCGATGAACGGGGCGACCATGGCCGTCTCGAGACGCGTGGTCTGGGTGCGTAGCGGCTGCCCCATGGTCTGGGCGTGCTTGCCGTCGCGGCCCTCGACGGGGATGGCCAGGGCCTTGGACTCGATGGTGTGCAGGGTCTTGAGCACGTCGGCGGTGGACCAGGCGCGGTAGTACGCGTTCGGGTCGCCGTGGGAGACGTGCTTGGGGTCGGCCGCGTCGTACGTGTTGCCCCCGGCCTCCAGGTGGAACGGGGACCAGTAGCGGGCGATCCCGGCCGCGATCCGACGCCGGGTCTTGTCGGCCAGCGGCTTGAGCCCCAGGGACTCCCGCTCCCCGATCCGCACCCCGGGGAGGGTCCAGTCGATGACCGACGCGGCGGGCAGCCAGGCGGGCTCGACGACGGCGTTACGGCACCTCGTGTTGGGGCAGCGGTAGAGGTACTGCGACCGGTAGCGGCCCGGGCGGTCACCGTTGCCGCGCTTCCACCACTGCCGGGCCTGGACCACCTCGTCACAGGTCGGGCAGTACGCGGCCGGGCGGAGCATGTGCTCGAAGTCCGGGGCGCGCTCCCCTGCCCGCCAGAACGCGATGTAGACGCGGTCGCGGGACTGCGGGGCGGGCAGTCCCCCGGCCTGGGCGTGCATGCTGTTCAGAGAGATGATCCGGTGCCGGTAGCCCATGGAGTGCATGGCAGCGAGCCAGGCGTCGAACAGGCCGCCACGGATGCCCGTGGGTGAGGACCAGTCGGCGACCTCGACGACGTTCTCGACGATGACGGCGCGGTAGTTGTGGGTCTCGGTGAACCGCACGACGTCCCACATCGTCGCCCGGGACCGCTGGGTGGCCTCGTCGGGCAGGACGTCGCCGAAGAGGTCGGGCTGGGTGTGCAGCTTGCGGCCCTTGGCCCGGGAGTGGTTCGTGCACTCCGGGGACGCCCACAGCAGGTCCGTGGTCGGGACGTAGCGGGGGTCGGTGTTGGAGATGTCGGCCTGGAGGTGGTCGGTGGTGGGGTGGTTCTCGTTGTGCGTGGCGACGGCCTTGTCCCAGTGGTTCGCTGCCAGCCGCACCGTGACTCCGGGGACGGTGACAGCTCCGGTGGAGGATCCGCCGGCGCCGCAGAACAGGTCGGTCATGGTCAGGTTGCTCATCGGGTGACCTCCATCAGGGTGTGCAGGGCAGTGCGGGCGGTGGGCTCCCAGGCCAGGGCGGTCAGGGCGACGAGGGTCCAGTCGAGGAAGAACGCAGCGCCGCGCTCGTCGAACTGGAGGTCGGCAAGGTGCCAGCCGTGGGCGCGGTCGGTGGGGTGCAGGGTGGCGATCAGGCGGCACATGCGCTGCTCCCCACCGGACATGACGGCCAGGGCGTGGGCGGCGTCGGACGGGGTGGGTCCGGCGGCCTGCCAGGCGTCCCAGTCGGCGTCGGTCGCGTAGGTGCCGGGCTGGCGGTGGGTGGCCTCGTAGCGTGCCCACGCGGTGGTGTGGGCGGCGAGGTCGGTGTAGGCGTCGGCGAGCTGGTCCAGCCAGTGCGGCCGGTCCTCCCCCGGCAGCACGACACGGGCCACGAGCTGACGGGGCCAGTCGTGCCGGGACAGGAGCCAGTCGGCGGCCTCGTACGGGTCGGACAGCGACGGCGGGACGGTGCGAGCGGTCATGGCGTGCTCCTCGATCGGTGGTCAGGCCGCCGCGGCGGCAGGGGAAGCGGTGACAGCGGGACGTGCAGGCGTGCCCGTCGCGACGGTGACGGCGTGGGCGCAGTACCGCTCGGACTCGGGCCAGTTGGCGGGGTACACGTGCCCGGTCGCGGTGTGGATGGGCACGACGCCGTTGGCCCGCAGCAGCCAGCGCTGCCGGGCGGCCCGGGCACGCTCGACGGCGGCGGCCTCGGCATGGCCGTGCTCGTCGGCCGTGGCGGCGCGCTGGTCGCACAGCTCGTCGAACGCGGGCGAGTTCGTGCGCCGGCGCAGCTCGGCTCCGACGCGCTCGTGGTGCTCTTCGGCTGCCGCCTCGGCCTCGGCGTCGATCTGCCGTAGGGCATCCTCGATCCCGGCGGCGTGCCCGGCGTCGTAGCCCTTCTTCCAAGCGTCCCGGGTCCCGAGGGCGCAGCCGACGCCCTCGCCGGTGTCGTAGCCGTGCAGCCACGCGGCGATGACCTGTGGGTCGTAGGTGCGACCTGCGGCGGGCGTGGTGGTGGTCATGACGCACTTCCTTCCTGGTTCGGTGGTGGGACCTGGGGGCCGCCGCCCGGCCCGTGGGCCGGACGGCGGGGCTGGATCAGTTGCGGTAGTAGCCGCCGTTGATGGTGTGGGCCTGGATGCCGACCGTGCCGCCGCGCGAGATGTTCACGACGGTCCCGGTGGTGCGCTCGATCGCTCGCTTGAGGGCCTCCTCTGCCTTCATCTCGTCCTCGATCGCCCGGGTGTTGAGGGCCTTGGCCTTGGCGGTCTGCCCGGCCGGGGCCTTGGTCCGCAGCGCGTCACGCCACGCCTTGGCGGTCTCCTCGACGCGCTTGCGGGCGTTGTCCAGGTCGCGCTGTGCTCGCTTGATGTCGTTGCTCATGGGTGCTGTTCCTCCGGTGGTGTTCCTGGTCGCGTGGCATCTGCCGCGCTCTCCCGCCGCCCGACGCCGGGCCGGGCGCCGAGAGGGTGCGTCAGCGGCGCCTCTGGTCGCGGATGTAGCGCTCGGCGTCGGTCTCGTCGTCGAACCGGCGGCAGCCGCAGCGGGTGCTGTCGTGGGGCTGGTAGTCGCAGCCGGGCGCGATGGCCGCGTAGCGGATGCCGGGGTGTCCGGCATCGGACACGGGAATCAGGAGCCATCTGCGTGTTGGCCGATTGATCCGGGACATGTGGGTTCCTCCATGGGTGGGGTGGCGTGGCGGGTCTGCCGCGCTCTCCCGCCGCCCGACGCCGGGGCCGGGCGGCGAGAGGGCGTGTCAGCGGGCCAGGACCTCGCGGATCAGCTCGACGTGGGCGGGGAAGACACGACCAGTGCCGAGGGCGGCGGTCAGGGTGGTGAAGTCCTCGGCGGGCATCCATGCCGCCAGGCGGGCGTCATCCATCCCGCGCACCGTGGGGCGGGTGAACAGCGGGATGACGAACGGGACGGTCACCATCCATGCGTTGGCCCCGGCACGCGGGTCGGGCACGGCGCGGGCCGACCACATCACCGCGTCGTTGGGGTCGACACGCAGCGTGGTCTCTTCACCGACCTCGCGGGCCATGGCCTGCCGTGGGCTCTCGCCGGGGTCGAGCATCCCGCCGGGCAGTGCCCAGCCGTGGCCGTCGGTGCGTTCGACCATGAGCAGGCACCGGCTTCGGTCCGAGCCGCGCCCGAACGACAGGACAGCGGCATCGACAGCGACCGCTTCACCCCAGTGCCACAGGCCGCCCCGCCCCTCGGGAAGGTCGGTGGTCAGGGGGTTGACGGGCAGGCCGTCCACGACGTCGAACGGGACCAGGGCGCGGGCCTGACGCTCGGCCCAGTCGATGACGCGGGGGTCGGTGGTGTCGGGGCCATGCGGGGTGGTGGTGTTGTACTCGCGTGCGGTGCTCATCAGGGGTTCCTCTCGGGCCGTCGTACGGCCTGTTTTTGGCATGGGTGGGGTAGGGGCGCGTCGGTAGCGGTAGCGGGGCCGGCGTGCCCTGGAAGTGGGGTGCGGAGTGTGTTTCGAGGGGGTAGCGGGAGGGCCGCTACCGCGCTACTTCGTTGGAATCACGCGGTTTTCGGCGGTAGCGCTGCCGCTACCGGTAGCGGGGCTCTGCGCTACCTGCGCTACCCCCGTCGCGGCCTCGGGACCCTCGGGCAGGGGCTCCGGGACGGGGCCGAGGCTGATCCTGGTCACGACCAGGACGACGGCGGCGAGGAACGCGAGGGCGGCGACGGCGGCGAGCACCTGAGCCACCGGGGCCAGGCCGAACGCCAGGTGGGCGACGGTGAGGGCCGAGGCCGAGACGAACACGAACCCTGTGCGGGTGATGCCCGTCTCGATGGCGTTGACCAGGGCGTTTGCGTCCCGGACCAGTGCGGCGTACTCCTGCGGGTCCATCTGCTCTGTGGTGGTGCTCATGGCTTCCTCCAGATTCGGGGACGGGCGCGGGGACAGGCAGGTTCACGTCGGGTAGCTGGTCACCGGCCCGCCTTGGCCTGGTCCAGCGCGCTCTTGGCGGCGTTCATCACCTCGACGCTGGCGAGGAAGTCCTGCCACGCCTTCCAGACCTTGACCTGGCTGGTCTTCCCGGCGGTGAGGGCATCGTCGGCGCGGTCGTGGATCCGGCCGAGCTCCTTGCTCCGGGCGGCGGCCTGGTCGTAGGCCCGCTGTGCCTGCCGGATGCGGTCGGTGTTGCTCATCGTGGTTCTCCTCCTGATCACGGTGACGGTGACGGCGGTCGGTCGGTCGGTGGTGGATCAGAGCGTGTAGCGCATGTGGCCGATGAGGGCGCCCTGGTGGTCGTACACGGGGACGTCGATCGCCTCGGGGCCGAAGTCGCCGTGCTTGGCGCGTCGCCGGTCGGCCTTGGCGCGCAGGGCGGCGAGCTGTGCCTTGGTGAGCTTGGCGCCCTGGGCGGCGAGCATGTTCGGGGCGGTGATCTTGACCATGGCGGGTGCTCCCTTAAGGGTGGTGTTCGACGGCGGGCAGGTAGATCAGGACGTGTCAGGCCGCCTCGGCGTCGCTGTCCGTGTCGGTGGCGCTGTCCGTGGCCGGGCGGAGCTCGGCCAGCAGGCGGCGCGCCGTCCGGTCGGTCACGTGGTGCCCGGCGTCGGACAGCGCGGCCAGGGCGTCACTGGCGGTCGCGGCCGGGCTGGTGGACAGCAGGCCGGACACGATGTCCCGGCGGACAGCCCGGTCACCGGCCGACGCCGCCGGGCGGACGGTTCGAGGCGACTTGGGCCGGACAGCGGCGCGGACGTTGGCCCGGACACGGGGCGTGTCCTGTCCGGCCGCCGGGGTGGCGGACAGGCGGTCGGTGTCCGCCTCGGTGTCCGCCAGGATGTCCGCGACCTCGGCCCGGACAGCGTCGGCCGCCTTGTCCTCGTAGTCCGGCCCGGACACGACCGGGGCGGCGAGGTGTCCGGCAACGCGGTTGTTCGCCTCGACGTGCAAGCGGGCCACATCGGTCACGGCGTCCGCGACGGCGGACAGCGAGTCCATCCACTCCACGGTCCGGGTGCGCATCTCGGCCGGGGGAACCGACTTGAGAGCGACAGCGCGAGCGGCCCGGCGGCGAGCCTCGGCACGCTCGATCGCACGGCGGGCGGCGGGGGTGCCGTCGTCGGCGGCGTGCGCCCGGACAGCGTCCTCCGTGGTCAGGAACAGAGCGTGCATCCGCATGGACTGCCGGATGCTCGCCCAGGTGTTCCCGGACGCGAGGTGGCGGTCACCGATGAGGGCGAGGTGCCACATCAAGGCGGCCAGCAGGGGCACGACGAACCGGAAGAGGACCGCGCCGGCCGGGTGCCCGAGGTAGACCTCGTGCCATGCGGCGAACACACCGGACGCCGTGGACAGCGCCCACGTCAGGGTCAGCAGGGTGCCGCCCGGCCGGTTGTCCCGGGCGGCCTCCCGGGCCAGCAGAGCGACGGTCACGAGCGACAGCTCGAACACCCCGGCGGTGGTGTACGCGGTGGCCTGGTCCATGCCCAGGACGTCGCTCCCGAACCCGACCATGGCGAGGTAGGCGGACACGGTCGAGATGACGGCGACGGAGACGGCTCCGCCCAGAACCAGGCGGCGCGACCCGCGCCGCGGTGCATCGGTGGTGTTGGTGCTCATGGTGGTGCTCCTCTCGTGTGTGGGGTGGTGCCCGCTCATCGGGCGCGTTCCATCTGGGCGGCGGTCAGGGTGATCAGGCGGGTAGGCCGGGCGAGCTGGACCAGGTAGACGTACGGGTCGCTGCCGTCGTCCACGCGGGTGTCGTCCACGTCCACGACGCGTCCGACCTGTCCCCGGGACGGCCCGGCCGTGACCCGGACCTTGGCCTTGACGCTGAACGTGCTCATGGGTCAGTCCTCCGTGGTGGTGTCGGTGCCCAGCTCGGTGACGATCTCGGCGCGGACCAGGCCCTTGCGGGTGCCCTCGGTGCCGTTGTGGCGGCCCTTGACGTCGCGGGCCTTGACGCCGTGGCGGCGGGCGGCTGAGTTGACCTGGGTGGCGTTCCAGCCGTCGTAGAGGGTCGGCTTGTGCTCGGCCAGGCGCTCGGCCAGCACCTCGGACCAGACCTTCCCGTTGGGCCAGGCGGGGTCGTTCTCGGGCCAGACCGCGATCAGGTGGTGCAGGATCGTGGACCGGTCGTCGTCGGCGGCGATCTCCCCAGCGGCCATGCCCGAGAGCCAGCCGCCCTCGGTGCGGGCGATCAGGGCACGCTCGACGATCTTTTCCGAGGTCGGGATGTCGATGTACGCGCCACGGACCAGGGCCGGGGACTCGCCCTCGCCCCGGAAGTAGGCAAGGCCCTTGTCGTTGGTGGTGAAGTTGTTCGCGGCGAACCCGGCGGCGTGCGCCCCGTTACCGAGGACGACGTCGTTGGCGCGCCAGTCCATGACCATCAGGCACCACCGGTAGGTGCAGGCCCGCGAGATCGACGCGGGGATCATGTCGTTGTTCGGCTCCTGGGTGGCGAGCCAGAGCATGATCCCGGTAGCGGGACCACGCTTGACCAGGTCCTCACACAGGGCCGCGATCTCCTTGCCGTACGTGGCGTCGGTGAACGCGATGTGGCACTCGTCGATCAGGATTCCGATCGGGTGCAGCCCCAGCTCGTGCTGGTCTGCGATGTCGCTGGTGATCTTCTTTTCCTTGACCGACAGGCCACGGATCGTCGCGGCGCGGCGGGCGCGGTCCTCGACGAGCCGCTTGAGGTCGTCCCGGATGAACTTCATGTCATCGGTGGAGTCGCCCACGCGCAGGGCGTGCGCGATCGGCCCGAGCGAGTCCAGGTCGCCGGTGGCCTTGAGGTCGTAGGCGTGGATCTCCACACGCGGGTCCAGGGCCATCGCCATGCCGATGGTCCGCAGCGCGAGGGTCTTGCCCATGCGGGGGACGGCGCCGATGATCCCGGAGTTGAACATCAGCGTGGCGGTCACGTCGCGGTGGCGGACGTCCTCGGCCAGGGCGATGGGCTCGAACACGTTGGTCGCCCCGGACTTGGCGTGCTTCCACTTCACGGCGTCGCGCTTGTGCAAGGGCTTGTCCGAGATGAACAGAACCAGGCGTGCCTCGTGCACCTCGGTGTCGCCCGAGGGCCACACGCAGCCCTTCTGCCGGCGCAGCGCGGAGGCCAGGCGGTTGCGCAGCTTGACGACGTCCTCGGCGGTCTTGCCCGGGGGCAGGTCCACCAGGACCTCGACGCCGCCGCGCAGGGTCCGCATGCCCAGGATCTCCAGGCCGGGCAGGCCGCGCTTGGACGGCTCCGGAGAGATCCCGAGCGTGGCCAGGGCCTCGGTGACGAACGGGATCGTGATCGTCGGGGCCTTGGCCTTGCGGCCCGTGGCCTTGGCCAGCCACGGAGCCCGGGCAATGCCATACCCGCCCATGCTGCCGACCAGGGCGAACAGGGCCGCCCAGGTCGCCCACCACGGAGTGAACTGGATGAACAGCAGCGCGCCCACGAACCCGGCCAGGGACAGGCCGACCGTCGCGAACCACCGCGCCCGCAACAGGGCCGCGTAGTCCTTGCGGATCTCCGCGTCCTCCCCCGCGGCGCGGGCGGCCTTGCGTCGCTCGGCGCGGTGGGTCTTGTAGTCCAGGTCCCACACCCAGGTCCAGTGCCGCTGAGCGAGCAGACCGGCACCGTACGGGGCCAGAACGACAGCGATGAGCGGGTAGAGCGGGATCAGGACCCAGTTCGAGCCCAGCCACGACGTGGCCTGATCGACCTCACGGCGAGCAACAGACGGAGCACGACCGGTCAGCGACCGCAGACCGTCCAGCAGGGCCAGGACACCGCCCGGAGCGTCGTCGTCCTCGTACTCGTCGTCCTCGTCGCCCACCTCCCCGCCGGCCACCTCGACCGACGGGGAAGCAGCGCGACCCTGGTCCAGCGTGTTCGCGTCAGCGCCACTGAGGGTCGCGTCAGCGATGGACTCGCCCACGGCCTCCGGGCCGCTCGGCAGGGCGAGCAGCGCCTCCAGCTCCGCGATCTCCGAGGCGTCGTCAGGCGGGTAACCGCCCTCGTGCTCGTTGGGGGTGGTCACGCCAGCACCCCGCTGAAGATGTTGTTGAACAGCTCCTGGATCATGACCGAGGCGTCCTGACCGACCGGCGTAGCGGCCAGCATCAGGCCGGTGGCGACCATGAACAGCGACGGTCCCCAGCGCTCCGGGCCCCACTTGCACAGGCAGAACGCGACGACGGCGAAGATGAACGCGATAACGGAGATAGCCATTGGGGTGTCCTCTCAGGCGGCAGTGCGGTGGGCAGGGCGGATGACGACCCGGCGGGCCGTGGAAAGCGGCTGGACCAGTCCGAAGACCGGGGCCGTAGACGTAGCGCGGGAGGCGCGGGTCCGGATGACCGTGTTCAGGGCGGTCACCGCGCGGCGGTGAGCCTCGGTCGCGGCCGGGCCGGGCGAAGCGGCCATCTGGCACTCGGCGTCCACCACGGCGACCTCGGCCGAGATGACCGGCTCCTCGGCGGCGATGGCCGCGAGGTCGGTGAACGTGGGCTCAACCTCGAACCCCGCGTAGTCGGTGTAGGTCACCAGCCCCACCCCCGACGACCGTTGCCACCGTTGCCACGCTCAGCGGCAAGGGCGGCCTCGTGGACCTTGCGAACCCGGTCCTTCATGGCCTCGACCTTCCGGGCCAGAGACGCCGCCGTACGGCCGTCCTCCTTGAGGCCGTCAGCGGTGGTGCCGTGCTGGGTCAGGACCCGGGCGGCCTTGTTCAGGCCGTCCTGGGCTTCGAACAGGTACCTGCGTGCTACGTCCAGACCACTGATGCGGTGCTGAGACATCTCACTACCTCGCTTCCTCGTCGTGACTGTGATCCGGATCTATGTCCCGGGTCACAGTCCTGTTGAGAGGAAACCTTGCAAGTTGCGAGGCAACCTGTCAACTGATTGGTGCCCTCGCATCTGATTTGGCAGCGGGCGCTCAGGCGTGGATGATCGGTAACCAGCCAGTTGTTAGGCCGAAACCAGCCAGTTGCGAGATTCCAATGTGAGGTAGGTCACATGTCGCAGTACAGCGCCGACGACGTTGGCGGCAAGAAGCTCGAACGAGTGGAGCGGATCCTCCGAAACGACATCGAAGCGGGCAGGCTCCGAGACGGTGCAGCGTTGCCCTCGTCGCGCGATCTGGCCGAGCAAATGGGCGTAAGCGCCTGGACGGTGAGCAAGGCGATCGAACAGCTCGTAGCCGACGGTCTCGTTGAGGCCATCTCCCGCTCTCGCCGCATCGTTCGAAGCGGCATCACAGCGCCAACTGAGAGCGGTAAGCCCCGCCGACCGCACGTGTTCCTGATCGGCGGCTACGCGGGTAGCGGCAAGTCGGAGCTGAGCCGCGTGCTGTCTCGGGTCACGGGATCCGCCATCGTGGACAAGGACACGACAACGCGCGCCGTCGTCGAAAGGCTTCTCGAAGAGCTCGGGCGACCGGCGCACGACCGTGAGTCACAGACATACCTGGAGCACGTGCGCCCGTTCGAGTACGAGGCGCTTCTTGCAACCATTGAGGAGAACGCCGAGGTTGGTGTAGGGGTCATCGCCACAGCGCCGTTCATCCGTGAGTTTCAGGACGCTGCGTGGATCGAACGAATCGGCACGCGCCTGAACGCGGCGGGCGTCGGGCTCAGCCTGGTCTGGGTGCGCTGCGACGCAACCACGATGCACACCTACCTGAAGCGTCGTGGTGCTGCTCGCGACACGGGCAAACTCTCGAACTGGGACGACTACATCGCGGGAATCGACCTCGCATTCCAGCCAGCAGCGGACCACGTCATCATCGACAACTCAGCGTCCAGCGAGCCTCTGCAGAGCCAGGCAACCAAGATGCTCGCGACCATTTCGGCGGCGGCATGACCACGCGGCCCTCAAGCGCGGCACAGGCGATACGCGACGCGCGGCTACTCCCGATCCTGCGCGGGCCGGACGTTGAGCGCCTTGCCGACGTCGCTGAGGTGCTGGTGTCCGAGGGAATTCGGGCGCTGGAATTTCCCATCGCCCGGCCAGAGGTTCTTTCGGTGGTTACGAAGATTGCAAGCCGCCTCGGGAACACCGGATACGTCGGTGCCGGCACGGTGCGAAACGTCACTGACGCACAGCGAGCGATCGACGCCGGCGCGGGCTTCCTGGTCGCTCCGAGCATGTCAATGCCGGTGATCGAATACGCCCGGGAACGCGGCATTGGGTTCGTTCCTGGGGTCTTCACTCCGAGTGAGATCGACGCGGCCACCCAGGCGGGCGCCGAGGTGGTCAAGCTCTTCCCTGCCAGCTCGCACAGCCCGAAGTTCATTCGTCAGCTCCTGCCACCGCTGCCGGACGCCGGAATCATGCCGACCGGGACGATCACGCGGCAGGATGCCCGCGCGTGGCTCGATGCCGGGGCTGTCGCTCTCGGCGTCGGCTCCGACCTTGTAGGCGACAGCATGAACACCGGCGACTACAACGCGGCCCGGACCTCGGCGCGCGAGTGGCTAGCCATCGTGGGTGCCGAGTAGTCGCGTCGACGCATTCGCGTCGGCGGCGGGCTCTAATCTCAAAACCTCTAACAGCAATGGCCCATCCTCCCGGATGGGCCATTGCTGTTAATGCATGCTGTTCTCATGCACCACACACCAATGGTGGCGGCCGTAACGCTCGCAGTGGTCATGATGGTGACCGGGTGTAGCGCACAGCCGCTGGTAAGCACCGCACCAAGCCCGGCCGCGTCCCAGTCACCATCTGCCGATCCAACGCCCATCCATACCATTCGCGATCGCTGCGAAGCCTTCACCAGTGCGGTCGCCGAACTTCTCGGGTCGGAAATCGTCAAACGCGATGACCGGAGCCTCAGCGATGGTGTGGAAGCGTGCTGGTGGCAGACGGACTACTCCGGCTACATCGCAGCACTTAGCGGTCCCGCGCCGCTCGATTTCGTCGCGATCCTTGATGACCTGTACGACGAGCCCACCGCATGGCACCGCTCGATGGATTCGCCAATGTGGGCCACAGGTCAGGGGGTCGGCGGGCAAGCATCGTGGACCTCGAAAGATGAGAGCGTTCAGACCGGCATCATTGCCCGAGGGATCGACGGCGATCGACTCATGGACCTCATGGGGTTGGCAGCGGAGATAGCCCAGTATTGAGCGAACCTCACCGGTCGAGGTACTCGCACGCGTCGCGATGCACGACGGCCGACCACTCGCCCCAGCCGGGATACTCCGCGGTGAAACTCCGCCACGGGCCGCGAACATGGGTGACCTCTCCAACCATCGTCACGACAGTGCCGTCGTAAGCACGGGCGGTGCATCGGGCGGGGATCGGCTGCGGCAGCTTGACTGCCGGGACCGACGCCGGACCCTGATGTTCGATCAGACGCTCAGCCGCCCATCCCCGCTCCTCCAGGCCATGTTTACGCCACGACGCGATCCGGCGCTCTTGCGCCTGCCTATCCCGCTCACGCCCCGCGTCGCCCACATGGGCCGTGCCGTTCATGGGTATCAGTATGGACCACTATTCGAACACAGGTGCTATCCGGTCTGGGCAAACGGAGCCGAGGGACCCCATGACGAGGCCCCACCTGCAAGAGGTGGGGCCTCGCACTACACGCGATACGGATCAGGCTCAGGCATCAGACAGCAACAGCGCTTGTAGTCAGCTGCTCGTCCCGCCGCGCCACCAACGCCGGAGGCCCACTCTCATCCCGAGAGTGGGCCTCTAGTAGTAGCGTCGCCAGCCCGGCCGGACCTAGAACAGCTTCTCAACTTCAGTCAGGATCGCCGACATCACTTCAGGAGACACAGTGCCGGTCGAGCCCTTCTGTGCGTCAAGTGCGCGCGGGCTGAGGCCCCATAGGCGCCTCGCGCGAGCCCAGGACCTGCCCTTCAAGCCTGCTTGACTGTGATCGTCAATGACTACATCGCCGTTCCTCGGAGAGCCGCCGTCGCCAAAGCTGGTAACTGGTACGACCAGCAGGACACCATCTTCGTCGTTGCCGAACTTGGAGATCCCAATCACGACCACCGGCCGGTACTTACCAGCTGCGGGCTCGTCGTTGAACGGCACATCTGCACGCCACACCTGCCCGCGCGCGAACTTCGTCACGAATCGGAGGCCGAATCAGCGGTCCCACACCGAGTCAAAGTAGTCCGCCATGTCGCGGTCGACTTCGCCGATCGGTGCAAGCTCCGACTCGTCGACCTCTACCTCTTCGACGACTCCTCGGTTATAGCGGTTTCGGGCAGCAGCGATCGAGAGGACTACGCCGGGTGCCCTGGGCTGCGTACGCGTCTCCGCAGGCGGAACCACATCAACCCACGCACTCGCTGTGTCTCCATCGACGCAGTCAATGCGCTCAGCCAGTTTGAATGTGCTCACCTGAATCCCTTCCCTTCCCCTGTCCGTCGACGAGCATCGAGACGATGCTATCGATCGTACGGACTTCGTCTGCCGCACTAGTTATAACGTCCTGCGCACTTGTAACCGTTCCACCGACCTTGCGCCGTAGCGCCACGTCCGCGAGGAGCGCGACAGATGGAACCTGCTCCGGGAACAAGCCCTCGTAGACGGGCCGGCGACCGCTGATCCGTCCCATCCGCGGGTCACTGAGGCGGTCCCGTAGCTCCTTGTCATCGATGATCCCGAACTCGACCTGCGCCGTGTGCTCCATCGACTCGAAGTCGACCAGGGCAGAAGCGTCAACAGCTCGGAACCCTGCGCGACTACCCATCACACCGGTCATCGCGGACGCGAGCCCTGCCCGCTCTTCGTTGTAGTCGGTGGAGTCGATCTCGCTAGTCCAGACAGAGTCCGTTGCCGTCAGTACGCAACTTTCCGGCTCGAAGACCTCGAACAACCCGGCCAACGCAGGCTCAAGGTTGTCGATGCTGAGGTCCGCGGCGCTGCTCGAAATATCCGCATGGCTGCGACCAATTACGAGCTTGAGGCTTCGGTCAACCAGTGAGATGCCGATGTGGCCTTCCCCCTCGTCGGCAAAGGCCACAGGGCTAGTGTTCTTCTCAAGCCACTCCAGCAGACGCAGCCTCCTCATCCCGAAGGTCAGGATCGGCGTCCACCGGAGACGGTGGGAGACGGTCCACATCTGAGGCATGGTCGCAGGCTACATCCAACGCCGCCTGAACGCAGTGACCTAGGGCACGGACTTCGCTGAAAGCGAGGTGAACTAGATCAGGGCTGCTTCGCCTCAGTGACGACCGCTCGCCGCCACTCGCCGGGGGCATGGATCGCGACGTTCACCCAGTGGTTCGTCTCACTGAGCTTCTGCACAAGCAGGTGTCCGCTGTCCACGGTCACCCGTTGCCCGCTCTCGTAGGTCTTGGCAGTGGTCAGACCCTTGTCGACGTTGACAGCCATGGTCGCTCCTCTCCCCTGCACGCACGGTGCGCAGCAAGGTGTCGCTGTCGAAAGTACGACAAGTAGCCTTCCCCAAACGGCCCCAGGCCACGCGGACCTACCTCTTCACCCCCAAGTTCACCCGACGCCCCGTGGGATACCACTCGACGTCGTGCCATCGGCGTGCCATTACCCCAGGCCACAGGGGGCGACTCGTGGCCGCTCCTGGCCGCTCGAACGCGCGCCAAACAGCGGACGACAGGTAGGCGAGCACAGTTCCCAAGCTGATAGCGCGGGTTCGATTCCCGTCACCCGCTCCAGCACGAAGCCCCAGGTCAGAACGTTCTGACCTGGGGCTTCGTCGTTCCCGGGGCCTCAAGGAAGAGGCCGGAGCCGGAAGATCAGGATGCCGAGGTGCTTGTCCATCCACGCCTGCTTGTGCGGGTAGCGGCGCCGGGCGTCCTCGGAGAGTTGCGGTTCCACGGCGGCCTCGACCCAGAACCCGGCCGCGCTGAACAGGTTCAGCAGGTCGGCGACGGTGTAGCCGCGCTTCGTCAGGGCGACCTGGTCGTTCCAGCCTCGGTGGTAGTAGGTGTACGGGGCCGTGGAGTAGTACTCCTCGCCGAGGGTGGTCCCGTTCTGCTCCGCCCGTTCGACGGCGTACCGGATCGGGTGCGTCCGCGACAGCAGGACGAACCCGTCGTCGGCGAGCATCGACCGCGCCGCCCGCAACGTGCGCACCGGGTCGTCCGCGTAGCCGATGGTCTGCAGGAACAAGATCCGGTCGAACGTCCGGCCCGCGAGCGCCGGCACCGACCCCAGGTCGGAGAGGTCGCCGCGGACGAGCTCCATGCCGGGCGTCGGACCGGCCGGGAAGTTGCCGCTGATGTCGACGCCGACGGAGGCCGCCGCGCCGTCGCGCACCAGCTCGGCGAGCTTGGCCCCGTTGCCACAACCGACGTCCAGCACCGACCGTCCGTCGACGTCGCCCAGCAGGTCGCGCTGCGCGGGCCACTCGACCAGGCGGTCCAGCGAGTCCTCCTTGGCCCGCGCCTGCTCGTAGCCCTGGGCGAGCGTGAACCACGGCCGGCTCGCGTCGCCGGCGTCGGCCCGCGACGACATCAGAGCCGCGCGAACCGGGCGCGCGCGAAGGAGTAGCCGCCGTACGCGGCGATCCCCAGCCCGATGACGATGAGCAGCGCCGTGCCGTACGGCTGGTCGCGCATCGTGTGCAGCGCCTCGTCGAGGCCGCCGGCCTGCTCCGGGTCCGCCGTCACCGCGGCGGCGACCACGAGGCCGCCGACCACGCCGAGCGCGATCCCCTTCGCCGCGTAGCCGATCTGCCCCAGCCGCACGACCACGGGCCGGACCGCGCTGCCGCCCGCTCCGGTGAGGTCCTCGAGGAACTTCTTCCGCACGCCCTTGACCACGTGGTAGACGCCGACGCCGACGATCACCAGGCCTGCGGCGCCCACCAGCCAGGCGCCCCCGGGCATCGCCAGGACACGCGCGGTCAGGCTCTCCTCGCCGCCGCTGCTGCCGCCCCCGCCGCCCGTCGCGTAGCGGACGCCGGAGACCGCAAGCACCCCGTACAGCACGGCCTTGGCCACGCTCTTGCCTCGCGCGGCCGCCTGGTTGTCCGCGTTCGGCACGCCGACGACGGCGGTGGCGAGCTGCCAGACCGCGAGCGCCGTGAAGCCCACGGCGACCAGCCAGAGGACCAGCTCTCCGCCGGGCATCTGGGCGACCGCCCGGAAGGCGCCGGACTGGTCCGCCTGCCCCTCGGACTCGCCCAGTGCGAGCTGGACGGCGAGCCAGCCGATCAGCAGGTGGAGCACACCGGAGGCGGCATAGCCGCCGCGGGCGAGGCCGCGTACGGCGCGGCTGTTCTTCGCTCGGCGCACGGCGCCGCCTGCGCTGGTGGAGTTCTGGGGCACGGGGACACCTCCATCGGGTCGCGCGGGGTCGCGACCGCCCAACATTCGCGCATTTCCCCGCAATTCGCACGTCCGTCAGGCGTCGTCGTCCACTTCGTCAGGCAGGGTCGTCAGGACGGTCAGGGGTACGTGCGTCTCGTCCGGGCGGGGTTCGAGGCCCACCAGGACGAAGGCGTCGCGACCGTCGGGGCTGGTCCAGCCCTCGGTCCAGGCCTCGTCCACGTCCGGCAGCTCCGGCATCGCGGTCCAGCCGCGCCCGACGAGCTCGTCGGCATAGGCGTCCCGCACGGCCGCCGGATCGACGTCGACGTCCAGGACGAGGGGCAGGTTGCGCAGCCGCTCGTCGTCGACCTCCTCGGAGAGCGCGTCGTGGACGGGGCCGGAGGCACGCAGGTCGCGGCCCGCGACGTCGTCCCCGAAGGCGTACTCCTCCGGGGCCCGCACCCCGGGCGGCATGCCCGGCAGGGCGCCCGACGGCGGGGGCGGCGTGCAGCCGGCCAGCACCCCGACGACCAGCGCCACGCCGGCGAGCCGGGTGGCACTGGCGAGCCGTGTGGCGCCGCGTGCGACATGGAGCGGACGGGTCGGGGCCGGACCGGGCAGGCGAGGCGTCATCGGCGCAGTCTGCCCGGCCGGCATGAACGCGAGATGACGCCAGGAACGCCGCGGGCCGGACCCACCGTCCGGCCCGCGGCGTTCGTCCGTGGGGGCCTCAGCCCCGGATCGGTGCCGTCACGTGCAGCGACACCGGCAGCCCGGGCCCGGCGGCGGGCACCCAGCCCGTCCAGCACCGCCAGGTGGTGCGCCCGTGCGGCTCGCTGCCGTGGTGCCCCGCCCGCTCGGTGAGGTGGAGCATCCTGGCGAGCCGGGCGGCGTCGGGCGACCGGGCCGCGACGACGTCGACGGTCAGCATGGCCACGACGTCGTCCTCGAGGTCGAGGTGGTCCACGCCGGCCCGGACGTCCAGGGTGTGGATGTCGTAGACGTGCGCGATGAGCGCGGTGACCTCCACGAGCTCGGCAAGGTGCGCCCCCGGCGTCGGGCAGCCCTCGGGGCCGAGGCCCCCGGTGCAGGACCCTGCTGTCATGTGGGCCACGCGCGGACCGGGCGGGCCGAGCCACGCAGGTCGCCGTAGACGTACATGTCGATGCCCCTCCAGCACCCGGTCCACATCGTGAAGCCCGGTCGGGTGGCCGGGTAGTCGGTCGCCACCGTGATCCCCAGCTGCTCCGCGATGGCCGCACCCTCGGAGCGCTGCGTCGGATGCAGCACCAGGTGATCGCGGAACACCTCGACCCACTTGACCCGCGCGTCCCCCACCTCGTCCAGCAAGTCCCGCACACTCAGCGTGGTATCAGCCAGGGTGCCCGCAATCGTTGCCATTTCTCCTACCTCTCTGCACCTACCTCTAGGCGCATAGACAGCGTGTTGCGGGTTAACTGGGGGTTGCAACCGCTACGCGGAAAAGTTGCGTATACGCACTGGCTGCGGGTTAGGTGGGTTCCGTGTCTAGAGAGGGACGTGTGACTGCCGCAAGCATCGCCAAGGATCTTCGTGCCGCGATCCGCTCCGGGACCTACAAACCGGGCGATCGCCTTCCGAGCGAGGCCGCGCTCATGTCGAACTACGGCGTGGCCCGGATGACGGCGCGCCACGGCCTGTCGATGCTCAAGGACGAGGGTCTGACCGTGACCCGGCACGGCTCCGGCGTCTTCGTGCGCTCGTTCGAGCCGATCGTCCGCGACAGCACGGGCGGCAAGGCCGGCGAGTCCACGGTGACGGCGGAGATCGACGAGACCGGCGCCGGCCTCGTGGTCCGCACCCTCGCCGTGACGGCGGAGGCCGAGCCGTCCGAGAAGATCCGCACGACGCTCGGCCTCGCCGAGGGCGACAAGGTCACCGTGCGGGAGCGGCTGCACCTGCGGGAGCGCAAGCCGGTCCTGTTCGCGACGTCGTACCTGCCCGCGGCGATCGCGGCCGGCACGCCGATCGCGGACCAGGAGGTCGGGCCGGGCGGCACGCACGCGCGGCTGACCGAGGCCGGGCACGCGCCGGTGCGGTTCCGCGAGGACGTGGTGGGCCGCATGCCGACGATCGAGGAGATCGAGGAGCTGCGCATCGAGCCCGGCACCCCGGTCCTCGCGGTCACGCGCACCGCCTTCACGAAGGACGGGTCGCCGGTCGAGGTGAGCCACGTGGTGCTGGACGCGGGCGAGTTCATGCTCCGCTACGACATCGACTGAGCCGGAGGTGCAGCGCAGGGTGGGGGCCGAGGAACGAGGCACCCGCCCGAAGCGGAACCGCAGGCTCAGTCGACAGACAAGCAGAGCCTGAGCATCGCTTCACAGGAGCCGCCTCACAGGAGCCGGAGCCTCCGCTCGGCCACGCCGATGCGGACCTCCTGCCCCCACGAGACCTCGAGCCGGTCCGCCTCCATGCCGTCGCCGAACACGACGAGCCGGTCCGACTGGACGGTGATCACGAGCTCGCCGTCGCTCCCGAGCACGCCCTCCGTCATCGTGACGCCGGTGACGGGCGACGGCCACGCCTCCCGCACGAACCAGGCCAGCGCCGGGTCCGTGGGCCCGGGCAGCCGGCGCCCGCCCCGGTCGTGGGCGATCGAGGCGCACCAGCCGGTGGCCCCGGTACCGGTGCTGACGATCAGGCCCGACGACGACTGGCGCTCCGAGCCGCGGCCGGACCCCAGCAGGTAGCGCGCCGACTGGTGGCTCGGGTGCCCCAGGAACAGCTCGTTGACGGCGTGCAGCTCCTGGCCGTCGTCGAGCCGGGCGTGGACCATCGTGAGCTCGTCGCCGCGCAGGGCCGAACCACGCCGGGCATCCCCCCGGCCCGGCTCGGCCAGCGCGCCGATGATCGCGCCGACGTCGTCGACGTCGTGCCGCACGAGCACCCCGAGGTTGGTGCCCGGTTCGGGGTCGACGCCGATCACGAGCTGCCGGTCCAGGTACTTGGCCACGTTCGCGACCAGGCCGTCCTGGCCCACGACGAGCACGACGTCCTCGGGCGCGAAGAGGAACCGGTCCAGGTCGGCCCGCTCCACCTCCGCGAGCGCCCAGTCGGACGGCACGCTCGCCGCGACCACCCGGCGGGCCGACGTCGCGGCGTCGTGCCGGGCCTCGACGTCGGCCAGGGTGCGGCCCCGGGTGCGCAGGAAGAACTCCGCCTGGCCGCGGGTGGCGTGCCGGTCGAGCAGCTCGTCGAGCTCGGTGCGGCGGTGCACGAGCACCGCGCGCGTGCGGAGCGCCATGTCAGCGCTCCGTGGCCGGCGCGCCGTTCGAGGCCGGCGCGGTGTCCGCCGTCGGCTCGGCCGCCCGGGTCGTGAGCGCGCTCAGGAGCCCGCTCACCAGGTCGGGCGTGACGGTCAGGGAGCCCACGTTCGGCAGGTGCGGTGCGGCGTCGCGCAGGGCGAGCGCGGTGAGCACGTCGCGCCCGACGTTCGTGTAGACCGCCATGAGCGCGGCCTCCTTCGCGGCCTCGGCCTCACCGAGCCGGCGCAGCGAGCCCGCCTGGGCCGTGCTGGCGATCTCGCGCCGCTCGGCGTCGGACTTCGCCGAGACGAGGGCGGCCGCCGCGGCCTCCTCGGCCTCGCGGCGCTTGTTCGCACCCTCCTGGGCCACGAGCTGCTCGCGGCGGGCGGCGAGCTCGATCTGGCTCGCGAGCTCGTTCTCCGCGATCTTGCGTTCCCGCTCGACGGCGACGGCGCGGCGCTCGTAGGTCGCGCGGTCAGCCTCGGCCTGGAGCCGTTCGCGGACGGGGGTGCGCAGGGCCTTCTCGACGTCGCCCTCAGGACGAACCGCGAGCACGCGGACGCCGAGGATCTCGATGCCCGTCGCGGCGAGGCGGGCGTCCTCGCCGAGCGCGCCGAGCGCCGTCCGCACGCGCCCGATGCCGGACTCCAGCGCCTCGGCGAGGTCCAGCGTGGCGATCAGGTCGACCGTGAGGCTCTGCGCGAGCTGCCCCACGATGGCGCCGACCTGCTGGCGGCCGCTCGCCTCCTGACCCTTGCCCGTGACGGGGAAGATGCCGAAGTCGAGGCGCTGGGACGCGAGGACCGGGTCGCCGAAGCGGTAGGTGACGTTCGACTGCACGCTGACGTCCTGCTGGTCGCGCGTGACGGCGTGGAACAGGACCGGCAGCTCCTGGTCGGTGGCGGGCACCTCGCTGAGCACCGAGGTGTCGGGCCGGAACCAGAAGGCCTGGCCCACGCCCTCGTGGCGGACGCCGCCCTTGCTGAGGTGCACCACGTAGTCGCTCGCGGTGCCGAGGAACTGGCGGAACCCGGGGTAGCGCTTGATCGTCGCCATCGTCTGACTCTCCTTCGATTGTTGTCGTCAGTTTGACGATATCTACCCTCCCGGCTTTTCGTCAAGGTGACGAGAATGTACGGTCGATGTCATGGCCCGCACAGCACCCGTCCCGTCCGCGATACCCGACTCCGCGGGCGCCTTCCCCGTCACCGTCGACGTCGTGGCGCTGACGGTGCGGGAGGCCGCCCTGCACGTCCTCGTCGTCGACCGGCTCCTGGAGCCGTACCGCGGGCAGGCCGCGCTGCCGGGCGGGTTCGTGCTCGCGGGCGAGACGCTGGAGCAGGCGGCGGGGCGAGAGCTCGAGGAGGAGACGCGGCTGACGGTCCCGGCCGGGGCGACGGGAACGGGCCCCTGGCACCTGGAGCAGCTCCGCACCTACGGCCCGCTCGGGCGGGACCCGCGGGGCCCCGTGCTCTCGGTCGCCTACCTGCTGCTCGCGCCCGCCTTCGGGCTGCCGGCGGCAGGCGGCGACGCGGCCGAGGCCCGCTGGGTCCCGGTCGGGGGCCGGGGCGCCGGGCTCGCCTTCGACCACGACGGCATCCTGGCCGACGGCGTGGAGCGGGCCCGCGCCAAGATCGAGTACTCGCCGCTGGCGGCCGCGTTCTGCCCGCCCGAGTTCACGGTCGCCGAGCTGCGCGGCGTCTACGAGGCGGTGTGGGGCACGCGGCTGGACGCGCGCAACTTCCACCGGAAGGCCACGGGAACCCCGGGTTTCCTGGAGCCGACCGGGCGCCTGGGCGGCGGCGGCCCCGGCCGGCCGGCCGAGCTGTTCCGGCTGGCCCCCGGCGCCGACCCGACCGCGACCGTGCTGCACCCGCCGCTGCTGCGGCCGGCCGACGCCGGACCGGAGGCGGGCTGACCGGCGTCGGGCCGGCCGGCCGAACCGGCGTCGGACCGGCCCGCCGGACCGGGGTCAGCCCTGACCCGGGCGCGTCCTCGGCTTGAGCCGCAGGTCCGGCAGCGCGGGTGCGCGCAGCGGCCCGGTCGGATAGCCGTGCACCTGGCCGAACAGCCGCCCGGCGGCGCCGTCGGCGTAGCCGGTCACCCCGTCCGCGAGCTCGGCGATCTGGGCCGTCCAGGCGTCGCGGGCCCGCACGATGTCCTCGTGCGTGCGACCCATGAAGTTCCACCACATGACGACGTCCTCGTCGAACGGCAGGCCGCCGATCAGCACCGCCCGGACAGGAGCCGCGGCCCCGGCGCGCACCACGAGCGTCGACCGCCCCGGAGCCACGTAGCCGAGGTTCGACGGCGGCACGACGCTGCCCTCGAACGTCATGTCGCCGGAGTCGACGAGCAGGGCGTGCTCGTGCCCCGCGTCGACGTCGAGCCGCACCTCGGCGCCCGGCTCGAGGTCGATCTGCGCCCCGACGAGCGGCGTGTACGTCGTCGCGGGCGACGCCAGCTCCTCCCCCGCCACGGACAGCCGGCCGACGAACACCTGCACGACGGCGCCCTCGTGCCGGACGAGCGGCAGGCCGGCGTGGTGCTCGAAGTGCGGGTCGACGCCGAGCGCGGAGCCGGGCAGCGCCGTCCAGAGCTGCACGCCGTGCAGCCGGGGCGGGCGGCCCTCGGCGGGCGACTCCTCGGAGTGCGAGATGCCCATGCCCGCCGTCATCAGGTTGAGCTCGCCCGGCCGGACCCGCTGGAGCGAGCCCACCGAGTCGCGGTGCAGGATCTCGCCCTCGAAGAGCCAGCTCACGGTCTGCAGCCCGGTGTGCGGGTGCGGCGGCACCTGCATGCCCTCGCTGTCGGAGACGTCGTCGGGGCCGTAGTGGTCGCTGAAGCACCAGGCGCCCACGAGCGACCGTGCGCGCTGCGGGATGGTGCGCCGCACGTCCATCGCCCGCGGCCCGCCGAGCGGCACGTCCCGCGGGGTGAGGAGCTCGATGCCGTCGCCCTGGTCGCCCGCGGCGCAGACCTGCTCGGCCGGCTGGGTCTCGAGGTTGCTCATGCGCCGAGCCTAGATGCCGCGCGCGGGCTCCGGGGAGGGGCCAGGGCCCCCGGGGCAGGCCGGGGGCCCTGGCGAAACCGCATACCCGTGGCCCGCGCTCGGCGAGAACCAGGGGCGTCGTGTCGACGTCACGACTCCGTTGTGCCCGTCAGACCCGGGTCGCCAGGCCTGTTCTGCACGAACACCTCGAACGCGGGCGGTCTTCCGGCCCCGTACAGGCACCTGTGGCGTCATCCACAGCCCGCACCGCGGTACGGGATGTCCTGTCGTTCTCCGGTCGACCCATGTGTCCGATGTCCAAGCCGGTCGGTACTGCTGCAGCGCACCGCATCTGCACCCGGATCGTCGAACCATTGACACCGTTTCTATCCGCGTGTCGTACATGCGGCAACTGCTCCGCCGTTGTAATTTTCACCCTCTGGTTCTCAACAGTTCTGTCCACAGGAAAAGCCCCGGATTTCCCACACAACACACAGGGCTGTGGATCAAATCTGTGGATAACTTGCCGGGTCAGACCCAGGCGCGGGAACCCGGTGCGCCGCCCGTCGTCGAGTCGGTGCGCCCGTCGAGCTCCTCCGGGGTGGCGATGAAGCCGCCGTCGTCCACGAGGACGCCGGCGATGCGGCCCTGGAGGGAGACGGCGAGGCGGGCGAGCGACGCGCGCATGCGCGCCCGGGCGATGACGTGCAGCCCGGAGCCGCGCTCGAGCTCCAGCTCGTAGGGGTCGGCCGGCACCCAGGTCATGCGGTAGGCGTACGGGCCGTAGCTGCGCCAGTCCAGCGCCCCGAGCGCGCGCGGCACCCGGTCGACCCGCTCGACGTCGACGACGATCGAGCCGTCGTAGGCCGTGCTGCCCGCGAGCGTGTACCGCGGCGTGCCGTCGGGCATGACCTGCTCGGCGGACACGTCGGCGGTGGCGATGAACGAGCGGAGCATGGGCAGCACGTCGCCCGGCTGGAGCGGGTGCGCGGAGTAGAGCGACAGGTTGACGGACGCCGCCGCCTCCGGGACCAGGGGCTGACGCCCGTCGGCGAGCACTCCGCCGGCGGTCTTGCGCGCCGCCGCGACCATCCACTGCACGATGCGCAGCTCCTCGGTCTGCGGAAGGGCGTGCGGGAAGGCGCGGGCGATCCCGTCCCGGTCGTCGTACGACGTCGGGGCCGCGCCCCGCATGTCCCGGAGGCCGTCGCTGCGCGCGACGGAGTACGCCTCCGCCTTGGTGGCGGCGATGGACAGCTCGGCGAGGTGTGCCTCCCCGACCTCGAAGGGGCCGGTCGCGACGTGCGCCTCACCCAGCCGCATGACACCGGGGACGAGCGCGTCGGACTGCGCCATGCCACGGAACCGGGAGCCGGCCATCCGCCGCGCGCCCGCGGCGCGGGAGGGTTCTCGCAGCCACGCGATGTCCGAGAACCAGGCGGCCGCCAGCTCGCTGACCGCCACGGGGCCGTTCGTGCTGGGCAGGATCAGAAGATGACCCGAGGCGTGCTCCGCTGGAATCGCGCCCGCCAGAAATGTCATGCGGGCACCTTACTGCCGGGCACTTTCGCCCATGATGCAGGCGTGTTACAGAGATGAAACACGCTCGTGACGAAGGACTCGCGGTTTTCCGCGCTTCGCGCGAGGCGTATTACACATCCATATATTTGGCGACGGAGTCTCAGTGCAAAGACATGCATATTCCACCAGTGGCACCGCGCAAAGCCGATCTATACGAACTTAGCGCCACGTGTCCGACGAATTCGCCGCGACGCCCTTCGCCACCCGATCCTGCGTTCCAGATACTGACGACGAGGGCATATGCTGTCAGCATGCCCAAGATCATCGGCAAGAGCCTGCACGAGCACCGGCAGATGACCAGGCACAAGCTGTTCACCGCTCTGTCCACCCTCATGGCGGAGCGCGGGTTCGACACCATCACGCTGGCCGACATCGCCGCGGCGGCGAACGTCGGCCGGACCGCGGTCTACAACCACTTCCACGACAAGGAAGCACTGCTCCTCGGGTTCATCACGCACGAGACCGAGCAGTACGCCCACACGCTGGAGCGCGCGCTGGACGGCGTGGCCGACCCCGTGGAACAGCTGCGTACCTACATCCGCCAGCAGGCCCAGCTCACCCGTGTCTTCCACCTCGCCCCCGGCCCGGACCTGCGCACCGTCCTGTCCCGCGCCACGCTGCAGCGCCTGCGCGAGCACGCCGACATCGTCGAGGCGATCCTGCGCCGCATCCTGACGGCGGGGATCGACGCGGGGACCTTCCCGCCCCAGGACATCGAGCCGACCGTGCACCTGGTCAACGCCTGCCTGTCGGGCCGGCTCATCCCGGACGAGCCGGTCGCCCGCGAGCGGACCATCCGTGCGGCGGAGGCCTTCGTGCTGCGCGCGGTGGGGGCCCGGGTTCCGGAGCGGGTGCCCGCCTGAGCCGGAGGTGCAGCGCAGGGTGGGGGCCGAGGAACGAGGCACCCGCCCGGAGCGGAGCCGCAGGCTCGGGCGGCAGACGAGCAGAGCTTAGGTAAGCGGGCCGGCAGGCGGTAACCCGCCTGGCGGTAGCCTCTAGCGCGTGTCTTCCGCCGCCGTAAACCCGGAGCCCGCGCCCCCGACGAGGCAGGCGCCGCTCGGCGGACCGTTCGCCAGGGTCGTCGCCGCCAACCTCAGCTCGAGCCTGGGCGACGGCATAGCCCGCGTCGCCGCACCGCTGCTGGCCGTGCAGCTCACGGACGACCCGCTGCTCGTGTCGCTCGTGGCCGTCGCCGCCCTGCTCCCCTGGCTCGTGCTCGCCATCCCGGCGGGCGTGCTCGTGGACCGGATCGACCGCCGGCTCGCGCTCGGCCTCGCGGGCGGGGTGCGCGCCCTCGTCGCGGCCGGGCTGCTCGCGCTGCACCTCACCGGTGCGCTCACGATCTGGTGGCTCCTGCTAGTCGTGCTCCTGTACGGCGCGCTGGAGACGGTGTACGACGGCGCGATCCGCGCCGTGGTCCCGTCGATCGTCCTCCGGGGCGACCTGCCCCGCGCGAACTCGCGCATCGAGGCCACCGAGATCGTGGTGCAGCAGTTCCTCTCGCAGCCGCTCACCTCGTGGCTGCTCGCGTTCTCCGCGGCCTGGGCGCTCGGGCTGAACACCGCCGCGTACGCGGTGGCCGGCGGGCTGGCGCTGACACTGCCCGCCGTCGCCTCCGGGATCGCCGCCCGACGACGACGCCAGGTGGCGGACGAGCCCGGCCGGGCAGAGGCCGGCCAGGACGACGACGCGGACGTCGCCGCACCGACGGCCGGCTGGCGGGCCGAGCTCGCCGCGGGGTTCCGCTTCATCTGGGCCAGCTCGATGCTGCGGCCGCTGTGGATCGTGAGCGTGCTCATCGGCATCTGCCACGCCGCGATCACGTCCACCCTGGTGCTGTTCATCCTGGAGCGGCTCGACGTCCCCGAGGCCTGGTACGGCACGTTCATGCTGGCCGGTGCCGTGGGCGCCCTGACGGCGGCGGCCGTCACGAGCAGACTCAAGGCCCGCTTCGGAACGGGCCCCGTGATGGCGGCGGTGAACGCCGTCGGGCTCGGGGCCTGGTTCCTCGTCGGCGTGTTCCCCCTGGCCGGGGTGGGCGCGGTCGCGATCTTCGTGTCGTTCGGCTGCACGACGACGTGGAACGTGCTGGTCATGTCGCTGCGCCAGGCCGCGGTGCCGAACCACCTGCTCGGCCGGGTGCACGGCACGTGGCGCACCGCGCTGTGGGGCGCCATGCCGCTCGGTTCCCTCGCCGGCGGCCTGCTCGCGCGCTCCGGCTACAGCACGCCGCTGATCGTCGGTGCGACGGTCGGCCTGATGGTCTCCGCCGTCGGGCACCGGTACATCGCCACGCTGCCCGATCCGGAGACACTCGACGCCGTGGAGCCGGCCCGGGCCTGACGGCGACGCGTCAGATCAGATCCAGCGCTTCCAGCGGAAGACGCCGAACAGACCCACGCTCACGGCGAGCATCGCGACCAGCGCCGCCGGGTACCCCCACGCCCAGCCCAGCTCCGGCATGGACTCGAAGTTCATGCCGTAGACCGTGCCCACGAGGGTCGGGGCGAAGAGGATGGCCGCCCAGCCCGAGATCTTCTTGACCTCCTCGCCCTGCCGGATGCTGACCTCCGAGAGGTGCTTCATCTCCTCGTTCTGCCGCTGCGCGACGAGCGTCGCGGCCACGGTGAGGATGTCGCGCAGCGCGGCCCGGAAGACCTCGATGCGGTCGGCGGCCTCGGTGAGGTGGTCGGCGACGTCGCGCAGGTAGGCCTGCAGCTCCGGGTCGACGCCGTACTTGTCGGCGCCCTTGGCGAGCGAGCCGCACAGGGCCTGCTCGGGCCGGACGGCGCGCTGGAAGTCGATGACCTCGCGGGAGAGCTCGTAGATGCGCCGCGACACGTCGGGGGCGCCGCCCCAGACGTCGGACTCGATCTCGTCGATGTCGTGGTCCAGCCCCGCGACAACCGGCGCGTAGCCGTCCACGACGCTGTCGAGGATGGCGTACAGGACGGCCTCGGGCCCGCGGGCGAGCATCTCGCGGTCCGCCTCCAGTCGGGCGCGGACGGCGGCGAGGTCGGGCGAGGCGCCGTGCCGCACGGTCACCACGAAGTCGGGGCCCACGAACACGTGCAGCTCGCCGAACTCGACCTCCTCGGCGTCGTCCAGGTAGCGCGCGGCCCGCAGCACGACGAACAGGGTGTCGCCGTACCGCTCGATCTTGGGGCGCTGGTGCGCCTGGATGGCGTCCTCGATCGCGAGCGGGTGCAGGTCGAACTCGCGCGCGAGCGACGTCAGCTCGGACTCCTCGGGCCGCTCCAGCCCGATCCAGGCCATGCCGCCGGGACGGGACCGGAGCGCGCTGAAGGTCTCCGCGAGGTTGTCGTAGCCGGCGGTGCGGACGCCGTCGTCGTAGATCGCGGCGGCGACCATCGACGAGCGGGGCTCGGGCGCGACGGGACGCGGTGCGACGTCGGGCACGACGCCGACGGAGCGGCGCTGGCGCAGGGCGCCGAGCAGCGGACGGGCAGGACGGGACGGCAGGAACGTGGCCATGGGAAACTCCCGGGGTCGAGCGCAGGAAGAAGGACTGCGAACGCACACCGCAACAAGGACGGCCGGGCGACCGGTGGACCTCACGCCCCGTGAGGGGCGGAGCGCACCGGTGCGCGAGAGACCCGCTGACACGCGGGCAGGGGAACCGTCAGCTCAGCTGCGGCTCGGACTACTCGGAGGCTCGCTACGGGTCATGCGCGCCACCTCCTTCGTCCTGCGGCGGACCGCCGCACCAGCGTCTTTCTCGACAGGGGCCAGTCTAGACCCGTCGGCCCCGGGGATCGAAACAGTTCGAGAGCAAGGTCACAGACCGGGTCACCAGGCGTCGTGCGGCCGGTGGTGCGGCCCGGGCGGGGTGTGGAACTCGTGCGGCGTGGGCGACAGGTAGGCCCGGGCGAACTGCAGCGAGGCCGCCAGGTCGTCGTGCCGCTCGGCGGCGCTCCGGGCCGCGCGCGTCGAGATCTCCACGCAGACGTCGCCGCTCCAGCGGCGCGCCACCAGCTCCTGGAGCACCTTCTCCGCCTGCATGCTGCCGCGGCCGGGCACCAGGTGCTCGTCCCGCGCGCCGTGGTTGCCGTCGGCGAGGTGCACGTGCCGCAGCCGGTCGCCGAACGTCTCCAGCAGCGTCAGCGCGTCCTGCTGCGCGACGCTCGCGTGCGAGAGGTCCAGGGTGACCGCGTCGTAGTCGTGCTCGGCGGGGTCCCACCCGGGCAGGTAGGCCTGGAACTCGCGCTTGCCGCCCCGCCACGGGTACATGTTCTCGACGGCGATCGTGACGCCGGTCGTCTCGCTCAGCGCACGCACCTGGTCCTGGAACTGCCGCGCGTACTTGTACTGCCAGCGGAACGGCGGGTGCACCACCACCGTGCCCGCGCCGAGCTCGAGGGCCATCTCCGTGGTCCGCTCCAGCTTCGCGACCGGGGACCTGCCCCAGACCCGCTGGCTGACCAGCAGCGTCGGCGCGTGCACCGAGCGGACCGGCATGCCGTTGTCGGCGGCGAGCTTCGCGAGCGAGCGCGGGTTCTGGGTGACCTCCTCGGACCAGATCATCACCTCGATGCCGTCGTAGCCGAGCTCGGCCGCGGCCTCGAAGGCCAGCGGCACACGGCGAGGGAAGACCGATGCCGTCGAGAGCGTCACCTGCACGTCGGGTGCGGCGGGCTCCTGCGGTTCGGTCCTGATCGGTTCGGGCATGCGGGCCACCTTAAAACGCGAACGTGACTGTGATGTGACCTGGAGGTTCAGGTGAGGAGTCGTTCGCGCGCCAGGTCGCGCGCCGCCTGGGCCGTCGAGCACTCCAGGACGGCTCGTGCGAGCTCCACGCACTCCTCACGGGACACGCCGGCGATGGTACCCGCGACGTCCGCCAGAGCACGAGGTGTCATGGACAACGACGTTACGCCCAGTCCCACGAGGACGGGCGCGAGCAGCGGATCGGCCGCGGCCTCGCCACACACCCCCACCGGAGCACCATGCAACGCACCCCCCTCACTCGCCACCCGGACCAGTTCGAGAACGGCCGGCTGCCACGGGGTCGACAGGACGGCCACCCCGGCCAGGTCCCGGTCGGCGGCCATCGTGTACTGCGTCAGGTCGTTGGTGCCGAGGCTCGCGAACGACACCTCGGCCAGCAGGTGCCGGGCCTGCAGCGCGGCGGCCGGCGTCTCGATCATGATCCCGGGCTGCTCCAGGCCGTGCGCGGCGCAGGCCGCCGCGAAGTCGCGGGACTCGTCCACGGTCGCGACCATCGGCGCCATCACCCAGACCTCGGCGGTCTCGGCCGCGGCGGCCCGGGCGATCGCGTCGAGCTGCCGGTCGAGCACGTCCGGGTGCGCGACGGCGGTGCGCAGCCCCCGCACGCCGAGCGCGGGGTTGTCCTCGTGGTCCGGCGTGAGGAACCGCAGGGGCTTGTCGGCGCCCGCGTCGAGCGTGCGGACCACCACCCGCTGTCCCGGGAAGTGGGACAGCACCGCCCGGTAGGCGGTCACCTGCTCCTCGACGCTGGGCTCCTCGCCCCGGCCCAGGAAGCAGAACTCGGTGCGGAACAGGCCGACCCCGCGCGCGCCCGCGGCCGCGGCGGCCTGGGCGGCCGCCGGGTCGGCGACGTTCGCCACGAGCTCCACCTCGGACCCGTCGCGGGTGACTCCCCGCCCGTCGAACGTGGCGGCGGTGACGCTGCGCCGGGCACCGGCGACGTCGTCGGCCGACGGGGCGCGCAGGACCGTGCCGAGCGTGCCGTCGACCACGAGCTCCTCTCCGTCGCCCAGGTCGTTCGCGCCCGGGAGCGCGACGACGGCGGGGATGCCGAGGGCGCGCGCCAGGATGGCCATGTGCGAGGTGGGGCCGCCGCGCGCCGTGACGATCGCGGTGACCACGGCGGGGTCGAGCATGGCGGTGTCCGCCGGGGCGAGGTCGCTCGCCACCAGCACGAACGGGTGCCCCGGGTCGGGCACGCCGGGCGGGGCGGCGCCCGTGAGCGCGGCGACGATGCGGTCGCGCACGTCCCGCACGTCCCGGGCACGCTCCGACATGGGCGGGCCGAGGATCTCGAGCTGGTTCGCCACCGAGCCGGCGGCGTCCCACACGGCACGCTCCGGCGTGAGGTGGTCCTCCCGGACGCGGCGCGCGGCACCCGCGGCGAGGGTCGGGTCCGCGGCCATGGCGGCGGTGACCGCCAGGACGTCGGCCGCGGTGCCCGAGGCACGGCCGGCGCGCTCCGCGAGGTCGGCCTCGACCCGGGCGGCGGCTTCCTCGACGGCACGGACGGCGTCGTCCGCGGAACCCGTCAGGCGACTCGTGCTCGGCTCAGGGACTCGGGCCGGCATCCGGACCACGGTTCCCACCGCTCGGCCCGGGCTCGCCGGAACCCCCGTGAGCCTCTCGCTCGTCATCCGTACGCTCCCTCAGGCTCGTCGTCGGGTCTTCTCGGAACGTTACACGCGACGGGACGGCCGAGCGAGACCCGGTCGGGTGGTCGGGGCGGGGTGTCACAGCGGACGGCGGGGCGGGCGGGTCGCGTGCACCCGGGCGGGGCTCCCCGCGCAGGCCGGGGCGGGTGGCCGGAGCCGGCCTGGGGCGGGTGGCGGAGCCGCCGGGGCGTCCGCCGTGTCGGGGTCGCGACGTTCTGACAGGATGTCCGCATGGCCGAGGCCCTGAACGTCGGATCGCCCGTCGCGGGACGGGTGGTCGCGATGCGCGACGTGCCGGACCCCGTCTTCGCGGAGAGCATCGTCGGCCCGGGTCTCGCGGTCGAGCCGGACGCCGAGACCGGCGGGCGCGTCGTCGCGCCGTGCGCCGGCGTCGTGGTCAAGCTGCACCCGCACGCCTTCGTCCTGCTGGCGCCGTCCGGGGGCGCCGAGCCCGCCGGGGGCCGGGGCGTTCTCGTGCACCTCGGCATCGACACCGTCCAGCTCAAGGGCGAGGGCTTCACGCTGCTCGTCGAGGAGGGCGAGACGGTCGTAGCCGGGCAGGAGCTCGTCGTCTGGTCGCCCCTCACGGTGGCCGACGGCGGCCGCTCGCCCCTGGTGCCGGTCGTCGCCCTGGACCTGGGCACCGACGGGCTGGACGAGCTGGTCCGCCCCGGCACCGTCGTCCGGGCGGGAGACCCCCTGTTCCGCCTGGCGTGACCTGTCAGACCTCCCCGGACGTGTCAGACGTACAGGTCACCCGAGGGACCTGTACGTCTGACACATCCGGGGGCGTCTGACAAGACCCGGGCTCCGAAAGTGACGCGGCCCGTTTTCCGACCCGCGCGACGCCGTTCCAACGGTTCGACCGCGACCACAGGAGCGTTCGGGGTCGCTCGGTCCACAGGACCGCGCGATCGGCCGACGGCGGACGCGCCCGGCGACGCACGATCGCCTCATGACCGGATCACGAAACTTCGAGCGGACCCCTGGCCTGGTGCAGCTCGCCCGCCGTCAGCATGCCGTGGTCACCCGCGGGCAGCTCGCCGGGCTCGGAATCAGTGCCCGGCACGTCAGCCACCAGCTCGCGGCCCTGCGCTGGCGTGCGGTGACCAGCGACGTCGTCGTCCTGCACAACGGGCCCCTGCCGCGGGACGCCGAGCTGTGGGTGGCGGTCCTGGACGTCGAGCCGCCGGTGGCCCTCGGCTCGTGGACCGGACTGCACAGGCACGGGCTTCGGGGCTGGGACCGGGACGGCGTCCACATCGTCGTGCCGCGGGGTGCGAAGACCCGACGGCTGCCCGGCGTCGTCGTGCACGAGTCCCGACGGCCGGCTCCCGAGGACATCGTCCGGCTCGCTCGCCTGCCCGTGCACACCGTCCAGCGGTGCGCGATCGACGCCGCGGCCTGGCAGGACTCTCCGCGGACGGCCGTCGGGCTGCTGGCCGCCGTGGTCCAGCAGCGGATGGCGTCCCCGGAGCAGCTGTGGGACCAGCTCGAACGCGTGGGTAAGGTACGGTTCCGCGACCTCATGCGCCGGAGCGTCGCCGACATCCGGGGCGGATCCGACGCGCTGAGCGAGATCGACCTCGTCCGGCTGTGCCGCCGTCACGGGCTGCCCGAACCGAAGCAGCAGGAGAGACGGGTCGACTCCAGGGGAAGGACTCGCTTCCTGGACGCGGTGTGGATCCTGGACGACGGGCGACGACTCCTCGTCGAGATCGACGGCATCGGCCACATGGAGGTGGCCCGCTGGTACGACGACCTCCTGCGCGATGCGGAGCTCACCACCGGCGACCGGGAGATCCGGCTCCGGCTGCCCGCGGCGGCGGCACGGACCGAACCCGACCGCGTCGTCGCGATCCTGAAGCGCCACCTGGGCCCCCACTAGGCAGTTGTCAGACCCACAGGTCACCCGGGTGACCTGTGGGTCTGACACCGCCTAGGGTCGGGGCCATGGTGCGCACCGTGGTGTTCGACGTCGGCGAGACCCTGATCGACGAGTCCCGGATCTGGCTCCGCTGGGCCGAGCGGCTGGGCGTCCCGCCGCTCACGTTCCTGGGCGTGCTCGGCGGCTGCGCCGCGCTCGACCTGACGCACCGCGAGGCGTTCGAGCTGCTGCGGCCCGGGCTGGACTACCAGGCCGAGGCCGCCCGCTGGGCGCTCGACGACCCGGACGGGCTGCGCACCGGGTTCGACGCCGACGACCTCTACCCCGACGTCCGGCCCGCGCTGGAGGCGCTGCGCGACGCGGGCTTCGACGTCGTCATCGCGGGAAACCAGCCGCCCGAGGCGCGCGCCGCGCTGGAGGCGATGGACCTGCCCGCGAGCGCCATCCGCACCTCGGACGAGTGGGGCGTCCAGAAGCCGGAGCCGGAGTTCTTCGTCAAGGTCGCGGAGCTGTCGGGCGTCGCGCCGGAGGAGATCGCCTACGTGGGCGACCGGCTCGACAACGACGTGCTTCCCGCGGCCGACGCCGGGATGATGCCGGTGCTGCTGCGCCGCGGGCCGTGGGGGTACCTGCACGCGCGCCGGCCCGAGGCCGCGCGCACCACGGTGATCGACTCGCTGACGGAGCTGCCCGGAGTGCTGGCGGGCTGAGAGCTGTCAGACCCTCGCGGACCTGTCAGACGTATAGGTCACCCGAGGGACCTGTACGTCTGACACGTGGGGCGGGGCTGGTCAGCCGCGGAGCGGCAGCGTGAGGCCCGCGTCGCCGTCCGGCACCACGCGGACCGGGACGCCCCAGTCCTGCTGCGCGAGGTGACACGCGGGGAACACGTCGGGGTCGGGCTCGCCGTTCGGCAGCAGCGGCACCTGGTCGCACGACGCCGCCTTCGCGGTCACGTGCAGGATGCCCTCGGCCACGTCGGGGTTGATCACCAGGTCGCGGAACAGGTCGGTCCCGTTGCCGGCCCCCGACAGCAGCAGCTCCGGCGGCGTCGCGCTGACCTGGAGCGACGTCGACGGGCCCCAGCGGTCGTCGAGCTTCTGTCCCGGGGCGGGTGCGAACGGCACGTCGAGCCGGAGGGCACCGGACGCCACGTCGGTGGCGGGCCGGGCGACCCGGTGGGCGCCGCCGTCGAGCACCTCGCCCGCGAGGCCCGCCGGGAGCGCCATCCGCGTGAGCCGGTGCGCGGCCGACTCGACGACGAGCAGGTGCACGGCGCCGTCGGCCACCTCGACCAGCACGTCGGAGGGCTCGGCCAGGTCCTTCGCGAGGGTCGTCACCTCACCGGATGCCGGGTCGTACCGGCGCACGGCGCCGTTGTAGGTGTCGGCGACGACGACGCTGCCGTCCGGCAGGAGGGCTACGCCGAGCGGGTGCTGCAGCAACGCCTGGCCGGCGGCGCCGTCGCGGTGCCCGAAGTCGAACAGCCCCTGCCCGACGGCGGTCTCGACCCGCACGTCGGTCTCGTCGACGGGCACGACGCGGCGCAGGGCGGAGGTCTCGGCGTCGGCGAGCCAGAGCGCGCCGTCGGACGCGGTAGCCAGGCCCGAGGGCTGCGCGAACCACGCGCCCTCGCCGGGGCCGTCCTCCAGCCCCTCGTTCATGGTGCCCGCGAGCAGCGAGACCACGGGGAGGTGCGGGCCGGGGTGGAAGTCCCACAGCGTGTGGTTGCCGGCCATCGCCACGACGAACACGCCGAGCTCCGCGGACCACTCGACGTCCCAGGGTGAGGAGAGCCGGACGCTCAGCGCGTCGTACGACTCACCGGCGTCGAACGTGCCGACGGTGCAGGTCACGTTCTCCTGGCCGCCCACCATGAACTGCTGGCCGGTGCCCGCGACGGTGTGCACGGCGCCGTCCGACAGCCGCACGCCGCGCAGGGCGTGGTTGACCGTGTCGGCGACCAGGACGTCGTACCCGAGGCTCGTCGCCAGGTCGGCGGGCACCAGGCACAGCCCGTTGGGCTCGGAGAACCGCGCCTCGCCGGGCCCGCCGTCCACGAGCCCGCGCTCGCCCGAGCCGATGCGGCGGACCAGGGTCTCGCCGTCGGGCTCGAGCTCCGCGAGGGAGTGGTGCCCGGCGTCGGCGACCAGGAGGTTGCCGTTCGGCAGGACCAGCGCCTTGGCGGGGAAGCGCAGCGTGCCCGACGCCGGCGCCGGCGGCACGTACGGCCCCGAGCCACGGTGGAGCGTGCCCTTCAGCGCGTGCTCGGCGACGAGGTCGTCGACGAGCGCCGCGATGGCGGAGCCGTGCCCCTCCCCCGCCATCTGCGCCACGATGTAGCCCTCGGGGTCGATGACCACGAGCGTGGGCCAGGCCCGCGCCGTGTACGCGCCCCAGGTGACCAGCTCGGGGTCGTCGAGCACGGGGTGGCGCACCTCGTACCGTTCGACGGCGGCCGCGAGCGCGTCGGGGTCGGCCTCGTGCTCGAACTTGGGCGAGTGCACCCCGATGATCACGAGCTCGTCGCGGTGCCGCTCCTCGACCTCGCGCAGCTCGTCGAGGACGT
Source organism: Promicromonospora sukumoe (assembly GCF_014137995.1). NCBI lineage: Bacteria > Bacillati > Actinomycetota > Actinomycetes > Micrococcales > Promicromonosporaceae > Promicromonospora > Promicromonospora sukumoe. The sequence goes on from NZ_JACGWV010000002.1 coordinate 1,340,086, forward strand.
GCAGGCAGTTGATGCAGCAGAACGTCCAGAAGTCGAGGACGACGACCTTGCCGCGCAGCTCGGAGAGCGTGACGGTGCGGCCTCCGGTGTTCAGCCAGCCGCGCCCGACGAGCTCGGACGCACGGACCCGGGGAAAGTTCTGGACGGTGGCGCTCACCCGTCCATTGTCACTCCCGGGGCGAACCGTCCTTGCCGCCGTCCGTCCTGCGGGCACGCCAGGTCTCCACCAGCGTCTTGTCGGCGCGGCGGCGGGTGAGGTCGCTCTTGCTGGAGTGCACGGCCGCACGGTGCGCGAGCAGGGCAGCGCGGTCTCGCTCGAGGGCCCACATGAGCGCCGCCCGCACGTCGGCGCGGGTGACCCGCGCGCTCCGCGTCTCGTCCATCGTCCCGATCATTCTCGCCGTTTCGTGTCCATCGGCGTCCGGAGCGGGCGCCGCCAACGATTCAAGAGGCGGCCGAGGATCATTTGTGACACCTCAGGGCTTCCTGGCTTTCACCCGGCCATGGTTGGGTGTAGCAGAGGAACGTACCGCGCAAACCCGGCGGGGGGATATCCATCTATCGGATGACTTTCCTGGGCAGACCGGCGTGTCGCCATCCTGCTGCCGTGTCGTGTTGGTGGGTGAGGAGAGGATCAGGGCATGGACCGCGACGAGGCCAGGAAGATGAAGGAGCAGCTCACAGCCTTCGCCCGAGAGCTGGCCGAGAGACACGGGACCACGGCGACACAGGGGTCGCCGGGCGGGCGGACGCATGCCGCCGCCGCGGACGTGGTGCGCGCGCCCACTCTGGCGCTGGGTCTGGTGCCGCAGGGGGACGGCGAGTTCGGCATCGCGGTCCGCTACCGGCTCGGGGTGCCGCGCGCCCGCTCGATCGTGCGCAAGGTCTCGGCCGAGATCGGGCCGGGCGCCGACGTACGCCGGACCGGGCGCATCCGGCCGGTCAGCGAGCTCGGCCCGCGTCCGCCGGCGCCGACGTCCCAGGCGGACGGCGACACCGACCGGCGTCGTCCGCTGCGGCCCGGGGTCTCGATCGGGCACGTCGGCGTCACGGCGGGCACCCTCGGCGCCTTCGTGACCCGCGCAGTCCCCGGCGACGGCCACCTGTACGCACTGTCGAACTACCACGTGCTGGCCGGCTCCCCGGAGGCGCGGCCCGGCGACGTCGTGCTGCAGCCCGGACCGGCCGACGGCGGGCTCGCGCCCGGGGACCGTATCGGTGAGCTGACGCAGGTGGTGGACCTGGACTCGGCCGAGCCGTCCTACACGGACGCCGCCATCGCGCGCCTCGACCGGGTGCCGATCAGCCTCGACTACCCCGTGGGCCGCGTGGTCAAGACCGCGCGCGCCCTGGGCGGCGAGATCGTGGGCAAGGTGGGCCGCACGACGGCGATCACGCGCGGTCGGGTCACGGCCATCGAGCTCGACGACGTGATCGTCGGCTACGAGGACCTCGGCGCCCTGAGCTTCGACGACCAGATCGAGATCGAGAGCCTGGACGACGGGCCTTTTTCGCGTGGCGGCGATTCCGGCGCCCTTGTCTACCGGGAGGACGGCGTGGCGGTGGGCCTTCTTTTCGCCGGTTCGGAGTCCGGCGGGCGCAGCGGAAAAGGTCTCACCTACGCCAACCCGATCGACCAGGTGCTCGATATCCTGGAGGTGGAGCTGGCGAGAGAACAGACCCATCCGTTCGGATGAATGCCGTGTCGTCCGGGTGAATGTTCGGCATGCGCACCAGCGTTTCCACCGCCGGGCGTGTCGCATTCGGAGGCCGGCCCGGTGGGCGTGTTTTCGCGGCGCGTCGCGCGCCGTAACCCGGCTGACCTGCGGCGCTGTCCGAGGCTCTGGGAGGTGCCCCGAGACCCCTCTCCGCCCCGGTGGAAGGGGGTAGACACGGGGGACACAATGGATGACCAGGAGGTGATCGGGATGGCAACACTCGACGAGGCCAGGTCGGCAAAAGCCGCATTGCGGGAAAAAGTCACCGGGCTCGACGGAGTGATCGGGGTTGGCGTCGCCCCAGAGTTCACGGCGTCAATCGGACAGCCACCGCGTGAGTACCCCGCTCGAAAGCAAGCGAAGCCCGGCACGTCCGGCAGGTCGCCGGTCGAAGTACTTTCCGAGGACGAACTGGTCGAACAGGTCGCGGGACCCGGCGGGAGCTGGGTGCTGCAGGTCAACGTGACGGACGCCCGTCTCGTGGACAAGGTCCCCGAGGAGATCAACGACGTCGCGGTGCGCGTGCGCGTCGTGGGCGCCGTGCGGGCGGGCTGACGGCCGACCGGCCGGATGTCCGGCCGGCCGTCAGGTCAGCCGAGCGTCGTCGGCAGCTCGGGCTCCTCGCCGAGCACCTGCTCGGCGAGGAACGCCGAGACCACCTGGTACCAGACCTTCGCGTTCTGCGGCGTCAGGATCCAGTGGTTCTCGTCCGGGTAGTACAGGAACCGGTGCACGGTCTCGCCGTCGTCGGACGCCGGGAGGCCCGACTTGGTGAGCAGCTCGAACCACAGGCGCAGGCCCTCGCCGACCGGGACGCGGTAGTCCTTGTCGCCGTGGATCACGAGCATCGGGGTGCGGATCTCGCCCACCGACATGTGCGGGCTGTTCTCCAGCGCCATCTCGGGCGTCATCTCGCGCGCCCAGTAGAACGATGCGTCCGTGGTGGGGCCGAACTGGTCCAGCGCCCACAGGCTCGCGTGCGTCACGACGGCCTGGAACCGGTCGGTGTGCCCGGCCACCCAGTTGGCCATGTAGCCGCCGAACGAGCCGCCCATCGCGGCCGTGCGGGTCTCGTCGATCTGCGGCAGCGCCTCCGCGGCGTCGGTGATCGCCATGAGGTCCGTGAACGGCGCCTTGCCCCAGGCGCCCCAGCCGCGCTGCACGAACTCCTGGCCGTAGCCGGTCGAGAGCGCGGGGTCCGGCAGCAGGACGGCGTAGCCCTGGGCCACCATCAGCCACGGGTTCCAGCGCCAGCTCCACGCGTTCCACGAGCCCAGCGGGCCGCCGTGGATCCACAGCAGGAGCGGGGCCTTGTCCTCCGGCCCGACGTCGGCGGGCTGCGCGAGCCAGGCGCGCACGCGCGTCCCGTCCTCGGCGGTGGTCTCGATCTCGGTCAGTGTGCCGGGCAGCTCCGGCGCCGCCACCGGTGACCGCAGGAGGGTCGCCGCGACCGGCGTCCGCTCCCCCGGCGCGCCCGACGCCGCGAACGCCGCCAGGTCGACGCGCACCGGCTCGGCCGGGGCCGCGTACGAGCTGCGCAGCGCGAACAGGGTGGCGCCGTCGGGCGTGACGTTCAGGTCCGAGAAGACGGCGTCGTCGGACGTCACCCGCTCGACGACGACGTCACCGCCGGGCAGCGCGCCCGAGAAGGTGAGCAGGAAGACCGGGCCGCGACCGTCGTCGTCGGCCTGGACCAGCAGGCCGCTGCCGTCGGGGAGCCAGGTGGGGCGGCCGGGCCAGCGGTCCCAGTCGTCCGCGAGGACCACCGGGTCGGCGGAACCGTCCGTGGGCACGAGAGCCAGGCGGACCACCGGGGCCTCGTCCGGCGTCGAGATGGACTCCGTCACGTAGGCCACCCAGGCACCGTCGGGCGAGATGCGCGGGGCGCCGGCGTCGGCGTCCGGGTCGTCCACCAGCACGCGGCGCTCGCCCGTCGCGACGTCGTGCACGGCCAGCGTGCCGCGGGTCGCGGCCCCGGCGTCGCTCACGCTCCAGGTGGTGACGAGGGTGGTGCCGTCGGCGGACAGGTCCGCGGAGTGGTCCGCCAGGTGCTTGCCCGCGCCGGTGAGGTCGCGCAGGTCGAGGTGCTTGCCCTCGGCCGACGTGTCGTCGGCCGCGGACCCCTCGGCCTTCGGGGCCTTCGGCAGCGGGACGGCGGGGTCGTCCACGAGCGCCGCGAGGTCGCCGGCGAAGCGCCGCTCCTCGTCCGGGCCCAGGTCGTGGTCCCAGTAGCGCACGGGGTAGCCGGTGTGCAGGATCGCGGAGACCTTCTGGTCCTTGCGGGCCTTGCGCAGCTCGGCGTCCTGCTTCAGGTCCTTCGCGGAGGGCAGGAGGCTCGAGGCGACGCTGACCGTGTCGGCTTCGCGCGCCGCGAGAAGGCCGGAGACGCCGCCCTGCGGGGCCGCGACCACGCGGGCCTCGCCGCCGCCCGCGGGCAGGAGCCAGAGGGCCGACCGGGGCTCGTCGCCGTCCTTGCCGTCGGGGTCGGGCCGGGCGGACGTGAACAGGAGGTCGCCGGACCGCGTGAAGGTGGCCGACGACTCGCCCTTCGCGGACCGGGTCAGCCGCCGGGCCGGTGCCTCGCCCGCCGGGTCCACCTCCCACAGGGCCGTGCGGTAGGCGGTGCGCTCGCCGTCGAGCGTCTGGAGGGTGGCGACGAGGCGGGTGCCGTCCGGGCTGGCTGTAAGGCCTGCCAGGCGCGGGATCGCCACGTACTGGTCGAGGTCGTGGAACGGGGTCTGCGGGGTCTGCGGAGATTCGCTCACGTCGCCGTCTTATCACGCGGGGATGAGGACGGGCAGGGATTTTCGCTCCGTACCCGACGAGCTCGGCGAATCGCAGTATCCGCGACATCCGTACCGCGCTCGGCGAGGTGGACGAGATCGACCTTGAGCTGTCCTAGGAGCGGGGCTGCCCTGGAAAGCGCGAGAGCCGGGGTCCTGACCTACATCAGGAGTTCCCGGCCTCACTTCCGTTCCCTCAGCGGGGGAAGGCTCGTTGTCAGGATAGGCCACGTCCACCAGATCCGTCACCCGGGCCGGCTGCGGCCCGGGTGAGCCGTCAGCCCTCGCCGCGCTTCGCCGCCTGCTCCGCCTTCTTGGCGAGCATCTCGTTGTACGCCTCGAGCTCGGCGTCGCCGTCGCGCTCCGCCTTGCGGTCGGTGCGCCGGGCCTCGCGCGCGTCGGACTTGGTCCAGGAGATCGCGACGCCGACGGCGAGCAGCAGCGTCGGCAGCTCGCCGATGCCCCAGGCGACGGCGCCGCCCGTCTGCTGGTCCGCGATGGCGCTCGGCCCCCAGGGACGGCCCATGAGCCCGAACCAGTCGGGGACGAGCAGTGCGGTGCCCGAGGTGAGCGTCACGCCGAAGAACGCGTGGAACGCCATGGTGGCGAACAGCAGCACGAGCCGCATCGGGTAGCCGGGCTGGGACGGGCCGGGGTCGACGCCGATCAGCACGTTCGCGAAGAGGTACCCGACGAGCGTGAAGTGCAGGATCATCCACAGGTGGCCCGCGTACGTGGTCAGGGCCAGCTCGAACAGGGGCGTGAAGTAGAAGACGATCATCCCGCCGGCGAACAGGACGGCGGCCACGATCGGGTTCGCCAGGAACCGGCCCCAGGCGGAGTGCACGAGCAGCAGCACCCACTCGCGGGGTCCGCGGGAGTCGTCCTGGCGCGCGGGGACGGCCCGCGCGAGCAAGGTGACCGGTGCCGCCAGCACGAGGAAGATCGGCACCACCATGGCCAGGATCATGTGCTGCACCATGTGGGCGCTGAACATGACGTGACCGTAGGCGGCGGCGCCGCCGTTGGTGGCCCAGAAGAGCACGATGATGCCGAGGCACCAGGAGACGGTGCGGGCCACGGGCCAGGCGTCCCCCCGGGCACGCAGCCGGAGCGCCCACCGGACGTACACGATCAGGGCGGCCGCGCACGCGAACGCGACGATGACGTCCCACTGGAACTCGGTGAGCCAGCGCAGCGGCGTGGGTTCGGGCGGCAGCGGGTGGCCGGTGACGATCTCGGCCGGGGTCGGGTCGGCGATGACGTCGTCGGGCACGGGGGGTGCCGTGGAGCCGAGCGCGACCGCCACGCCGGAGACCGCGCCCATCACCCCGACCTCGACCGCGGCGAGCCGCCAGAACAGGCCGATCGCCGCGTTCCGGGTGGTGGTGCCCGCGGACAGGCGGGCGACGACGGTGCTGCGGTGCAGCCAGCCCAGGCCGCCCAGCACGATCAGCAGGACGGACTTGACCACGATCAGGATGCCGTAGTCGGTACCCAGCCCGTCGAGCGAGCCGATCCGGACCCAGGCGCTGACCAGGCCGGAGATCGCGACCGCCGCGAAGCACCAGAGGGCGATCGCGGAGTACCGCCGGATCACGTCGCCGGTCGCGGCGTAGCGCAGGCCGACGAAGACGATCGCGGCCAGACCGCCGATCCACAGGGCCGCGCCGCCGAGGTGCAGGAACAGGGCCGAGATGGCGAGGTCGTGGCTGGCCGCGCCGGCGGCGTGCCCCGTGGAGGACTGCATGCCGAGGGCGACGAGCGGCAGCGCCATCGTGCACATCGCACCGACCGAGCCGCGCACGAGGAGCGCGACGGCGGCCGTGAGCGCGGCGACGATCACGATCCCCAGGTACGTACGTCCCACGGGGATGGTCGAGACGTACTCCATCAGCGCCGGCCCGAAGGTCGGCGAGTCCAGCGGCAGGTACGTGGACCAGGAGAACCGCAGGACGAGCTGCACCAGCGCGGCGACGGTCCACACCCCGGCGGCGACGCCCGCGACCCCGATCGCGCGGTCGACCAGCGGCCCGCGCGGCAGCACCCAGGCGGCCAGCGCGAGCGCGCCGACGGTCACGGCCACGGCCAGCTCGGTGGTCACGGTCGCGACGGGCACGCCCCAGCGGACGAGGACGCCCGGGTCGGCGAAGTTCGCGAACGCGGTGAACGCCCCGGAGAACGCGCCGGCCGCGACGAGGGCCGCCAGGGCGACGAGCGCGGCCACGGGCAGGGCCACGCCGAGCCACGAGGGGCTGGTCGGGCCGACCTCGGTGCTCTTCCGGGCAGTTCTGCTGGTCCCGTTCCGGGCTTCGGTGGGGGTCACACGGTCCAGCCTAGGCGCGTCGAGCAGCGGTTCTGACCGTCCGCGGACGTCCCGTTGACCACACCGGGAACCGGCGGCCATCCCGACTTCCGAAGAAGTTCAGGAAAAATTAGGGAGGATTATGCACCAAACCCAACCCTTTAGCCCTCCTCTGCGTTGTGACCAGTGTGGACCTCGCGAACATCATCACCGAGACCGACGACTCCGTGCCGTGCTCGGAACAGCCCGAGCTCTGGTTCGCGGAACATCCGGCGGACCTCGAGGAGGCGAAGCGCGCCTGCGCCGCCTGCCCGCTCAAGGCCCAGTGCCTCGCGGGCGCCCTCGCGCGCCGCGAACCGTGGGGCGTCTGGGGCGGGGAGATCGTCGTCGACGGCACCGTGCGCAGCCGCAAGCGTCGTCGTGGACGCCCGCGCTCGATCGGTGGCATGCGCGTGGCATGACGGCCACCTGACCCCCAGACATCGCCCGGGGCACGGCCGCCACGACCGGCTGCCGTGAATGTCGGGGCAGCGCGCCCGTCCGCACCACGGATCTCCCAGACCGGTCCGGGACAGGCGCGCTGCTCCAGCCGACCGACGTCTTGGATCGTTCCACATGGGCATCACAAAGATGTAGACGTGTCAGACCCCCAGGTCACTCGGGTGACCTGGGGGTCTGACACGTCTACGGGATCAGCTCCAGACGAGGCCGTGCACCGGCTCCTCGAGCACGCGCGCGACGTCGGACAGGAACCGGGCGCCCAGCTCGCCGTCGGCCAGGCGGTGGTCGAAGCTGAAGCTGAGCGTCGTCACCCAGCGCGGCTTGACCTTGCCCTTGTGCACCCACGGCTGCTTGCGGATGGCGCCGAAGGCGAGGATGCCCGACTCCCCCGGGTTGAGGATCGGCGTGCCCGTGTCGATGCCGAAGACACCCAGGTTGGTGATGGTGATGGTGCCGTCGGACATGTCGGTGACCGAGGTACGTCCGGCCCGCGCGGTCGCCGTCAGCCCGACGAGCGCCTTGGCGATGCCGAGCAGGTCGAGCGTGTGCGCGTCCTTGATGTTCGGCACCACGAGGCCCCGAGGGGTCGCCGCGGCGATCCCCAGGTTCACGTAGTGCTTGTAGACGATCTCCTGGGCGGCGTCGTCCCAGGAGGCGTTGATCTGCGGGTGCCGCTTCACCGCGAGCAGCACCGCCTTGGCCGCCACGAGCAGCGGCGTCACCTTGACGTCCGTGAAGTCGCGGTCCTCCTTGAGGGCGGCCACGAGCTTCATCGTCTTGGTGACGTCGACCGTGTGCAGCACCGTCACGTGCGGCGCGGTGAACGCGCTGGCCACCATCGCCTCGGCCGTGCGCTTGCGCACCGACCGCACCGGGACGCGCGTCTGGCGCCCGTCCGGGGAGACGGTCCCGGAGGCGAGCCACGGCTCGTCGTCCGGGTAGCTGGTCAGCTTCTGCACCGACGAGCGCTCGGCGTGACCCACCACGTCCTCGCGCGTCACGATGCCGCCGGGACCCGACGCGAGCACGCCCGCCAGGTCCACGCCCAGGTCCTTGGCGAGCTTGCGGACGGGCGGCTTGGCGAGCACACGGGCCCGGGCGGCCGTCGTCGTCCCGGTGTCCGACGGCGGGGCCGCGACCGGGGCGGGCGCCGGAGCCGGCGGGGCCGCCACGGGGGCGGGTGCCGGAGCGGGGGGCGCGGTCCGGACGGCCGCCGCCGGGGCGGGGGCCGCCGCCGGGGCGGGGGCCGCCGTGGGGGCGGACGCCGCCACCTGGTGCCGGCGACGCCGTCCGCTCGCCTTGGCCTCGGCCGTGCCGTAGCCGACGAGCACCGACCCGGAGGTCTCGTCCTCGGCGGCCGCCGGAGCCGGCGCGGCCCCCGCGGACGAGGTGCCGTTCGACGCCGGCGCGGGCGCACCGGCGTCGTCGGCCACGGTGATCTCGATGATCGCCGTGCCGACGTCGACGGTGGTGCCCGGCTCGACGAGGAGCGCGGAGACGGTCCCGTTCCAGGGCGACGGCAGCTCGACGAGCGACTTCGCCGTCTCGATCTCGACGATCGTCTGGTTCACCTCGACGACGTCGCCGACGGCGACCTGCCACTCGACGATCTCGGCCTCGGTGAGACCCTCGCCGACGTCGGGGAGCGGGAACCTCTGGATGTTCGAACTCACTCTCGGTTCACTCCTGGCTCAGTGCGCGAAGGCACGGTCGACGGCGTCGAGCACACGGTCCACGCTCGGCAGGTACTCGTGCTCGTGCTTGGCCACCGGGTACGGCGTGTGGAAACCGCCCACGCGCAGCACGGGCGCCTCCAGCGCGTAGAAGCACTCCTCGGTGACCCGGGCCGCGATCTCGGCGCCGGCCCCGAAGAACACGGGCGCCTCGTGGATCACGACGCAGCGCCCCGTCTTGCGGACGCTGGCTACGACGGCCGCGGTGTCGATCGGCGAGATGGCGCGCAGGTCGATCACCTCGGCCGACTTGCCCTCCTCCGCGAGGGCGTCGGCGGCCTTGAGCGCCGTCACCGTCGACGGCCCGTAGGCGACGAGCGTGACGTCGGTGCCCTGGCGGACCACTTGGGCGGCGTTGAGGGTGTCGGCGCCGACGGGCGTGCCCAGGTCGACCGGCCCCTTGCCCCAGTAGCGGCTCTTCGGCTCGAAGTAGATCACGGGGTCCGGGGAGGCGATGGCTTCCTGGATCATCGTGAAGGCGTCCTGCGGGGTGCTCGGCGAGACCACCCGCAGACCCGCGGTGTGCGCGAACAGCGCCTCCGGGCTCTCGCCGTGGTGCTCGACGCCACCGATGCCGCCGCCGTACGGGATGCGGATCACGACGGGCATCTGCACGGCCCCGCGCGTCCGGTTGTGGATCTTGGCGAGCTGCGTGGTGATCTGGTTGAACGCCGGGAAGACGAACCCGTCGAACTGGATCTCGCAGACGGGCCGGTAGCCGCGCATGGCCAGGCCGATCGCGGTACCGACGATGCCGGACTCCGCCAGGGGCGTGTCGACCACGCGCCGCTCGCCGAACTCCGCCTGCAGGCCGTCGGTCACGCGGAAGACGCCGCCCAGGGGGCCGATGTCCTCACCCATGAGCATGACCTTGTCGTCGCGCCGCATCGCGGCGCGCAGGCCCTCGTTGATCGCCTTGCCCATCGTCAGCGTCTGGGTGCCCGACGCCGGCTCCGCGGCGCCGCCTGTGGTGTGCGTTCGTTCCGCCATGGTTGTCATCGTGCGCCTCCCTGGGCCGACTCCGCGATCGCATACTGGGGCGCCGGCGGGTCACCGGCGTCGTAGGCCTCGTACCAGGCCCGTTCTGCGGCGACGACGCCGTGCGGCGTGGCGTACACGTCGTCGAACGTGCTGGAGACGGCCGGGCCGCCGTCGAGGGCGCGGACACCGGTGCGCAGCTTTGCGCCCAGCTCGTCCCCCGCGGCCTTGATCTCGGCCTCGAACTCGTCGTCGAGCGCGTCCTCGGACCGCAGCAGGGCACCGAGGCGGTCGATCGGGTCGCGCTGGCGCCACATCTCCTCCTGCTCGGAGGTGCGGTAGCGGGTCGGGTCGTCCGACGTCGTGTGGGCGCCCATGCGGTAGGTGAACGCCTCGATGAAGCTGGGGCCCTGGCCGAGCCGGGCCCGCTCCATCGCCTCCTGCGTCGCCGCGTACACCGCGAGCACGTCGTTGCCGTCGACCCGCAGGCTGGGCATGCCGAACGCCTCGCCGCGCTTGTACAGCGGGGTCTTCGTCTGCCGGGTGGTGGGCTCCGAGATGGCCCACTGGTTGTTCTGCAGGAAGAACACGACCGGGGCCTCGTTCACCGCCGCGTAGACCATGGACTCGTTGACGTCGCCCTGCGAGGTGGCGCCGTCACCGAAGTAGGTGATCACGGCGGTGCCGTCGTGCTCGTCGTGCGGGGTGTCGTCCCGCTGGACGCCCATGGCGTAGCCGACGGCGTGCAGCGCGTGGGCGCCGATCACGATGGTGTAGACCGCCGTGTTGTGCTCGGTCGGGTTCCACCCGCCGTGGTCCGAACCGCGGAAGAACCGCAGCCGGTCGACAGGGTCCAGCCCGCGGACGTGCAGCACGCCGTGCTCCCGGTAGGACGGGAAGACGTAGTCCTGCGGCCGCAGCGCGTAGGCACTGCCGACCTGCGCGGCCTCCTGGCCACGAGCAGGCGCGAACAGGGCGAGCTCGCCCTGCCGCTGGAGCGAGGTCGCCTCGTCGTCGAAACGGCGAGTCAGGACCATGTCGCGGTACATGCCACGGAGGTCTTCCGTGGTCAGCGCGGCGGCGCGGTCGCGATAGCCCTTGGTGCCGCGCGTCGTGACGCGGCGCCCTCGGGGATCGAGTAGCTGCAACGTCGGGATCGCCTCGTTGGAGCCGTTGGTGGTAGTCACACTTTCCTCCTTCACCTGCGGGCGGCGAGCGCCCGCTGATGCGGAGACGCCCGGCCCGTTCCGGGGACCTTTCCATCCTGGCACGGGTCCAGCCGGAAATTTGGCCGATCCGCAACCTACGCTCTCGTAGCCTACGCAAGCGTAGGCTACGGCTCCGTAGGTTGGTCTGCCGCGATGTCCCCCAATCTCTCCGGGGACCGTTTGTCGAAACCCACCAAGGGTGCGACCGGGTATCGGCGCCCAGGGCCGTGAGCGCTCCGCGCGGCGCCCGCGTCTCGCCGGGCCCCGAACCGATACTGGTCCGGTGCCCCTGCCCGAGCCCTACGCCACCTGGTTTCCCGACGCCCCGATCGACGGCACCTACGGGTACGACCGGGACGCGCTGCTCGCCGTCGAGCCCGTTCCGGCGCCCGCCGGCTTCGCCGAGCTGTGGCAGGGATGGTTCGCGGCCTCGCGGGTGGTACGCCCCGAGCCTCGGCTGACGTCGCTCGGCCGGCAGGGGGCGCACGACCTCTACGAGGTGGAGCACGCGGGCGCCGACGGGCTGCGGCTGCGGGGCTGGCTGGCGCTGCCGTCCGAGGGCCGGGCCCGGGTCGGCGTGGTGCACGGCCACGGTTACGGCGGCCGGGACGCACCCGCCTTCGACCGCGTGCCCGACGACGCCGCCGTCGTCTTCCCCGTGGCCCGCGGGCTCGGGGCGCTCAACAGCGGCGTCGGCGCGCCCGACGAGGCGGCCGAGCACGTGGTGCACGGCATCGGCTCGGTGGCGACCTACTCGCTGGGCCGCTGCGCCGTCGACCTGTGGCACGCGGCCGACGCCCTGGTGGAGGTGGCCGGCGACCTGCCCCTCTACTACGTGGGCGAGAGCTTCGGCGGGATCGGTGCGCTGGCCCTGCCGTGGGACCGCCGGTTCGTGGGCGCGACCTTCGTGGTACCGAGCTTCGGGCAGTACGACGTGCGGCTCGGGCTGGAGTGCACGGGCAGCGGCGAGGCCGTGCGCCGGTACGTCGCGGAGCACCCCGAGGCCCGGGACGTGCTGCGCTACTTCGACACGTCGACGGCGGCCGGGTACCTGCGCATCCCCGTGCGCTGCGAGTGCGCCCTGTGGGACGCGGCGGTGCCGCCGCCCGGGCAGTTCGCCGTGGCGAACGCGGTGGCGGCCGTCGCCGCGACCCGGGCCGGCGGGGCGGCCTGCCCCGCGCTGGAGCTGGAGACGCTGCCGGCCGGTCACGCCGACTACCCCGGCGACGTGGATGTGAAGGCCCGGGCCGCATCGGCGACCCGGGGCCACATCGCGAGGTGCGTGGCTGGCTGACCGGGCGCCGGGGCGGCGCGGGGCTGTGGTCGGCAGAACGTCAGACGGTCGGTAAAACGTCAGATGGTCGGCAGCTCGGAATGCCGATCGTCTGACGTTCTACCGATCACGCTGCATCCCGCGCGACGCGGTGCGCCAGCAGCGCGAACACCACGGCGCACCCGGCCTGGACGGTCAGAGCGGCGACCAGGCCGACGGTCAGCCCGGACCCCGTCCCGGTGGCGTCCGCCGCGGCAGTCCCACCGGCCGCTCCACCCGCCAGGCCGGCCACGGCGTGGAAGAGCCCGCCCAGCAGGGCCACGCCCAGGCCGATCCCGAGCTGCTGCAGCGTGGTCAGCAGTCCGCCCGCGACGCCGGCCGCCCAGACCGGGGTGCGCGAGAGCACCGTCTGCAGCGCGGGCCCGTACATGAAGGCCTGCGCGGCACCGAGGACGACGAGCAGCGGCTGCAGCGCCGGCGGGGCGCTCCGGCCGCCGTCGAGCCCGACGACCAGCGCGATGGCGAGCAGCGCCGCGGCCTGACCGGACGCGGCGTAGACCATGATCCGCGGCCCCACCCGGCGCAGGATGCCCGGCAGCAGCAGCGCGGCGACGAGGAACCCGCCGCCGAAGCCGAGCGTCAGCATCGCGACGTCCCAGCCGTCCGCGCCCCAGGCGGTCGGCGAGTACTCCGAGACCTCGTAGAGGAACGCGCTGTAGGAGACGAAGAACAGCAGCGTCAGGGTCAGGCCGATCCGCACCGCCGGGACGCGCAGCACGCTCGGCGGCGCCACGGGCAGCCCGCCCCGTCGTTCCGTGGCGCGCTGGGCGAGGCCGAAGGCCGTCAGGGTCACCGCGGCGACGGCCAGCAGGCCGAGCGACCAGGCCGGCCACCCCGCCGTCGGGCCGAGGGTCAGCGGCACGACCAGCGCCACGAGCCCGCCGCCGAGCAGGGCGGCGCCCCGCAGGTCGAGCCCGAGCGGCGCCGGTGAGCGGGACTCCGGGACGGCGCGCAGGCCGAGCAGCGCCACCAGTGCGATGAGACCGGTGACCACCTGGACCGCTCGCCAGGCCAGGTGCTCCGGCAGCGCGACGGTGGTCGCGCCCGCCACGACCTGGCCGGCGATCGAGGCGACCGCGCCGGCCGCCGTGAACAGGATGATCCCGCGGGTGCGGAGCCGGTCGGGCGCCGTGGCCTGGATGCTCGTCAGCACCTGGGGCGTGAACAGTCCGGCGGCCAGGCCCAGGGCCGCACGCAGGGCCACCAGGGAGACCACGTCCTGAGCGAGGCCGGTCAGGACTGCCAGCACGCCGAAGGCGACCAGCCCGATCCTGAGGAGCCTCCGGCGGCCGTAGCGGTCGCCCAGCCGCCCGGAGACCACCAGCCCGGCGGCGAAGGTGGTGGTGTAGGCGGACAGCACGAGCGCCCCGCCCGACGGGCCGGCGGCCAGATCCGCCCGGATCGCGGGCACCAGCAGGTTCACCGCGCCGAACGTGAAGTTCACGGGCAGGAAGGCGAGCAGCAGCACGGCCAGGCCGCCCCAGGTCAGCGCCGGCGCCATGGCGGGGAGCGGCCGTGCCGGGCGCTCGGGGTGGGCCGGCAGCGCGCCGGGGTCGACCGCGGTGGGGAGAGATGTCGTCATGCCCTCGACGGTGCGCCGCTCGCCATCCTGGTACCAGGAGCCTGTCCATACGGGTATTGACACCACCTGGTTGCCCACGCCCCGCGGGGTGACACTGGTCGGGTGACGAGTACCGCACCGGACCACAAGGCGCTCGGCGCCTTCCTACGGGAGCGCCGCGGGCGTGTGACGCCGGCCGACGTCGGGCTGCCGCACGCCGGCCGGCGCCGGACCCCTGGTCTGCGCCGCGAGGAGGTGGCGCAGCTCGCCGGGGTGGGTGTCACCTGGTACACGTGGCTCGAGCAGGGGCGGGCGCCCCACCCGTCGGACCAGGTGCTCGACGCCGTCGCGCGGACGCTGCGCCTGCGTCCCGAGGAGCGCCGGCACCTCATGCTCCTGGCCGGCCGAGCGGCCGACCCCGGGGCTGACGCGCCGAACCCGCTGATGGAGGTGCGCCCCGAGCACATCGCCCTGCTGGAGCGGCTGCTGCCCTTCCCCGCCGCGATCCAGACCGCGACGTACGACCTGGTCGCGGCCAACCGCAGCTACCGGTTCCTGTTCGGCGACCTCGACTCGGTGGATCCCGTCGACCGGAACTGCGCCTGGCTCCTGTTCATGAACGACGAGTGGCGCGACAGCCTCGTGGAGCCCGAGGTGGTGCTCCGTGACCTCGCCGGACGCCTCCGCGCGCGGGAGGCCGAGTTCCGGCAGCACCCGAGGTGGAGCGGACTGCTGGGCGGCCTGCGCGAGCACTCGCCGGAGTTCGTGCGGTACTGGGACGAGCACGAGGTGCGGGGCGACCGGCCCGGACAACTGCGTCGCTACCTGTCCTCCCGGGTGGGCAGGCTCGATACCGTCTTCCAGGGTCTGTGGCTCGACCGCGACCGGGGTGAGCGGATGGTCGTGCTCACTCCCGCCGACGCCGACTCGGCCCGCCGGCTCGAGCGCCTCGACTCCCTGGTGGGCGCCGCGCCCGCCTGGACGGCACGGGACGGCGTGCTGGCGGACGCGATGATCGGCTGAGCCGGGCGGCGCCGTCCGTCGGGGACCGTCCGTCGGGGACCGTCCGTCAGCGCCAGGTGGCCGCTATGCGGAGGAACGCGTCGTTGGCCTCGGTCTCGCCGATGGTCACGCGGAGCCCGTCGCCCGCGAAGGGACGGACCAGGACGCCGCCGCCGCTCGCCTCGGCGGCACGCTGCGCCGTCGGCTCGCCGAGCCCGAACCAGACGAAGTTGGCCTGCGTGTCGGGAAGCGCCCAGCCCTGCTCGCGCAGCGCCCCGGTGACCCGGGTGCGCTCGGTGATCAGCGCGTCCACGCGCTCCAGCAGCTCGCCCTGCGCGGCGGGCGCCAGCGACGCCAGCGCCGCGACCTGCGCGATGTGCGAGACGCCGAACGGCGTGGACACCGCTCGGATGCCCGCGGCCAGCCGGGGCTCCGCGACCGCGTAGCCGACCCGCAGGCCCGCCAGCCCGTAGGCCTTGGACAGGGTGCGCAGCAGCACCACGTTCGGGTGCCGGCGCAGCAGGTCGACGCCGTCGGCCACGCGGGGGTCGCGGACGAACTCCAGGTAGGCCTCGTCCACGACGACGAGCACGTCCCGGGGCACCGCGGCGAGGAACGTCTCCAGCTCGTCGGCGTGCACGGCGGGGCCGGTCGGGTTGTTCGGCGTGCAGACCAGGACCACGCGGGTGGCGGGCGTGACGGCCGCGGCCATCGCGGGGAGGTCGAGCCGGCCCGTGCCCTCCTGGACCGGGACGGTGACGGCCTTGCCGCCCGCGACGGCGACCGCGATCGGGTACGCCTCGAAGGAGCGCCACGGGAAGACGACCTCGTCACCGTGCTCGACGACGGCCTGCAGCACGTGCGCGAGCACCGCGACCGAGCCGTTGCCGACGACGACGTTCTCCGCGACCACGCCGGTGTGGGCCGCGAGCGCCTCGACGAGCTCGCCGGCATACATGTCCGGGTACCGGTTGACCTCGGTCGCGCCCCGCGCGATCGCCTCCAGCACGGACGGCAGCGGCGGGTAGGGGTTCTCGTTGGACGAGAGCTTCCACACCTGGGCACCGGCGCCGGCGCGCGCTCCGGGGACGTAGGCGGGGAGGGCCGACACGGCGGCGCGGAGCGGTACGAATGCTTCTTCCACGAGGGTCAGCATGCCACGATGACCGGATGAAGCTCGTCGCGCAGATCCTCATCACCGCACTGGCCATCGCGCTGTCGTCCCTGATCCTCGGGTCCCACATGGATGTCGTGAGCAACGGGACCACGCTCGGCACGATCCTCGCCGTCATCGTGGTCGCCGTGGTCTACGGACTCGTCCACATGATCGTGAAGCCGATCGTCCAGCTCATCTCGCTGCCGCTCTACATCCTGACCCTCGGTCTGGTGTCGGTGCTCATCAACGCGCTGATGCTGTGGATCACGACGCTCATCACGAACCAGTCCTGGTTCTCCGACACCCCGAACTGGGGCCTGGAGATCAACGGCGGCTTCTGGTGGTTCGTGCTGGCGGCGATCGTGATCTCCGTGGTGCAGACCATCCTGCTGGCGGTGCTGCCCAAGCGGATCTCGGAGTGAGCCGGGGCTGACCCGGGTCACGGCCTGATCCGGGTCACGTGCCCGCGCGTTCGGCCCGGTAGAACACGGTGCTCACCTCCGGGCCGGTCAGCCGGGCGCCGATCCGGTCGGCCGCGCCAACCACCCGGGGGTCGCCCGAGGCGAGGGCCAGGTCGAGCGTGCGGACGTGCGTGGCGACCGCGTGCGCCTGCGGCAGGCTGCCCGACGCCGCCCGGTCGCCCACAGCGACCGAGTCCCGCAGCGACCGGACCACGGTGACGCGGTCGCGTGTGCGCGGGTTCTCCGCGGCGGACCGGCCGTCGGTGTTCGAGACGAGCTCCTCCGGCGTCTCCAGGTGCAGCACCGGGACGCCGGGCGGCGTGTTCAGCAGGCCCGTCGGCGCGCCGGCTGTGACCAGCCCGCCGACCCGGTACCGCTCGGTGAAACCCGCCCGCGAGACGAGCGCGGCGGCGGCGATCCCGCCGAGGCTGTGCCCCACGAGGGTCACGGGCTCGTCGGGTCCGACGCCGGAGTCCGCCAGCGCGTCCTCGATCGCCGCCGTGGCGCCGTCGGCCTGGCCCGCGACCAGCTCGAGGTCGGTCCGGCCGTCCCAGGGGTGGTCCGCGGGCAGGGCGGACTGGGTGCCCGGGACCAGCACCGTCCAGGACACCCCGCCGTCGGCGCCCGTGACCCGCTGGACGGCGATCGTGGCCGCGGGGGCGCCGCCCGTGCCCGGGTAGAGGTCGTCGACCCGGGCCAGCGCCTCCTGCACCGACCCGGCCCCGCTCGTGGACCACGCCGGGACCGCGCCGTGGGCGAAGTCCCCGGGGCCGAGCCGGGCCAGCCGGACGCCGGCGTCGTCGTTGCCGAGCAGAGGCGTCTCGCGGGCCACGTGCGCGAGCACACCGGCGGCGCCCTCCACGCCCGGTCTGCCCCCGGCGAGGCCGGGCCGGGCCAGCGCGACGCCGCCGCCCAGGCCGGTGACCGCCTCGTCCGAGTACGGGGACAGGCCGCGCGTGAGACCGGACCCGAGCCGGCCGGTGAGTGCCGACGGGAGGCCCCCGGCGAGCCCGCTGCCGACCAGACGCGCGCCCACCTCCGCACCACCCACGACGCCGATCCCCGCCAGTCCTGCCCAGCCCAGGACGCCGAACGCCGCCCCGGTGCCGAACGCCCACGCCGTGACGAGCCCGCCGACCAGGCGTTCCGCCGTCGACTCGGCCTCCTCGTACAGGCCGGCCGCGCGGAGCAGCCGCCAGCCGAGCAGGTCGCAGAGGTCGGCCCGGTCGGTGAGGTGTCGGGCGGCGTCCAGGGCGAGGGTCTGCGGGGCGAGCGCTGCTCCCGCGGGGCCGAGCGGCTCCCACGGCCCGGCCGCACCGCCCGGGACGACCGCGAGGTCACGGCTCACCCCGAGGCAGCACAGCGCGGCCGCCCGCAGGTCGTCCGCCGCGCGGGCCAGCAGTGCGGCGGCACGCCGCACGGACGCCGTCTCGACGGCCGACGCGCCCTTCCCGCCGTAGACCGTGACCGTGTCCTCGGGCCGCCAGGGTCCCCCGCTCACCGCACCCACCCGCCGTACGCGAGCCGTAGGGCCCCCTCCAGCACGGCCCGGTCCTGGACCAGAGCACGCGCCACGTCGCCGACCGCCACCCGGTACAGCTCCGCCGCACGGGCACACCACTCGACCTCGGCCGCGGCCCGTACCCCCACCACCGCCCCGTCCACCAGGTCCGCGGCCCGCAGGAGCGCGGGCACGGCGCTCTCCGGGACGGGGAAGCACGACGGGCCGCTCATGGCCGGTCTCTGTTCATCGGCGCTCGCACTCCCTGGGTCGACCGGTCACGTGTCCCGATGACGTTACGCAGGGCCTGTGGTCCGGCGTCGGGCCGCCAGGGGCGTCTGTGCACGGACGGCCCGAACGGCCACCTGTGGTCGGGCTCGCTCCCGCGGGACGCCGTCGGGAGGGTCTCTCCCGACCGGTGTGCCGATCGGTCGCACAGCATCACGCCATGCCTGTGGACAACGAGGCGGCCCGAAGACGGGCCCGTGGGAGAATGGAGCACGTGCCTGAGACCACCGCCCCTGCTGCCAGCCCTGCCGACTCCGCCGGCGCCGTCACCCGCGTCGCGCTCGCGGAGGTGAGCCCGGCCATCGCGCTCGGCCCGCTCGACGGCCGGTACCGCAAGGCCGTCGCGCCGCTCGTGGACCACCTGAGCGAGGCCGCACTGAACCGCGAGCGCATCCACGTCGAGGTGGAGTGGCTCATCACGCTGTGCAACGGTGCGGAGGGCGTCGAGGCGCCGGTCGTGCCGGGGGCTCCGACGCTGTCGCAGCAGGAGGTCGACTACCTCCGCGCGATCCCCGCGACGTTCGGCGCGGACGAGATCGCCGAGCTGGCCGAGATCGAGCGCGAGACGGTGCACGATGTCAAGGCCGTCGAGTACTTCATCAAGCGGCGCATCGCCGCGGCGCCCGAGACGCTCGGCGAGACGAGCCTCCCCGCCGCCAGCGAGCTGGTGCACTTCGCCTGCACCAGCGAGGACATCAACAACCTGTCGTACGCCCTGATGGTGCGGGGCGCGGTGCGGGACGTCTGGCTGCCGGCCGCGACCGCCGTCGTCGACCAGCTCGCCGGCATGGCACGCGAGCACGCCGCCGCGCCCCTGCTCAGCCGCACGCACGGCCAGCCCGCGACGCCGTCGACCCTGGGCAAGGAGCTCGCCGTGCTGGCGCACCGCCTGCGACGTCAGCTCCGGCGCGTCGAGGGGGCCGAGTTCCTGGGCAAGCTGAACGGCGCCACCGGCACCTACGGTGCCCACGTCGTCGCCGTCCCGACGGCGGACTGGCCCGCGGTGTCGAAGGCGTTCGTCGAGGGTCTCGGCCTGGACTGGAACCCGCTGACCACGCAGATCGAGTCGCACGACTGGCAGGCCGAGGTCTACTCCGACGTCGCCCGCTTCAACCGCATCCTGCACAACCTGGCGACGGACGTGTGGACGTACATCTCGCTCGGGTTCTTCACGCAGATCCCGGTCGCGGGCGCCACGGGCTCGTCCACGATGCCGCACAAGGTGAACCCGATCCGGTTCGAGAACGCCGAGGCCAACCTCGAGATCTCGTGCTCGCTCCTGGACACCCTCTCGGCGACGCTCGTGACCAGCCGCCTGCAGCGCGACCTCACCGACTCGACGACGCAGCGCAACATCGGGCCGGCGTTCGGGCACAGCCTGCTCGCGATCGACAACGTGGCGCGCGGCCTGGACCGACTCGCCGTGAACGAGACGCTGCTGCGCGAGGACCTCGACGCAAACTGGGAGGTGCTGGGCGAGCCCGTCCAGTCCGCGATGCGCGCGGCGTCGGTCGCGGGCGTGCCCGGCATGGAGAACCCGTACGAGCGTCTCAAGGACCTCACGCGCGGCCAGCGCGTGGACGGCGCGCGCATGCGCGAGTTCGTCGCGGGCCTCGGCCTGCCGGACGACGTCGCCGCCCGCCTCGCCGCCCTGACCCCGGCGACGTACACGGGGCTGGCGGAGCAGCTGGTCAAGGACTACCTGGACTGAGGCGGAGGTGCAGCGCAGGTGGGGGCCGAGGAACGAGGCACTCGCCCGGAGCGGAACCGCAGCCTCAGGCCACATAGGTAGAGCCTGAAGCCGAATGCGCCGAGCGGAACGCCCGGCCTGTTTGCGCGAGTCAGACCTCGCGCAAACAGGCCGGGCGTTCCGTTTGGGCGAGATGGACCAGGTGGGCCGGTCCGCGCTCCATACGATGGAGCGCATGAACCGCCCCACCCCGCCGAGCACCGCGTACCTCGACCACCTGGTCGCCGAGACCGCCGGACGGCGGGCCGCCCTGGCCGGTGCGGCACCCGCGGGTCAGGCCGCCGACGCGGGTCCGGACGACGACGGCGGGGCGCCCGCCGACCTGATCACCGCCGTCGAGCGGGCGGCGGAGGGCCTCGAACCCGAGCTCGCGGAGATCGTCCGCAGGCTGCACGAGCATCCTGAGCCCGCCTTCGAGGAGCACCGCAGCGCGGCGACGCTCGTGGAGGTGCTCGCCCGGCACGGCGTCGAGGCGGAGCTGGGCGTCCACGGGGTGCCGACGGCGTTCCGGGCCGAGTTCGGCGACCCCGCCGGCCCGACGATCGCCATCTGCGCCGAGTACGACGCGCTGCCCGGCATCGGCCATGCGTGCGGCCACAACGTCATCGCGGCGGCCGGCGTCGGCGCGTTCCTCGCGCTGCACCAGGTCCTCGGGTCGGCGGGTCGCCCGCTCCCGGCGGGTCGCGTCGTCCTGCTCGGGACCCCCGCCGAGGAGGGACACTCCGGCAAGGAGGTCCTGGCCCGGAACGGGGCGTTGGAGGGAATCGACGCGGCGATCATGGTGCACCCGTACGGGCTCGACGTCGCGGACCAGGTGTGGCTGGGCCGCCGTCTGCTGACCTGGACCTTCACCGGCCGGCCCGCGCACGCCTCGGCCCAGCCGTACATGGGCCGCAACGCGCTGGACGCCGCCACCCTCGCGTACCAGGGCATCGGCCTGCTGCGGCAGCAGATGCCGCCGGTCGACCGCGTGCACGCGACGATCGCCGAGGGCGGCACCCGGCCGAGCATCATCACGGAGCGCGCGGTGGTGCACCTCTACGCGCGGTCCAAGTACCCCGACACCCTCCGTGACCTCTCGCGTCGTCTCGACGACATCGCACGCGGCGCGGCACTCATGACCGGCACCGAGGTGGAGATCGCCTGGGACGACGGCGCGCACCCGAGCCTCCCCGTGCGGACCAACGAGGCTCTGACCCGCCGCTGGGTCACGGCCCAGCACCGCCGCGGGCGCGACCCGCTGCCCTTCGGCGTGCTCTCGGAGACGCTCGCGGCGTCCACCGACTTCGGCAACGTCTCGTTCCGCATCCCCGGCATCCACCCGCTCGTGCAGGTCTCGGGGCCCGACGTCGCACTGCACACCGCCGAGTTCGCGGCTGCAGCAGCGACCCCCGCGGCGGTCTCGGCCGCCGTCGACAGCGCCGCCGGGCTCGCGGCGACCGCCCTGGACTACCTGTCCGACGCCGGGCTACGGGCCGCCGTCCACGAGGAGTTCGCCGCCCAGGGCGGCCCGGTCGACGTGGAGCGCTACTTCGACTGACAGCGCGCCGCCGAGGCCCAGTCCGGGACCGGAGCAGGGCCGGGGCCGTTACGCCGGGACCGACCGAGCCTGGCGGGAGACATCTCCTTCGAGACCTAAGTTTCTTCGCTCTCGGGCCAACCAAAGCGGAGAAACTTAGGTCTCGAAGGAGAGCCTCTCAGCGGACAGGTCGGTCCCGTCGTAACGGCCCGCACATCCGGGCGAAATCTCCGCTTTCTAGCGTCAGGCTCGCGCGGTGCCCGATCGCGCGCCCGACCGAAGGAGCGTGGACCCGTGACACCTCGCGGACATCAAGGCGGACATCTCGAAGGACGGACCGCGGCGCAGACGCTGGTCGCGACACTCGGCAGGCGCCGGTTCCTGCAGGCCGCACTGGGCGTGGGGGCGGGATCCGCACTCGCCGCCGGAGCGGCGGTGCCCGCGGCGGCCGGGAGCCCGACGTCGGGCTCGGCCGCACAGGCCGTCCGCGGCGCGGGGGCGGCTCACGGCGCAGGCGCCGGGCGCGGTTCCGGGCGGTACTCCGGCATCCTCCAGCCCGGCAAGGGCCGCATCCGCGGCGACGTCTACCTGGGCTCCGACACGGACGACGTCCTGTGGGGCTACGTCCCGTCGGTGCACGCCGACGCCGTGACGCGGGTCCGCTCCGGTCGGACGATCACGATCGACTCCGTCTCCCACGAGGGCATCCTCGAGGACCAGGGCCGCGACCCGGTCGGATACTTCGCCGAGCACGGCGTGCGACGCCGCGAGGTGCTCGACGACGCCGTCGCGATCGCCGCCGGGTACTCCCGGACGGCGCGGAACTTCGACGTCGACGGGCCGCACGTCGTGACCGGGCCCGTCTTCGTGGAGGGGGCCGAACCAGGCGACGTGCTGAAGATCGAGACGCTGGAGGCCACGCCGCGCGTGCCGTACGGCGTCGTGTCGTCGCGGCACGGCAAGGGCGCCCTGGCGGCGACGGCCGCAGGCGCCCCCGCGGGGATCACGCTCGACGAGGTGATGCCGCCCGTCGCGACCGACGGCCGGGACTCCGGCATCCCGACCGAGTACGGCAACGTGTCCGTGTTCGCCGAGGTGCGGGGCGACCACGCGACCATGGGTTCCGGCCGGGGACGGGTGCGGTTCCCGCTCCGCACGTTCTTCGGGATGATGGGCGTCGCCTACGCGGAGACGACGAACCTCACCTCACCGGAGGCCAACTCGATCCCGCCCACGCTGGGCGGCGGCAACATCGACATCAGCCACCTGGGTGCCGGTTCGACCTTCTACCTGCCGGTCAGCGCCGAGGGCGCGCTGTTCTACGTCGGCGACCCGCACATGGCGATGGGCGACGGCGAGGTGGCGCTCACCGCGATGGAGGGCTCGCTGCGCGGCACGTTCCGGCTCACCGTCTGCAAGCCGGGCTCCGGCGACGCGCCGTCGGTCGCGTACTCGTACCCCTTCGCCGAGACGGCGGACGCCTGGATTCCGATCGGCCTGTCCGACCCCGACGGCGCGGTGGGCGGCCAGCTCAGCGACCTCGACGTCGCGATGCGCCGGGCCGTTGTGAACGCCCTCGACTTCCTGGAGCACGACCACGGCCTGGACCGGGCGGTCGCGTACGCCTACCTCTCCGCGGCGGCCGACTTCGCCGTCTCGCAGGTCGTGGACCGGACGGTCGGCGTGCACGGGCTGATCCGGAAGTCCGACCTGGCCTGAGGTTGCCGTGGCCGCGGGCCAGGAAAACAGCGGGCGCGGGCTCGGTGACCGACCCTAGGGTCGGGCCATGACGATGCCGGAGACAGCCCCCGTCGACACCTGGCTCGCGGTCACGCGGGAGGACGGCGAGACCGTCGGTTACCTCGAACCGGTGACCGAGGACTACGCCACCGTGCTCCCCCGCAACCGCCTCGGCCACGCCGTCGGCGACGTGCAGGACTACCACGCCGCCGAGGAGATCGTGCTCGACCGCGGCCTGCGGGAGCTCGCGGAGCACTGGCTGCTCGACGGCGCGGGCCCCGAGCTCGCGATCAGCGAGCTCTCCCCCGCCGGCATCGTGCTCCGGGACGCCTTCCTGGCGAAGGCCCTGGTCCCGCTGCAGGCGGTGCACGTGCCGTGGCCGGACACGGCGGGCCGCCTCCGCCGCGTCCAGCCGGAACACAGCTGAGTGCGGGATGTTCGCCCTTTCCAGCGGTCTGGAAGGGCGAACATCCCGCACTCAGCGGTGGGGGTCGGGCTCAGCGGTAGGGGGTCAGGCGGTGCGGAGGAGCTCCGCGACCCGGACGGTGCGCTCGCGCGCGACCATCAGCGTCGTGACGACCAGCCCCGCGAGGGCCCAGAGGACCACCGCCGCGGTCGCCATCGCGATCCCGCCCGTGCCGGGCTCGGTGAGCCGGACGAGGCCGACGATGCTCAGACCCACCGGCAGGAACCCTGCCAGCCCCTCCAGGACGCCCGGCACGGTCGACACCACACCGGTCGCGATGACGAGCACCGCGATCAGGAGGCTGATGCCCCGGCCGACGTGCCCGAGCGCCGCGGCGAGCGCCTGGTTGACGGCGACGAACGCGACCGAGATCAGCGCGCCGAAGCCCATGGTCGCGACCCAGCCGCCGACGCCCAGGTCCTCGATCCCGGCCAGGATCGCGCCCGTCGCGAGGCCGGTGACCAGGCCGATCGCGGCCGGGACCGCGAACGTCCCGAGCGTGAGGCGGAAGGCACCGCGCGTCGAGCCGCGAGCCCGCAGCGGGACCGGCGGGAAGACGATCATCAGCGCGAGCGCGCCGAGCCAGAGCGCCAGCACCGCGAACATCGGGCCGGTCGTGCCGGTGTTGAGGTCCGTGACCTCACCGTCGGTCGCGACCGGGTCGGCCACCACGGAGGCCAGGGACTTGCGCTCCTGCTCCGTGTACGACGGGATCTCCTCGGTCGCCTGACCCAGGCCGTCCGAGAGCTCCGTCGCGCCGCCGGCCAGCTCGCCGACGCCGTCGGCCAGGCCGCCCACACCGGTCGCGAGCTGGTCGGTACCCGTCTCGAGCTGGCCGGCGCCGTCGGCGAGCTGGGTGGCACCCGACGCGATGCCGCCCGCGCCGCCCGAGAGCTCACGAGCGCCCGCGGACAGTGCGCTGACGCCGCCGGCCGCCTGGTCGGCGCCGTTGGACAGCTCACCGAGACCGCCCGCGAGCTGGGTCGCGCCGTCCTCCAGCTCGCCGAGACCGCCGGCGAGCTGCTTGTTGCCGGTGGCGACCTTGTTCACACCCACCGCGAGCCCGTCAGCACCGGCGGCGAGTTCGTCCGCGCCCCCCGAAAGCTCCGAGGCCCCCGCAGCGAGGCCGTAGAGACTCTCCGGGCTGTTCTTGTCGGACAGCGCGTTGAGCCCGTACTCGACGGTGCCGGCATCGACCGGGAGGTCGCTGTGCTCGGCCATCGCGGCGCACAGCTCCGGGACCTGGAGCGCAAGCGCCGGGTTCGCGCAAACCTTCGCGGTCTCCGTGAACAGGGCGACGGCGCCGTCCGACGCGTCGGCCGCGCTCCCGGCAAGCACCTGCGTACCGTCAGCAGCCTTCTTCGCACCCGCGGCGAGCTGGCTGGTCCCACCGGCAAGCTCGGCAGCGCCGTCCGAGAGTCCCGAGGCCCCCTTGGCGAGCTCGCCAGCGCCGTCCGCCAGGCCCGCAGCCCCGGCAGAGCTCTGACCCACGCCGGAGGCGACCTGGTCCGCGCCGCTCGCCAGCTCGGATGCGCCCGAGGCCAACCCGGACACGCCCGCCGCTGTCTGGTCCGCACCGGCAGCCCACTGCCCGGCACCCGAGGCCCAGGTCCCGGCGCCGCCGGCCAGGCCGGACACGCCGTCGCCGAGCCCCGACACGCCGTCGGAGGTCTGCTGCGCGCCGTCCGCGAGCTGCTTCGCGCCCTTGCCCGCCTCGGTCGCGCCGTCGGCGAGCTGGTCGGCGCCGTCGGCGGCCTTGCCCAGCTCCTCGGAGAGGGTGGAGAAGCCGACGAGCACGTTGTCCACGTAGGTCTCGGTGAGGGTGCTGCTGAGCACGCCGGTGGCGGTCTGCGCCACCACCTGCGCGAGGGCGTCGTCGAGCACGCGGCCGTCAGGGGCGGTGGCGACGTCGATGGTCGCCTGCTCCGCCTTCGCCGGGTCGTCCCCGCCGAAGGACGTGGCGGCCGCCGAGAAGTCCTCCGGGATGGTGATGACCGCGGCGTAGGTGCCGTCGGCCAGGCCGTCGGCGGCCGACTGCTCGTCGGAGATCTCCCAGTCGTAGCTCGCGTCGGACGCCGGGATCGCCGCCGCCTCACCCGCCGCGGCGTCGGCCGTCTCGCCGCCGCTCACGAGGCCCGCGGCGAGCTGGCGCCCGAGCGGCACCATCTGGCCCTCGACCGTCACGGGCTCGTCGAGGTTCACGATCGCGGCCTTGACGGTGTCGAGCCGGTCCTGCGGGTTCCACAGGGCCGAGATGAGCAGGCCCAGGATCATCAGGGGAAGGAGCGCCACGGCCACGGCGCGCCACGGGTTACGGAACGGCTCGGGCCGCAGCCACTTGTTCGCGGTCGTCATGCCCGCACCTCCTGCTCGGTCACGTCTGTATCGGTGGCGAGGTGGGCGCCGGCGCCAGCCCTCTCGCCAGGGGTCACGTCCAGTACCGGGGTACCGGCGGGCGCCAGGTCGGTCGCGGCGAAGCCGGTCGAGCCCAGCAGCACCGCGACACCCGCGGCCTGGGCACCGGCGACGGCCTGCGCCAGCTCGGCCCGCGCCGCGAGGTCGCCCACGGTCTCGGTGCCGTCCACGACGAGCACCTTCGGCTTGTCGCCGAGGGCCCGGCGGACCGCCGCGGCGGGACGTCCGTCCTCGGCCGCGGAGTCGACCACCGCGACCAGGCGCCGCACCGACGAGGCCCGCTCGGGCAGGACCAGACCCGCGGTCTTGGCCACGCCGCCCGACACCTTGATCCGGCCGGCGACGGCCAGCAGGAAGGCGCTGACCGGTGCGGTCGCGTCGCCGTGGACGAGCAGCGTGCCGCCGTCGGGCACCCGGACGCTCACGGGGCCGACGATAGTGCCGGACGCGCCGTGCACCTCGAGGTCCCCGGCCGCGACCGAGTCGGTCGCACCCGGCTCGGGCCACTCCGTCAGCGACAGCTCGCGGGTCAGGCCCTCGCCCTCGACGTCGAACGAGGGCAGCACCTTGTCGAGCCACTTCGGCATGTACCAGGCCTTCTCGCCCAGCAGTGCGAGCACCGCCGGCACGAAGACCATGCGCACCACGAAGGCGTCCACGGCCACACCGACCGCCAGTCCGAGCGCGATCGGCTTGAGGTTCATGTCGCCGTGCGGCACGAAGGCCACGAAGACCGCGATCATGATGATCGCCGCCGCGGTGACGACCTTGGCCGAGCCCTGGAACCCGGTGGAGATGGCGTGCTTCGCGCTGCCACCGTGCACGTAGTCCTCGCGCATGCGGGACACGAGGAACACCTCGTAGTCCATCGCGAGGCCGAACAGGATGCCCATGAGCACGATCGGCATGAAGCTGATCACCGGCCCGGTCCGGGTCACGTTGAGCGCCTCGGCGAGGACGCCGTGCTCGAACACGAGCGAGACCACGCCGAACGCGGCGCCGACGGAGAAGAGGTAGCCGATCGTCGCCTTGATCGGCACCGCGATCGAGCGGAAGACCATCGTGAGCAGGATCAGCGACAGGCCCACGACCACCAGGGCGAAGGGCAGCAGCGCGTTGCCGAGCTTGTCGGACACGTCGATGCCCACCGCGGTGAAGCCGGTGACGGCCAGGTCCACCCCGTACTCGTCGAGGAAGTGGTCGTGCAGCGAGCGGATCTCGCGCACCAGGGCCTCGGTCTCGGCCGACGTCGGACCGCCTTCGGGCACCACCTGGATGATGCCGGTGTCCGCGGACTCGTTGGGCGTCGAGAGCGGCACGTCGGCCACGCCCGGCAGGTCGGCGATCTCGTCGCCGATCTGGTCCATGAGCGCCACCGGGTCGGTGCTGGTCACGATGGAGCCGGTCACGATGAGCGGACCGTTGAACCCGTCCCCGAAGTTCTCGGAGACCAGGTCGTACGTGACGCGCGCCGGGTCGTCCTCGGCCATCACGCCCGCGTCCGGGAGCGCGAGGCGCAGGTCGAGCGCCGGGTAGCTCAGCGCACCCATGCCGGCGATGACCAGCACCACGGTCAGGGCCGGGACCTTGGTCACCGCACGCACCCACCCGGCGAAGAAGCGGTTCGGCTTCTCCTCGGGCGGCGCCACGACGGCGACGCGCGTGCGGGTCGCCTCGAGGTCGTCCTGGGCGGGGGTGCCCTGCGAGGCCTCGACCGCGGCCGCCGCCGCGCGGGCGGCAGCACGCCGCTCCTTGCGCGACGGCCGGGGACGCAGCCGCTCGCCCGCCATGCCGAGCAGCGCGGGCAGCAGGGTCAGCGAGACGAGCACGGTGACGCCCACGGTGACCGCCGCCGCGACGCCCATGATGGTGAGGAACGGGATGCCCGCCACACCCAGGCCGACCAGCGCGATCATCACGGTCAGGCCCGCGAACACGACGGCCGAGCCGGCCGTGGCCGTGGCCCGCGCGATCGACTCGTGCACGTCGAGGCCCTTGCCGAGCTGCTCCCGGTGTCGCGAGACGATGAACAGGGCGTAGTCGATACCGACCGCCAGGCCCAGCATCACCGCCAGCATCGGGGTGGTCGAGTTGATGGGGCCGAGCACCGTGGCGGCGAACAGCAGGCCCATCGAGGCGCCGACGCCGAGCAGCGCGTTGAGCAGCGGGAGGCCGGCGGCCACGAGGGAGCCGAGGGTCAGCACGAGCACCACGAGCGCGACCAGCAGGCCGATCCCCTCGGTGAGCGTCATCTCGGGGAACTTCGAGGAGAAGAGCTGGCCGCCGAGGTGCGCCTCGGCGCCCGCGGGCAGGGCCTGCGCCAGCGCCTCGGTCTCGACGCCCAGCGCGTCCTTGGTCTCGTCGGTGATGGAGCCCTGGTCGCCGTCGAGCTGGATCGTCAGCAGCGTGGCGCGGTCGTCGTCGGAGACCGAGGCCGGCATGAGGTCGTCGTAGGGCGAGGTGACGACCTCGACCTGGGAGACGTCGCCGAGGTCCTCGACGCCGTCCTCGATGGCGGCGCGCATCGCGTCGTCGTTGATGGTCCCGCCGTCGGGCGCGACCACGATCACCTGGGCGGAAGCGCCACTGACCTGCGGGAAGGTCGCCGCCAGCCGGTCGAGCGCCTCCTGGGACTCGGTGCCGGGGATGGACACCTGGTTGTCGAGACCTTGTTGCAGCAGGCCGGCCGCACCGCCCACGAGGACGAGTGCCACGACCCACATGGCTACGACGAGCCGGCGGGCGCGGACGGCCCAGCGGCCGAGCGAGTAGAGGACGGAGGACACGCACACTCCTGAGCGAGGCGGGAACCGATGAGGGGACGTTCGATGCACCACTGTATCCGATACACGGATGCATCGGATACACGGATGTATTGATAGGCTGGGACATCCGCCATCTGAGGAGCTGATGTGACCACCGAACCCGCCGGCGACGTCGGCTCGGAGTCGCCCGTCGAGCGCGCGTTCGCCACGGCACTGACCCCCCGACGTGAACGGACGCGCGAGCGTCTGCTCGACGCCGCCTTCACCGTCTTCGCGCAGCACGGCATCCACGGCGCGTCGATCGAGGCCGTCTGCGAGGCGGCGGGCTTCAGCCGCGGCGCCTTCTACTCGAACTTCAGCAGCAAGGAGGAGCTGTTCCTCGCGCTCGCCGAGCGGGCGATGCGCCGGCAGCTCGTCTCGCTGGAGTCGGTGGGCAAGGAGCTGGAGCCGGACGTCGTCCGCTGCGGCGCCGTGGACCACGACGCGATCCAGACCATCCTCTCGGTGGTGGTCACCGATGCCGGGGACGCCCGGCAGTGGGCGCTGATGCGCGCCGAGCTGGAGCTGCTCGCCATGCGCGACCCCGCCGTCGGCGAGCCGTTCCTGGCCCAGGAGCAGACCCTGCGCACCGAGCTCGGCGCGGCGATCGGGCGCATCCTGCGGGACTTCGGCCTGCGGTTCACCGTCGACGAGCGCACCGCCGTGGACCTGCTGCTCAGCGTGTACGAGTCGTCCGCCCGGGCCGCCGTCGTCGCCAGCCCCGAACGGGAGGACGGCGACGCCACCCCGGGCGCCGCCGTCCTGAGCCAGCTCGTCAACCTCCTGGTGACGAACGCCGACTGATCACCAGCTCGCGTTGGCCGCCAGCTCCAGCGCGACCTCCTGCCACCACGCCCCGGCCGCCGGCCCGCCGTTGCACGCGCCGTCCGACTCGCCGGGGAGCTTGACCCACAGGAGCGCGTCGAGCGACGTCGCGTCGTCGACGAACCGCGGCTGCTCACCGAGCGCGCGGCCGCGGGGGTTGCACCACTCCCCGTTGGACCCGTTGCCGTTGCGGGACGTGTCGATCACGTACGGACGCCCGCCCACCTGCGCCGACACCTGCTCGGCATAGGCCTGGGTGGCCGCCGTCGTCTGGTAGTTCGACGTGTTCAGCGCGAAGCCGACGGCGTCCGAGAAGCCGACGAGCTGGAGCCGCCGCGCGGCCTCCCCCGGGCTCAGCCAGCCCGAGTGGCCGGCGTCGACGTAGACCCGCGCGCCGGCGTCGGTCAGCGCCGCCGCGGCGTACCGCAGGTACCCGACCCGGTCGCCCTGGCCGTCGCAGTCGCCGAGCTGGGCCAGAGCGTCCGGTTCGAGGACCACCACCGGGCTGCCCTCGATGCCGGCCGCCACGGTGTCGACCCAGCGCGCGTACTCGCTCTCCGGCACCCCGCCGCCGGAATGGTTGCCGCAGTCGCGGCCCGGGATGGCGTAGACGGTCAGGACACCGGTCCGTCCGGCAGCGGCGGCCCGGCCCGTGTAGTCGGCGACCTCGGCGCGGGAGTGGTCGGCGTCCGCCCAGTTGCCGACCCAGTAGGCCTGGGGCGTCAGGGCGATCTTCGCGAGCAGGTCCTTGTCGGTCCCGCCCGCCACCTCCCAGGCGGCGTGCGCCTGGGTGGTCGGGTCCACGTAGAGCTCCGTGGCCGCCACCGGTTCAGCCTCCAGGCTCGTCACTCCCAAGCTGGTCACACCGAGACTGGTGACGCCAAGGCTGGTGACCCCCAGGCTCGTCACCCCGGCTGTGGCGCTCTGCGCCGTCAGGGTGGCCGCGGTCAGTGCCCCGGTGGTCACGAGTGCGAGGGCTGCGGCCAGGGCCGCCGTGCGGCTACGTCGTCGTAGGCGAGACATGGCGCTCTCCGTTCGTCGGGTCCGCCCCGGCCGGGGAGGCCGGGGCGTGCCCGCGTGACGCTAGGAACACGCCGCCGCCCGGGGAACCACACGAATCGTTTAAGCACCGCACGTGTCAGACGTACAGGTCACCGGGGTGACCTGTACGTCTGACACGTCAGGCGAGCGCCTCGTCGACCAGGGTCCGCGCGGCGTCCTGCACCTCGGTGAGGTGCTCCGCGGAGACGAACGACTCCGCGTAGATCTTGTACACGTCCTCCGTGCCGCTGGGCCGCGCGGCGAACCACGCGTCCGCCGTCGTGACCTTGAGCCCGCCCACCTTCGCGCCGTTGCCGGGCGCCTCGGTGAGCTTCGCCGTGATCTCCTGCCCCGCGAGCGTGGTGGACGAGACGTCGGACGGCGACAGCGCGCCGAGCCGGGACTTCTGCTCGCGCGTGGCCGCGGCGTCGACCCGGGCGTACCAGCTCTCGCCGTACCGCCCGACCAGGTCGGCGTGGTGCTCGGACGGCGACCGGCCGGTGGTCGCCAGGATCTCCGAGGCGAGCAGCGCGAGCAGCAGGCCGTCCTTGTCGGTGGACCAGACGCGGCCGTCCTTGCGGAGGAACGACGCGCCCGCCGACTCCTCGCCGCCGAAGCCGACCTCGCCGGACAGCAGGCCCGGGACGAACCACTTGAAGCCGACGGGGACCTCCACGAGGCGGCGGTCCAGGCCGCCGGCCACGCGGTCGATGAGCGCCGAAGACACGAGCGTCTTGCCGATCGCGGCGTCGGGACGCCAGCCGGGACGCGCGCCGCCGTACAGGTACTCGATCGCCACGGCGAGGAAGTGGTTGGGGTTCATCAGGCCGTCGGCGGTGACGATGCCGTGCCGGTCGGAGTCCGCGTCGTTGCCGGTCGCGACGTCGAAGGGCGCCGGGCCGTCACCCGTCATGCGCTGCACCAGAGACGCCATCGCGTACGGGGAGCTGCAGTCCATGCGGATCTTGCCGTCCCAGTCCAGCGTCATGAACGCCCAGCGGGGGTCGACCTGCGGGTTGACGACGGTGAGGTCGAGGTCGTACCGCTCGGCGATCGCGCCCCAGTACTCGACGGACGCGCCGCCCAGGGGGTCGGCGCCGATGCGCACGCCGGACGTGCGGATGGCCTCCAGGTCGAGCACGTTCGCCAGGTCGTCCACGTAGGTCGAGAGGAAGTCGTGCCGGTGCGTGGTCTCGGCGGCGAGCGCCTGGTCGAGCTGCACGCGCTTCACCTGGCCGACGCCGGTGCGCAGGATCTCGTTGGCCCGGTCGGCGATCCATCCGGTCGCGTCGGAGTCCGCGGGACCGCCGTGCGGCGGGTTGTACTTGAAGCCGCCGTCGCGCGGCGGGTTGTGCGACGGCGTCACCACGATGCCGTCCGCGAGGCCCGCGCCCGGCGCGGCGAGGCCCGGGGTGCCCTCGGCGAACCGGGTCTGGTTGTGCAGCAGGATCGACTGGCTGACGGCGGGCGTGGGGGTCCAGGAGTCGCGCGCGTCGACCATGACGTCGACGTCGGCCGCGGCGAGCACCTCCAGCGCCGTCCGCCAGGCCGGGTAGGACAGGGCGTGCGTGTCCCGGCCGATGAAGAGGGGTCCGTCCGTGCCCTGGCCGCGCCGGTACTCCACGATCGCGGCGGTGATCGCGACGATGTGCGCCTCGTTGAAGGCGTGGTCGAGGCTCGACCCACGGTGCCCGGACGTGCCGAACGCGACCTGCTGCCCGGGGTCCTCGGGGTCCGGGGTGAGGTCGTAGTACGCCCCGACCACCTGGTCGACGTCGATCAGGTCGCTGGGCTGGGCGGGGGTTCCGGCACGCGCATCCATACAGCCGATACTGCCAGGTACCGGGCGGGTCCGTCGCCGCCCACGCCTCTCCTCACCCTCGCCGTCGTAGGCTGGCCGCATGTTCCCGCCGATGCAGCCCGAGGTCCCGTCGCTCCACCCCAGCGAGCTCGACCCGTCCGCCCCCGTCCCCGCCGGCACCGTCCTGCTGGACGTGCGCGAGCAGGACGAGTGGGACGCCGGCCACGCCGTGGGCGCCGTGCACATCCCGCTGGGCGACCTGCCCGCGCGGTACGGCGAGCTCGACGCCGAGGCCCCGGTCCTGGTCATCTGCCACTCCGGCGGCCGCTCGGCGCGCGCGACGCAGTGGCTCAACGACGCGGTCGGCTTCGAGGCGACGAACCTCGACGGCGGCATCGTCGCCTGGGCGGGCGCCGGGCTGCCGGTCGAGCGCTGACGCCCGTCCGCCGAGCGCCGACGCACCTGACCCGGCCGGCTACTTCTCGGTGACCCGCGGCTGGCTCGGGTCGGTCTCGTTCCAGACCCGGTCCAGCGCGGTGACGGCGTAGGTGTACTCGGCGCCGCGCTCGGCCGAGGTGTCGAGCCACGACTGCACGCGCCCGCTCACGCCGCGGAACGTGCCCACGAGGTTCGCGGGGTCGTTCGTGTCCACCGTGTCGGCGGCACCGGCCACGCGGTAGACGGCGAACGACGTGGCCCGTGCGTTCTTGTTGCCGATGTCGGCCACGTGGACCTTGACGCCGTCGGGCACCCGGCGGGCCTTGGTGAGCACCGGGGTGACCACCGGGTCGGCCGGCAGGTGCGGCATCGGAGGCACGAGCGCCGGGTGCTGGTAGTGGTCCGCGACCACCTTGGACATCGCGCCCTGCGGGTCGGCGGGCACGTGCACGGCCGAGTAGTAGACGTTGCCGTGGATCGGCCCGACGTCGCGGCTGACCTCCCGGCAGAGGTCCAGGTGGTTGGTGAGCTCCTCCGGGTCGGTGAAGACGCCGCTCGTCACCTTGTAGAGGGCCTCGCCGATGTACAGCTGGGTGCCCGACTGCGCGGCGACCTCGGCCCACCACGGCACGAGCTTCGCGTAGTCGGCGACGGTCAGCCCGATCTGCCAGTAGACCTGCGGGTTGACGTAGTCGAGCCAGCCCTCCAGCACCCACTTGCGGGTGTCGGCGTACAGGTCGTCGTACGACTCCTGGCCGCCGGTCTCCGAGCCGAGCGGGTCGGTGGTGGAGTTGCGCCAGATCCCGAACGGGCTGATCCCGAACTTGACCCAGGGCTTGGTCTCCTTGATGCGCACGCTCATCGTCTCGACGAAGTGGTCGACGTTGTGCCGCCGCCAGTCCTCGATCGTGTCGAAGCCCGCGCCGTACAGCTCGTACGTGCCGATGTCGGGCAGCACGTGGCCGTCCACCGGGTACGGGTAGAAGTAGTCGTCGAAGTGCACGCCGTCGACGTCGTAGTTCGCCACCGCGTGCAGGATCGACTCCTGGATGTGCTCCTGCGCGGCGGGGACGCCCGGGTCGAAGTAGAGCCGGCCGTGGTACTCCCACACCCAGTCCGCGTGCTGCCGCGCCGGGTGCTCGGGGACGAGCTGCGACAGGTCCGTCTCGATCGAGACGCGGTACGGGTTGAACCAGGCGTGCAGCTCGATGTTGCGCCGGTGCGCCTCCTCAACCATGAACGCCAGCGGGTCGTAGCCCGGGTCCTGCCCCTGCGTGCCCGTCAGGTACTTGGACCACGGCTCGTAGGGGCTGTCGTAGAACGCGTCGGCCGTGGGGCGGACCTGCACGAACACGGCGTTCAGCCGGTTCTCCTGCGCCACGTCGAGCCAGTGCAGGAACTCCGCCTTCTGGGTGTCCGCGTCGAGGCCGCTCGTCGACGGCCAGTCGATGTTGGCGACGCTGGCGATCCACATGGCGCGCAGCTCGCGCTTGAGCCCCAGGTCCGGCGACGGCGATGGTGAGGCGTTGCCGGTCATGGCCGGGGCGCCGAGCGCTGTGGCCGGGTCGAGGGCCGAGATCGTGACACCGATCGCCGCGGCCGCCGTGCCCGCCGTCGCCATCGTGAGGAACTCACGACGGCCGATCCCCGGCACCACCCCCGCCTGCCTGTCCTGCTCCAGCGACCTGGTACGCGCGTAGGCGGGCAGTTCGGTCGCCTCACGGCGGGCGGGGTGCCTCACGTGCTTGACCTCCGGTGCTGGCTGCTGGGGGTTGGTGCCGTGGTGCTCTGTGATGTGGTTGTCTCAAGTTGGCCGGCGTCGATCGGCGCACAGGATCGACAGCAATGGTGACGAACAATGCCACTGGGCGACGCCGTGGGGAAACTCTTGCACATCTCGCGCCAGATGTGAAGTTTGCACAGTGGAGCAGATTGTGAAACTTACTTTCACGCCTCCGCGGCCGGATGCCGGAGCAGGTCGTCGTACTCGGGCGAGTGCTTGCGCACGTAGGCCTTGATGTAGGGGCACAGCGGGATGATCGTCCTCCCGGCCTCGCGCACCATGCCGAGGGCGGCCTTCGCGAGCTGACCAGCGAGCCCCTGACCCTCGAACTCCTCGAAGACCTCGGTGTGCACGAAGATCACGGCGCCCCGGTCGTTCTCGTAGACGGCGAAGCCGGCCAGGGTGCCGTCGACGCTCACCTCGAACCGGGACTCGTCGGGGTTGTCGACCACTTTCACCTGAGGCTCGTCTGTCATGGGCCCCATCGTGCGGCACGCACCCGCGGGTCGCCAGCCCCGGGTGCGGCCCCGGTGCGTGGCCGGCGCCGGCCCGGGTGCCGGCACCGGTGTCAGTGGTCGGTGCGACACTCGACGCGTGCCACAGACCGCTGCCTCACCCCGTTCCAACCCCTACGCGGCGGTCCTCCGCACCCCCGGAGCCCTCAAGTTCTCCGCGGCCGGCGCGCTGGCCCGGCTCCCGATGTCGATGGTCGGGATCGGCGCCGTGCTCATGGTCCAGGGCCTGTACGACAGCTACGCCATGGCGGGCCGGGTCGCGGCCGTGCTGGGCCTGGCGCAGGCGTTCGTCGCGCCGCAGATCGCCCGCTGGGTCGACCGCCGCGGGCAGCGGACGGTGCTCCTGCCCGCGCTGCTCGTGTCCGTCGCCGGGCTGGGCGGCCTCGTCACGGCCGCGGTGCTCGGCGCCCCCGAGTGGGTGCTCTGGCCGCTCGCCGCGGTCGCGGGCGCGAGCCAGGGCTCGTACGGCTCGATGGTTCGGGCCCGCTGGAACCACGCGCTCG
Organism: Promicromonospora sukumoe; assembly: GCF_014137995.1. Taxonomy (NCBI): domain Bacteria; kingdom Bacillati; phylum Actinomycetota; class Actinomycetes; order Micrococcales; family Promicromonosporaceae; genus Promicromonospora; species Promicromonospora sukumoe. Next base: position 1,376,214 of record NZ_JACGWV010000002.1, read on the forward strand.
ACGACCCGCGCAAGCTGCACACCGCGTACTCGCTGGAGTCGTCGGTCGACGAGCTGGTCTTCATCGTCGGGCCGGTGCTGGCCACGACGCTCGCGACCGCGGTGGCGGCGCCGTCCGCCCTGGTGGTCGCGGGGGTCGCGGCGCTGACGGGCGGGCTGCTGTTCGTGGTGCAGCGCGCCACGGAACCCGCCGTCGTGCCCCCGGACACCGAGGTGCGGCACCGCCCCGTCGTCCTCGTGCCCGGGATGCCGGTGCTGGTGCTCGTCTTCGTGGCCATGGGAATGATCTTCGGGTCGATGGAGGTCGTCACCGTCGCGTTCGCCGAGGAGCGCGGCAGCAAGGGTGCCGCCGGACTGGTGCTCGCGGTGTTCGCGCTGGGGTCGATGGTCGCGGGCCTCGCGTACGGCGCACGGCACTTCACCAGCCCTGCCGTGCGGCGGTTCGTGATCGGGATGGTGGCCCTCGGACCGGGCGTCTCCCTCTTCCTGCTGGCGCACAACCTGTGGGCGCTGGCCGCCGCGATGTTCGTGGCCGGGCTCGCCATCGCCCCCACCGTCATCACCGGCAACGGCCTGGTGCAGGACATGGTGGCCGGGCACCAGCTCACCGAGGCCCTGACCTGGGTGGGCACGTCGATCGGCATCGGCGCCTCGCTCGGCGCGTCCGTCGCCGGCATGCGCGTGGACGACGCCGGGGCGGACGCGGGCTTCCTCGTCCCCGTCGCCGCGGCCTGGTTCGCCGCGCTGCTGACGCTCGCCGCGAGCCGCACGCTGCGCCGGCAGGCCGCGGCGCAGCCATGATCGACGCCGCCGGGCACACCCACGGGAATTTCACCCGCGAAAGCCCTGAGATGTAAATAACCGTCCTGATACGTTACATCTGACTTATCACATCTTCACGAACGGACCCGGGATGCTTGTCTTCATCGTCATCGGACTCCTCGGGCTCGGGCTGGCGGTCGCCTCGCTCCTGCTGGGCGACTTCCTCGACCTGCTGGACGGCGCCATCTCGGGCACCTCGCTGGGCGCCGGCGGGCTCCTGTTCGGCGCGACCGGGATGCTGGTGCTGTCCTGGGGCCTCGAACCGTGGGTCGCCTACCCGGCGGGGCTCGTGGTCGCGGTCCTCGTGGTCCTCCTGGTCAACGTGCTGGTCAAGCGCCTCAAGGCCGGCGACGACGGCGCGCCCGTCTCGCTGGTGGGCGCGCAGGGCTCGGTGACGTCCGGCGTCGACCGCGGGCACGGCGAGGTGTCGCTCGACGCCGCGTCCGAGCTGGAGACCCGGCTCGCGTTCTCCGACGAGCCGATCGAGCAGGGCACCCGCATCGTCGTCGTCGAGCAGCACGGCGCGCGCGTGAAGGTCGAGCCGGTGTGGCGCTGAGCCGCACCACGCCGACGCCCCTCCCCACCCCCGAACACCCTCGACCGGGACCGCACGCCGGCCCGGTCCACACCGACTCACCCCAGGAGCCGACATGGAACTGAACGGTCAGCTGGTCGGCGTCATCGCCGTCGTGGCGGGCGTCCTCGCGATCTTCCTCGTCCTCGCGTTCGTCGCGAGCCGCATCCGGCGGGTCCCGCCGAACGAGGCGTTGATCGTCGTGGGCCGTGGCGCGGGGAAGTCCGAGGCCCAGACGGCCAGCCAGCGCGTCGTCGTCGGCGGACGGGCCTTCGTGTGGCCGGTGCTGCAGCAGGGCTTCGCGATCTCGCTGGAGCAGCGCCAGATCGGGATCACCGTCGAGGGCGTCGACAAGAACCGCATCAAGATCGCCATCAAGGCGTCGATCAACTTCAAGGTGCGGGGTGACGAGGAGGGCGTGCGGCGCGCCGCACAGCGCTTCCTGTCCCAGCAGCACCTGCTGACGGAGATCATCAAGGAGTCCCTGGAGGGCTCGCTGCGGTCGATCGTCGGCGACATGACGATCGAGCAGATCATCTCGGACCGCAAGGGCCTGTCCGACCGCGTGGTGCAGTCGACCAAGACGGACCTCTCGGAGCAGGGCCTCCAGGTCGACCTGCTGAACATCTCCGACATCTCGACGCCGGGGTCGGACTACCTCGCGAACCTCGGCCGCGCCGAGGCCGCCAACGCCCGCCAGCTCGCCGAGGTGTCCGAGGCGGAGGCCAACCGGGCCTCGGAGTTCGCCGTGATCGAGGCCGCCGAGCAGATCGCCGAGCGGCAGAAGGCGCTCGACCTGAAGAAGGCCACCATCAAGGCCGAGACCGACCGGGCCAACGCCGAGGCGGAGGCCGCCGGCCAGCTCGCCCGGGCCGAGCAGGACCGGCTCGTGGCCCAGCAGGAGCGCGAGGCCATGGCCGAGAAGGCGCGCGTGGAGCAGGAGCGCCTCGACATCGAGGTCCGCAAGCCCGCCGAGGCCACGGCGTACGCCGAGGTCCAGGGCGCCAACGCCCGCCGTGACGCGAACAACGCGGCCACCGAGGCCGAGGCGTTCAAGCGCACCACGATCGCCCAGGCGAACAAGACGGCCGCGCTGCAGGACGCCGAGGCGTCCGCCGAGTCCGTCCGCCGCGCGGGCGAGGCCGAGCGTGACAAGCAGGTGGCCCTGGCCGCCGGTATCGAGGCCGAGGGCCGCGCCCGGGCCGCCGCCGTCGAGGCCGAGGGTCTCGCGGAGGCCAAGGCCACCGACGCCAAGGCCGAGGCGCTGCGCAAGTACGGCGAGGCCGCGCTGGTGCAGGAGCTCATCGAGCGCCTGCCCGAGATCGTCCGCGCCGCCGCCGAGCCGATCGCCTCGATCCAGGGCATGACCGTGGTCTCGACCGACGGGGCCTCCGCGATCACCAAGAACGTGGCCTCGGTGCTCGGCGAGGGCCAGGGCGTCATCAAGCAGCTCACCGGCGTGGACATCCACCAGCTCATCTCGGGCCTGGCCGGGCCGGCCGCCGGCAACGGCACGGGGACCGCAGCCTCCGGAGAAGCCGCAACCAAGAACTGAGCCAGGGTCGTCAGACCAAGCGCGACGTGTCAGACCCCCAGGTCCCCCGAGGGACCTGGGGGTCTGACACGTCGGGGGCTCTTCAGGAGCAGGGGCGCCCGGGTCAGGGCTCCGGGTGCCGCGCGTCGTACCGCCAGAACCGCGGCGTCAGACGGACGATCACCCAGAGCAGCACCACGCACGTGAGCCCGCCCGCGACGGCCGCCCAGCCCTCGCCGAACCAGGTCGCCTCGGCGCCGAGCACCATCTCCCCGAGGCGCGGGCCGCCGGCCACCACCACGATGAACACGCCCTGCAGCCGCCCGCGCATGTGGTCCGGGGTCGCGGTCTGCAGGATGCTCTGCCGGAACACGGACGAGATGCTGTCGGAGCCGCCCGCGAACGCGAGCGCGATCCCGGCCGCGACGACGGCCCAGACGATCGTCCCGTCGGGCGACCCGCGGCCCACCAGCACGAGCACCAGCCCGAACGCGGCGATCGACAGGCCCCACGCCGTGATGGCCCAGACGATGATCTGGCCCTGCTTGCGCAGGCGCGTCAGCCCGCCGGAGAACACGCTCGCCAGGATGCCGCCGACGGCGAAGGCCGCGGCGAGCACGCCCGTCGTCGTCTCGCCGCCGCCCAGGTAGATGACGCCCGCCGCGGGCCACAGCACCCGCGGGAACGACAGCACCATGGCGCAGATGTCGACGAGGAACGTGGTGCGCACGTTGGGCTGGGTGGCGAGGTAGCGCAGGCCGTCCAGCACGGACCGCAGCCCGACGGCGCCCACCCGGCTCCGGCCGTTCCCGCTCCCGCCCTCGCCGGCGCCCTCCGGCAGCACCGGCGGCAGGCGGAACACGGCCCAGAGGGCCGCCAGGAACAGCACCATGTCCAGCGTGTACGCCCAGGCGTAGCCGAGCTGCGCGACGAGCAGCGCGCCGATCAGCGGCCCGCCGGTCAGCGCGACGTTCATCGAGAGCGACGCCAGGGCGTTGGCCGCGGGCATGAGCTCCTTGGGCAGCAGCCGCGGGATGATCGCCGAGCGCGCGGGGTTGTTGATCGCGAACGCCGCGCTCTGCACGGCGACCAGGCCGTAGAGCAGCTCCACGGACTCCAGCCCGAGCCAGGCCTGGGCGGCGATGGCGGCCACGACGACCCACAGCACGGCCGACGACACCAGCGACACCTTGCGCCGGTCGTAGTGGTCCACCAGCGCGCCGCCGTACAGGCCGAGCGCCACGAGCGGGACCAGCGAGAACAGGCCCAGCACGCCGACGGCGAGCGTCGAGCCGGTCAGCGCGTAGACCTGCAGGCCCACCGCGACGATGGTCACCTGCGTGCCGATGTTCGAGACGGACAGCCCGAACCAGAGGCGCCGGTAGTCCGGCGACACCTTCAGGGGCGTGGTGTCGGCGAGCAGATGGCGCATGATGCCCGATCGTATGCCGGGGCAACGTGCCCGGGCGGCGCCGTCCATATGACGTTCGCCGCACTCGTGCCCGGTGCCGACCTCGGGACGACGCCGGGCCCGACCCCGGACATGACAGAGCGGGCGCCCAGGTCACCCCCCGATGCCCTGAGCTCCCGCTCTGTTCACTTCCGGCCCTGGGCCGGGCCGCCCCCCAGCGGCGGCCCGACCCTGGACTCAGGGTCCGTGAGCCGGGACACCCCCCAGCGGTGTCCCGACCCCAGACTCCGGTCCGCGGGCCGGGACGCCCCCCAGCGGCGTCCCGACCTCACGAACCTTCCGACCCGGGCTGGGTCGGCTCCCTGTCACGAGCCCCTTGACAGACTCACGACGAGAACCGCGCCCGGGCCGTAGTCGCCCTTCGGCGCGTGGTTTAACCCACGCTCCGACGGCGACGCATGCGGAGCGCCACGAGTCCCAGCCCCAGGAGGAGCGAGACCAGCGCGAGCTGCCCCGTGATCATGGGGCCCGTCTGGGCAAGGGTCTCGCCGGGAACATCCGGCGCCACCTGCCCCTCGGGCCCGGTCCGTGTACCGCTGAGGAGGCCGGCGACCGAGCCGTCCGACAGGACCGCCCCGTCGGCGGCGGTCGTCGGCACGACGACCGCCTTGTCTCCCCAGGTGATGTCGACGCCGGTGTCCCGGGCGTCGGTGTCCGGCGCGGGCTCGTCGGACCGCGCCTCGGCGGCGTCCGCCGGGTCCGCGGGTCCGGCGTCCGCCGGGTCCGCGGGTCCGGCGGACGCCGGGTCGGTGCCGGGCGCGTCCCCGGCCACGGCGTCGCGCGCCACGTCGATGACGCCGGGCGTCACGGCATCCGACCAGCCGACGGCGGGGTAGGCGGTACCGGGGACGTCGGCCCCCGGACGTCCTGCTCCGGGGCGCGGGTCGGTGCCGAGCCAGCCCTCGGGCCGGCCCTGGCCGGGACGACCGTGGCCGTCGTCGGGCCTGCCGGTCGCGGGGCCGTCCGTGCCGGGGCGGCCCGTACCGGGGCCGCCTTCGCCGGGCTCGTTCGTGCCAGGCTCGCCGGTACCAGGGTCGACGCCGGGGTCACCGACGCCGGGGTCGAGGATTCCGGGATCGAGGATGCCGCCGTCGGGGTCGGTACCCGGCTCGTCGGTTCCCGGCCTGCCGGGCTCGTCGGTACCAGGCTCATCGGTGCCGGGCTGCTCCGTACCAGGCTGCTCCGTGCCGGGCTCGTCCGTGCCCGGGTCACCGGGCACCTCGCCGCCCACGGGCAGGAGACCGTCCAGGAGGTCGTGGACCAGGCCGTCGGCGCCGAGCGTCCCGTCGACCACGCCCGCGAGGTCGCCGTGCACGACCGACCCGACGATCCCCTCGCCGGAGGCACCGGTCGCGGCATCGCCCGCAGCGCCGTCGTCCGAGGCGGCGTCGTCGTCCGAAGCCCCAGCGTCGTCCGAGGCAGCACCGTCGACCGAGACGGCAGCGTCGACCGAAGCACCGGCGCCGTCCGGCACGGCCTCGTCCGAGGCAGCGTCAACGGAGGCAGCGGCGTCAGCCGAGGCAGCGCCCTCGATCGTCTCGGGTGCTCCCTGGGTGGCGGTGTCCGTCGGACCGTCCCCGGCGGCGTAGGCCGAGGCGGCACCGACGACCACGAGGCCGCCCGTCACGAGCGCCGTGAACAGCGCACGTCGGAAGTTCTTGTCCATGGGTCTCTCCTTGCCTGGCGTGGAGCCGACGGCACATGCGCCGTCGGTGGTACCGCGCACGTGTGCGCGGACCAGCCAGGTCAGGCAGGAGAGACAGGGATGTCCGTGTAGCTGCTCGCCAGCTTGGCGCGCGACTCGTCGGCGGACACGGTCCAGGTGCGAGCCCGGAAGATCAGCAGCGCGGAGAGGACGGCGAGGATGTCGCCGCCCAGCACCTTGAGCTGCGGGGCGCCGCCGCCGACGAGGCCACCGGCACCCCCGGCGAGCACCGCGCTGCCCGCGCCGCCGGCGGCGAGCGGGAGGCCGGCACCGAGCAGGCCGGGACCGGCGGCGTCGACGACACCCGCCGTCACGACGCTCAGCGCCTCGGCGGTGTCCGTGGCCGCCACGAGGGCGGGCACCGGCATCAGGTCGAGCATCGCGTGCTGGACCCCGGCTGAGGTCCAGACCACGACACCCGCGGCGTCACCGGGGGTCTGCAGCGTCCCCGGGTACGTCGGCTCTGTGGGCTCCTCGACCCGCTGGGTCGGGACCACCGTGGCCGGCGTCGCGGGCGCGGCGGGCACGACGCCCGGCACCGGCACGAGCGGCTCCACGACGGGGCTCAGCGGCTCGACGACCGGGGCGAGCACGCCGCCCACGGGGGCCACTGCCTCGCCGACCGGCGTGAGCACGGGCGCCAGGGCGTCCGTCACCGGGGCGGTCACGGGCCGGAGCACCTGCGTGATCGGGGCGGTCACGCCACCGACCGCGTCGGTCACCGGCGAGACGAGGTCGACCACGGGGGTCAGGAGACCGCCGGTCACGGGGGCCAGCGGCTGGGTCACGGCGCCGAGCACGGGCGCGAGCGGCGTGACGACCTGTCCGACGAGGCCCGTCACCGGGGCGAGAACCTCGCCGACCGGTGCGGTCACGGGCGTCAGCGCGCTGCCGACCTGCTCCGTGACGGGCTTGAGGACCGGGTCCGCGACCTGCTCGACGACGTCGGCGACCTGCGCCACGGGCTTCTCGGTGATGCCCTTGACGAGCTCGCCGACAGGCTCCGTCACGGCGGTCCGGACCGGCGTGGTCACCGGCTCCAGCACGCCCTCGGAGACCCCCTTGACGAGGCCGTCCACGGCCTGCGCGACGGGCTTCGCCGTCGTGCCGCCCGACGTCGGCGCGGGCTTCGCGGCGGCCGGCTTCGGCGCGGCGGCAGCGGGCTTGGCGGCGCTACCGGAACCGGCGGCGGGCTCGGCAGCAGGCTTCGCCGCCGGCGCCGGAGCAGCGGGCTCCTGGGCGGCGGGCTTGGGCGCGGCGGGCTTCGCGGCGACCGGCTCGGGCGCGGCGGGCTTGGGCGCGGCGGGCTTCGCCGCGGGAGCAGGCTCCGGCGCGGCCGGCTTCGTCGCCGACCCGTTGCCGCCGGTAGCGGCCTGGCCGGCCGGCGGCGTCACTGCCGACCCGAGCGCCTCGGTGGTGCGCACGACGGTCTGGACCGTCGCCCCCACGGTGTCGCCGAGCAGGGAGCCGAGCGAAGGCCGCTCGGCGGCGCTCGACGGCGCCGCGAGACCGACGCCGAGCGCGACGCCCGCGGCACCGAGCGCGAAGGTGCCGACGGCGCGCACGACGATGCGACGGAGGTTGTCCCCCGTGCTCGTCATCGCGTCCTTCGACATCGGTCTCCCGCTCTCAGCTCACCGGGCCGCTCAGCAGCCATGCATACACATTAAATCTGCGGCGCGCACCAGGGTTCGGCAACTGCATACCTGCGGTTTGCGGATCGAGAATTTTGTGCTTGGGAACACGAGTATGTCGGAAGAGCCGCCATATCTCAGTCATTTCAGGGCATTCGGTGCTATCGGCAGGGCCCTGGAGGGGCTACGGGTGAAGTCCCGGAGTTCACCCGACGGTGGCCCCGAACACGAGCCCGAGAACGTAGGTCGCGGCGGCCGCGCCCAGCCCGATCGCGATCTGGCGCAGCGCCCGGGTGAGCGGGGACGTCCCGGACAGCAGGCCGACGACGGCGCCCGTCACCAGCAGCGCGATCCCGACGAGCGCCGTCGCGACGGCGACCGCCGCGAGCCCGTCGAGGCCAAGCAGGTACGGCAGCACCGGGACCACGGCGCCGGACGCGAAGAACAGGAACGACGAGACCGCCGCACCCCAGGCCGTCCCGTGCGTCTCCAGGTCGTCGACGTCGGCGGCGGGGGCGCCGTCCGCCCCGGTCTCCAGGAGCAGACCGCCCGCCGACGGCGCGACCGCGAGCCGGGCGAGCACCGCGTCGGCACGTGTGGTCGCTTCCTCGCTGCTCATCCCCCGCGCCCGGTAGACGAGCGCGAGCTCGTTCGCGTCGACGTCGAGGTTCGGCAGCGCGGCGTCGGCCGTGGGGGACGGCGACGACGCCTCGAGCAGTTCCCGCTGCGACCGCACCGACACGAACTCGCCGGCGCCCATGGAGAGCGCCCCGGCGAGCAGGCCCGCGAGCCCGGTGAGCAGCACCGTGCTGGTCGCCACGCCGGAGGCGCCGATGCCGAGCACGAGCGCGAGGTTCGACACGAGCCCGTCGTTGGCGCCGAAGACGGCGGCGCGGAAGGTGCCCGAGAGCCGGTTGCGCCCCCGGGTGGCCAGCGCGCGCACGACCTCCTCGTGGATCTGCTCGTCGGCCGCCATGGTCACGGTGGCGTCGGCGTCGTGCGCGTACGACGAGCGAGCCTCGGCCCGCTGGGCGAGCGCCAGCACGAAGACGCCGCCGAAGCGGCGGGCGAGGAACCCGAGGCCGCGGGTCCTCAGGTCGCCACGCACGGGCGCGCCGACGTCAGGACCCAGGAGATCCAGCCAGTGCGACTCGTGCCGCTTCTCGGCCCGCGCGAGCGCGAGCAGGATCTCGCGTTCCTCGCCCGTGCGCCGGCCCGCCAGGTCGCGGTAGACGGCCGCCTCGGCCCGTTCGTCGGCGAGCAGCCGCCGCCACCGCCGGATGTCGGACCGGGTCCGCGGGCGGGCCGGGTGCAGCTCGTGGGCGCGCTGCTCGGGCGTGGGCGTGCCGCCGGACGAGCGACGGGCGGGGTCGGACGGTTCGTGGGGCACACAGCCATCATGCCCGTGGATCGCCGGTCGTGGGTTTCGTAGGCCCTTGGCGCCGGTTTCGCAGCCCCGAACTCTCCCGCGTTGTCCAGGCCCGGCCAGGCGTCCGGATTCTCGGGCAGAAGGATGCACAATGGACGCCGTGATCATCGTCAGCACGCACGGGTCGGCCGCGCCGGGCGGCGCGATCGGATGGGCGTGGATCAACCACGCGGGCGGGCAGTTCGACTCGGGCGGCGCGGCCCAGGGCAACGATCAGGTCGCGGCACTCTCAGCTCTGCTCCGCGCCATCGACGCGCATCCCGGCAGCGAGCCGCTGCTCGTCGAGTCCGGCTCCCAGTACGCCGTCCGGACCGTGTCCGAGTGGTCGGAGGGATGGAAGCGCAACGGCTGGCGCTCCCCCGCCGGCGAGCCCGTGCCGAACCTCGACCTGGTGCAGGGCATCGACCGCGCCGTCGCGGAGCGCACCGGGCCGGTCCGGTTCCACTGGGTGCGCGGCCACGTCGGCAACCCGTACAACGAGCGCGTCGACCAGCTCGCCGGGTTCGCCGCGGAGGAGTGGGACGCGGGACGCGGCGGCGTCGGCGAGATGCTGGTCCCCGACGCCGGGATGATCCCCGACGCCGAGCTGCGGGACGGGAGCCTCGCCCCCGAGACCCGCGAGAGCACGGCGCCCGCGACCCGGCCGACGCCGGTGGTGTCCGGGGCGGGCCGCACCTGGGAGTCGGGCACCCTCTTCTAGGGCGCCCGACCCCGAGGACTACAGGCCGACGAGCAGGAGCTCCTCGGCGGTGCGGGCGGCGGGCGCGATCCGCCCGGACGCGACCGGGTCGGCGTCGTCGTCCTCGCTCGCCGACGTCGCCGCGGCCGTCTCGCGCAGGAAGAGCGGGACCGGCTTCGCCGTCCGGGCGCTGAACTCCAGCCGGTCGGCGACCGCGCGGGCGTGCTGCGCCATGTCCTGCGCGATGGTGACGCTCTCGCCGAGGTAGGCGCGCGGGTCGATCAGGCGGCAGATCTCGTCGCGGTCGAAGTACGCGCTGACGGTCGCGTTCCGCACCAGCAGGTCGAGGAACTGCTCGTCGCCGACGGCGGACTCCTGCGCCACCTCGTACACGACCTCGTGGGCCTTCTGCCGGCCGATGCGCTCGCCCAGCTCCATCATGAGCGACTCCGAGCCGATGAGGCCCTCGCTCAGCGCCAGGTTGGCGCGCATCCGCTGCTCGTCGAGCTCCAGCCCGCCGAGGATCACGTCGAGGCGGGTCAGGATGTCGCCGGCCAGGACGGTGGCGCGGGAGACGGTCGACTCCAGGAGGTCGGTCATGCCGCCGTTGGCCTCGTGGTCGTGCTGCATCGACTCGAGCGCGGGCGCCGCGAGGGCACGGAGCTGGGCGCTCATCGACAGCAGGTCGAGGGCGAGCTGCGGGTTGCGCTTGTGCGGCATGGTCGAGCTGCCGACGGTGCCCTCGGGGATGGGCTCGAACGCCTCGCCGAACTCGGGCTGCATCATCGAGTAGATGTCCTTGCCGATCTTGCCGGCAGTGCCGGCGACCTGGCCGAGGACGAGCACCAGCTCGACGATGCCGTCGTTGATGGCGCGCGACGGGACCGGCATGGTGCCGAGCCCGAGGTGGTTGGCGACCCGGCGCTCGACCTCGCGCCCGGCGGGCCCGAACGACGCGAAGGTGCCGACGGCGCCACCCATGAGCACCCGGAACAGCCGGTCCTCGAGGCGCTCGAGCCGGTCGGTGTGCGCCGCGAGCTCGTCGATCCAGACCGCGACCTTGAAGCCGAACGTGACCGGCACGGCGTGCTGGCTGTGCGTGCGGCCCGCCATCGGCACCGCCGCGGAGGCCTCCGCGAGCTTGGACATGCCGCGCAGCACCTTGGCGAGCAGGTCCTTGACCGAGCGGTGCGCGTCGCGCAGCACCAGGACGTCGGCCGTCTGCGTGATGTTCTGCGTGGTGGCGCCCCAGTGCACCCAGCCGCCGTACTCGCGCCCGACCACGCGGGCGAACTCCTCGATGAGCGGCATCAGGGGGTGGCTGGCCGACGCCGTCTCGGCCGCCACGCGGTCGAGGTCCAGCTTCTCGATCTGCGCGGCCCGGGCGATGGTCTCACCCGCCGGCTCCGGGATCAGGCCGACCTCGGCCTCTGCGAGCGCGAGCGCGGCCTCGACGTCGAGGCGCGCCTGGAATCGGTTCTCGACGCTGAAGAGGTGCGCGATCCCGGCGTCGGGAACGCGTCCGTCCGTGAAGTGTCGAATCGATTCGCCATTCATCCCTGGTAACCCCACTCGGTTCATGTGTCGTACGTGATGGACGTGCTCTGCTGGGCCCGTGCCCCGTCTCGGGGCCAGGCTGCCGGCGAGTTCCTTGCCACGTCGTACCGGTCGCCGCGGGACCTTGCCCGCCTGCTCACCGTGCCGAACTCGCTGTGCTTCATGCGCCTGCATCGACTCGCCGTACTGCGCTTGCTCTGTCGAATTGTGGGAGAGGATGCGGGGCCCAGGCTAGCGGAAGTGTTTCCGGAATGTAACGGGAGTGAGGTCCATCACATGAATTTCCGGTGACATCCGGCCCCGGACCAGGCCTTCGACAGGTGCGGGTGAACTTTGCCGCGTCTCGCATCGCGGAACGGCGTTGACCGGGCTTCGGCCGGACTTCAGCCGCGCTCCGGCCGGGCTCCGGCGGCCGGGGACGCAGAAGGCCCGGCCGCTTACGCCAGCAAGGTGGCGTGCGGCCGGGCCCTCCGTCAGGGGTACCAGCTCTCGGCGCGGACGCCGGGGGTCAGCCTGCGGCGGCCTCTTCGGCCGGGGCCTCGCGTTCCTCGTGCTGCGACCCGTAGGTGTCGGTGACGCTCCGGTGCAGGAGCGTGGTCCGGCGAGGGTTGGCGATGGAGTGGTACTGGGCGTCGTCGGCGTCCGTCATGGGTCCTCCTCCGGTGCAGGCCTTACGGCTCCGCTGCACGTGGCTCACCCGCTGGTCTGCGGATCAACCATCTTCGTTGATACCCAGTTCCGCCGTCGACCGAAGTCGCTGTGACTTCGGCCTCACCGTGCCGTCAGATCCGGCCCGCCACCAGGCAAGACCCTTCCCGTGTCAGACCTACAGATCACCCGAGGGACCTGTGGGTCTGACACGGGGAGGGGTCAGTCGGCCGGGGCGAGGACGACGTCGAACCGCGTCCTGGCCCAGGTGCCCTCGACCGTGCGGCCGCCCGGTGCCGGGGTGCCTGCGGGCTGCTCCTCGAAGTCCATGACGAGCGAGTCCTTGACGCCGAACACCGAGTCCGACGCGAGCAGCTCGTCGCCGCGCACGAAGATGTGGGTCACCAGCGTGCGCAGACCGGGCGCCGTCACCATGAAGTGCAGGTGCGCGGCGCGCATGGGCGAGCGGCCCGACGCCGCGAGCAGCGCCCCGACCGGCCCGTCGTGCGGGATCGGGTACGGCGTGGGCGTGACGCCCCAGAAGCGGTAGCCGCCGTCGTCGTCCGTGAAGAGGTGGGCGCGGCCGGAGGTGCGATCGTCGCCGTACTGGACGTCGTAGAAGCCGTCCTCGTCCGCCTCCCACACCTCGATGCGCGCGCCGGGGACCGGCTTGCCGGAGGTGTCGGTGACGGTGCCCTCGACCCAGCACGGCTGGCCGGTGGCGCCGCCCGCGATGTCGCCGCCGTTCTCGATGCGGGGCGCGTCGTCCACGAAGAACGGACCGAACACCGTGGCCTCCGTCGCGTTCTCGTACGCCGCGTTGTTGATCGCGATGGTCTGCATGGAGGCGCCCAGCACGTCGGACAGCAGGATGAACTCCTGCCGCTTGTCGTCCGTGATGTGCCCGGCCGCGGTGAGGAACCCGATGCCCTGGTTCCACTCGTCCTCCGTGAGCCGCACCTCGCGCAGGAACGCGTGCAGGTGACGGGTCAGGGACTGGAGCACCGTCGTCAGCCGCTCGTCGTCCGCGCCGGCGAACGACGCCGCGACCCGGTCGGTGAGCTCCTGCTCGCGGGCCGCCTGCTCGGCGTCCGGCTCAGCCATCGTGCTCGCTCCGTCCGAGGACCGACCGCAGCGCGTCGCCCAGCGCCCCGGCCGGGTCGTCGGCCAGGGTCTGCGCGCGCCACGCGACGTGCGCGTCGGGGCGCACCAGGATCGCGCCCGACTCCTCGACGCCCCGCATCTTCGCCCAGTCGTAGTAGGTGTCGATGACGTCGCGCCCCGGGCCGATGACGACGGCCTCCAGCGGCACGCCGAGCTCCTCGGCGACCTTGGCGGCGGCGTCGGCCCAGGCCTCGCCCGCGATGCCGGTGACCAGTGTGAACTGCCCGTACGGCACCAGGTCGTGCGTCGAGCGCTTGTACCCGTCGACGTCGGCCACCCAGACGTGCGGGAAGCGCGCGCCCGGCACCGTGGACTGCTTGTAGTAGAGCTCGGGGTCGCGCTCGTCCACGGGCTTCGGCGACCCGTCGGGGACGACCGCGGCCGACTCGTAGAACTGGCCCATGTCCACGCCGTGCGCGTTGAACTCGTAGTTCTTGAGGTCCATCGCCTCCACGAGCGCCGCGCGCTTGGCCGCGCCCGCCGGGGTGTTCGCCTTGCGCTCGTCGATCGCGGCCTGCATCGCCTCGGGGGTCTCGGCGTCGAGCACCCCGAGCACCTCCATGAACCGGAACTCGCCGCCCGACTTGTTGGCGCGGAGCACGATCTGCTCGGCGACGGGCGCGCGCTCGGCCGAGTACGTGTCCAGCAGCGACGGCGCCGCCTGGCCGTTCAGCACCGCGGCGATCTTCCAGGCCAGGTTGTAGGAGTCCTGGACCGAGGTGTTGGAGCCCAGGCCGTTGCTCGGCGGGTGCCGGTGGATGGCGTCGCCCGCACAGAAGACGCGCCCCTGCTGGAGGTGCGTGGCGTACATCTGGTTGTTGCCCCACAGCGAGTAGCCCGTGATCTCGACGTCCAGGTCGTCGACGCCCACGAGCTGGCGCACGATCTCGGCGGCCGCGGCGTCGTCGAGCTGCGGCGGCTCGCCCGAGATGTCATAGCCCCAGACGATGAGCCACTCGTTCCACGGCCGCACCATGCGGACCAGGCCCGCGCCGATGCCGCCGACGTCGGAGCCCGGCTGGAGCACCCAGTACAGGACGGACGGGCGGTGGCCCACGAGGTCCGTGAGGTCGGCCTTGAACGTGATGTTCATGGAGCCGGCGATGTCCATCGCGCCCTCCATCGGCAGGCCGAGGTCCGCCGCCACCTGGGAGCGGGCGCCGTCGCCGCCGATGAGGTACTTCGAGCGGATCGTGTACTCGGTGCCGGTGACGCGGTCGAGCACGCGGGTGCTGACGCCGTCGGCGTCCTGCGTGTGGCCCAGGTACTCCGTGGAGAACCGCGACTGGGTGCCGCGCTGGGTGGCGTTCTTGACCAGGATCGGTTCCAGGTAGGTCTGCGGGATGTCCACCGTGAGCGACGGCGAGGCCAGCCGCGCGTCCGCCTCGCGGGCGGGGTGGGTCTCCCAGGTGAGGATGCGGCCGATCTCCTCGCCGGCGATCGTCGTGCAGAACACGGTGTCGCCCACCAGCTCGTGCGGCGTCGCGTCCGCGAGCACCTGGTCCTCGATGCCCAGGTCGCGGAAGATCTCCATGGTGCGCTGGTTGGTGATGTGCGCGCGGGGCGTGTTCGCCGTCCACCGGTACTTGGTGATCATGATGTTGCTGATCCCCAGGCTGGACAGGAACAGGGCCGCGGAAGCGCCCGCGGGACCGGAACCCACGACGAGCACGTCGGTCTCGACGACCGGTGCGGTTCCCTCCGGGTTCGTGCCGGCGGCGGCGTTGCTGGGCAGTGCGGTCTCGGTCAGACCGTCGTCGAACTCAGGCATGCGGACAGGGTGCCGCGCGCCCCGGCGCGGGAAAAGACCTGACCATGGAAGTCGGCGGAAAGTATCAAGCGGGCGGGTCGGGCGGCCGCGTGTTCTGGGGCCGCCTGCTCAGCGGCCGCACCGCGAGCGCGTACCTCCGGGCCTCCGACGGCGACATGCCCGACTGCTCCCGGAACACGCGCGAGAACTGGGCCGCCGACGAGAACCCGCAGCGCAGGCCGATCGCCTCGACGGTCTGCTCCGCGTACGACGGCATGCGCAGCATGCGGCTCGCCATCTCGACGCGGCGGCGCGCGACCAGCCGCGGCACGCTCGTGCCGTGCTCGGCCAGCACGCGGGAGAGCTGCCGCTCGCTGAGGCCGATCGCGTCGGCGATCCGGCGGGCCGACATCGTGGGGTCGCGCAGCCACTGCCGCACGTACTGCTCGGCCGCGGCGAAGTGCGCGCCCGCGGCCTGCGTCCCGGACGCGGGCGGGACCAGCACCGCCGTGACGAGGTCGAGCAGGGCGTCCTCGTCGGCGGCGCCGTCGCCGTCCGGGCCCACCGCGCGGGCGACCAGGCCGGCGAGGGCGGCGGCGTGGGCGTTGGGGACCGGTGCGCGCGGCGGGCCGAAGTCGATCACGCGGGCCGTGCGCGGCATGGTGCCGCCCGCGGAGCGGAACACGTCGTACGGCACCTTCACCGCGAGCTCCTCCAGGCCCTGGGAGAAGCCGCGCAGGAACGGCCGGTCGGCGTCGCACACCAGGAGCTGGCCGGGGCGCAGCCGCCGCACGCCGTCGTCGTAGTAGAAGAACGCCTCGCCGCGGAGCGTGAAGTAGAGGGCCACGGACTCGGTGGGGCGGGCGCGGACCGTGCGGACCGTGCGCTCGACGGCGTGCGGGTTGGCCTCGACGTGCGCCAGGTGCAGGCGGTCGAGCTGGAGGTTCGCCTCGGACGCCTCCAGCGCCGAGTCGTCCTCGAGCATGCGGCACTGCAGCGCCACGAGGGCGTCGGCGTTGTGCTCCTCCCACAGCTCGATCCGCCGCGCCGCGGGCAGGCCTCGCGTGGAGAAGTGGTCGACGGCGCCGCGCGACGCCGGTGTGGCACGTGACACGAAGCCCACAGTAGGTGCAGCGCCGGGTGTGCACCAGGACCCGGGGTGTCCGCCCGGCGTGTTGGCCGGTGGCGTGTTCGGGCAGGTCAGAGCAGGTTCGGTGAATGTCGCCCCGTGTCACGGGTGCGTTCCGGCGTCGGACGCAGGATGCTCGTCCCATGCCCGACGAGACGTTGCCGCCGAACCCGACCGCGGCCCAGCCCACCGTCCTGAAGCCCTCGCACGAACCGCAGCTCGTGCTGCTGCGGCACGGCCAGACCGAGTGGAGCGCGAGCGGGCAGCACACGGGGCGCACCGACCTGCCGCTCACGGTGGACGGCGAGGCGCAGGCCCGCTCGGCCGGGGCGACGCTGGCCGGCTACGAGTTCGCGGCCGTCCTCACCTCCCCGCGCACACGCGCGCGGCGGACGGCGGAGCTCGTGGGCCACGCAGGCGCCGTCGTCGACGAGGACCTCGCCGAGTGGGACTACGGGCCGGTCGACGGCCGCACCTCGCGCGACGTCTCGGAGATCCTGGGGCGCGACTTCCAGATCTTCGACGACGGCGTGCGGGTGCTGCCGCCGTCGGCCGAGCACGGCGAGGGGCGCCCCGGCGAGACGCTGGACCAGGTCGCCGTCCGGGCCGCGCGGGTCGTCGCCCGGGCCGAAGAAGTGCTGCGCGGGACCGGTCCGGGAGCCGGCGGCCACGTGCTGCTCGTCGCGCACGGGCACCTGCTGCGGGTGCTCGCGACGGTGTGGCTCGGCGTGGACCCGCGGCTGGGCGCCCGGTTCGAGCTCGGCACCGCCGCCGTGTGCCTGCTGGGGTACGGGCACGGTCTGCGCACGATCGAGGGATGGAACCTGGCGGCGCAGTAGACCGGCTGCTGGTTCCTTGGTTCCGACCAGTAGATCCAAAAGGCGCAGTAAGGCAGTATTCGCGGCATGAGGGAAGAGCACCTCGCCGAGGGCGAGACCATCGTGTTGCGGCTTCGTACGCACCCGAAGAAGGTCATCAAGCCGATCCTGCTGCTCGTGCTGCTGCTCGCGGTGCTGGTCGCCATCTGGGTGCTGCCGCTGCCGGTCGACCCCTTCGTGCTGTGGTTCGCGACCGCCGTGATCCTGCTGCTCGGCGTGGTCGCCGCCGCGGGACCGTTCCTGCGGTGGCGCACGACGAGCTACATCATCACCAACCAGCGGGTCGCGCTGCGCACCGGAATCCTGACGCAGACCGGGCGCGACATCCCGCTCTATCGCATCAACAACGTCACGTTCGAGAAGCAGCTCAGCGACCGCTTCTGGGGCTGCGGCACCCTCGTGATCTCCGACGGCACGGACCAGCCGGGCATGGTGCTCGACGACGTGCCCGGCGTCGAAGAGGTGCAGCGCACCCTGCAGGACCTGGTCCGCCAGGGCCAGCAGCTCAGCGACGACTGAGGCCCGCCTGCCCGTCCCGCGCCGCCCCCGTCCCGGTCGTTGAGTGCTGGGTATTCGCCCTTTCTGCCACGCGGAAAGGGCAAATACCCAGCACTCAACTGTTTGGGGGGTCGAGGAGGTCGGCCAGGTCGGCACCCGCGCGGAGCAGCGCGACCGTGCGGGTCGCGATCTGGTCGAGTCGGCGGTCCAGGAGCTGGCGCGCCCGTGCGACACCCTCGTCGGCACCGGGGAGGCGGCGCAGGCTCGTGACGACGTCGCGCACCGCCGGGATGCCGTAGCCGCTGCCCCGGAGCGCGGTCACGATGCGCGCCTCGCGGACGGCGGCCGGCCCGTACTGCCGGGCGCGCAGCGACGTCACGCGCTCGGGGAGCACGAGCCCCTCCTGCTCCCAGAACCGCAGCGTGGACGTGCGCACACCGAGGGCCGCGGCGAGCTGGGTGATCGTCAGGACGTCGGCTGTCGGGTCCGCGGCCCCGGCGCGGGCTCGGTCCCCTGGGGTGGCGGCCTCCGGGGTGCCGCGCGCCGGGGTCCCGCCGTCGACGTCGGGCGGCTCGTCCTGGATCGCGAGCAGCGCCGCCTGCGCCCGGAGGGCCTCGTCGCGGTCGGCGGCCAGCCGGACGTGCACCGCGCCGATCGCGGCGGCGGCGTCGGCGAGGCTGCCGGTCAGCGCCTCGGCGAGCAGACCGCGCGCGACCACCGGCCCGGCGGCGGCCGCCAGGCCCCGGTACGCCCGCAGCGCCCGGACGTGCACGGACCCGTACGAGCGGTAGCCGTTGGCGCCGCGGGCGGCAGGCGGGATGACGCCGAGCCGCTCCAGGTCGCGGACCTGCTGCACGGAGTAGCCCGACTCTCGCGCGACGTCGGCCGTGCGGAGCGGCCGGGAGGCCTGAGGTGTCATGCGCCCAACCCCACAGAAGCACTTGAAGGTGATGCTTGAACCATGGACCTTCAGCAGAGTACCGGCCCGACCATCGAGCAGATCATCGCGGCGGTGCGCGACCTCGACGGCGCACTCGTCGTCGCACCCGCCGTCGGCGACCCCGCCGTCCCGGAGCTGGCCTGGGGTGACGCGTTCTTCTACTACGCGCCCGACGGGCGCATGCCCCAGAACGTCCAGCCGTACGGGACGATCGTCACCAAGAACTACCCCGACGACACGACCTCGGACCTCGACCCCGAGGGGCGTTGGCGGGTCAACGTCCACGTCGGCCGGGCGCAGCTCGCCGAGCTCACGGGCACCGTCGAGCCCAGAGAGGGCGGTCCGGGACCCGCCACCGCCGACGTCGTGCGGCCGCACCCGGTGTACGGGTCGGTCGGCTGGGTCGCCGTCGTCAACCCCGGGCCCGCGACGGGCGAGACCGTGCTCGCCCTGCTGCGCGACGCCCACGAGGCCGCGCGCGCCCGCTACGAACGCCGCGCCGAACCCCTCAGTTGAGTGCTGAATATTCGCCCTTTTCAGGGCGGGAGAAGGGCGAATATCCCGCACTCACGGTTCGAGTGGGGTGGGGTTGGGTGGTGGGCGTCAGCTAGTCGACGACGGCGCGGCTTGCGGCCTGCTCGCTGCGGCGGTGCATGTCGACGCTGAGCCGGACCTCGCCCGCGGCGTGCGCGTTCAGCAGCCGCTGGGCCAGCTCCTCCAGGGACTCGGGGGCGGGCGCTTCGGCGTCGTACGTCCCGGTTGAATCCGCCGAGCCGGCCGAGCCGGCCGAACCGGACCCGGCCGCCGCGCGGGCCAGGCCGTACTGCGCGCCGAACCAGTCCGCGACGGTCACCCCGTGCAGGGGGTGGTGCACGACGTCGACGGTGTCGCCCGCGCCGAGGTCGCCGTTCTCGATCACGCGCAGGTACGCGCCCGTGCGGTTGGCCTGCGTGAACCGCCGCACCCAGCGCTGCTCGCCGAGCCGGCGCCCGAAGGTCTGGCAGGGCGTGCGCGGCTGCGTGACCTCCAGCAGGGCCGAGCCGATCTGCCAGCGCTCGCCGATCACCGCGCCGTTCACGTCGAGGCCGCTGATCCGCAGGTTCTCGCCGAAGAGCCCGGGTGTGACCTCGCGGCCCAGCTCGGCGGACCAGTGGTCGGCGTCCTCCTGGGCGTAGGCGTAGACCGCCTGGTCGAGGCCGCCGTGGTTGGCGCGGTCGGCCTGCACGTCCGCGTACAGGCCGTAGGGCCGGACCTTGACCCGCCCCTCAACGGGACGCTTGTCGATCGCCGTGACGCCCACGGTGCCGGGATCGGGATGCAGGACGTACACGCGACAGACCGCGAGGAGCTCAGCCATGCCCACATTTTCGCATCCGCGCACCGCACTTCCGACGTGTCAGACCCACAGGTCACCCGAGGGACCTGTGGGTCTGACACGTACGGGGGACGCGCGCGGCGGCTACTTGCCCCGGGGCAGCGGGAGCGGCTCGATCCACTGGTCGTCGGCCGTGAGATCGATGCCGAACTCGCCGGCGAACCGCATGCGGGTACCGGTCAGCACGCCGTCGGCCGACTCGTCGAGGTCGTAGACCCGGGCGCCGCGCAGGCGGTTGCGCTCGGCGCCGCCCAGGCCGTACGTGCCGAACCCGGTGTTGCCCGCGTACCCGAGCAGCACGCCGTAGTAGTCGCCGGAGTACGTGTTCACGTGGTCGTGCCCGCAGAACACGCCGCGGACGTCGCCCCGGTGCCGGATCGCCGAGAACATGCCGGAGTTGAAGGGCCCCGGGCACTCGTCCTCGTTGCGCTCGCCCTCGATGCCGTGTCGCGCCTTGCCGCGCGCCGCGTCGGCGTCGGTGCGCCCGTCCACCGAGCCGAACCACATGAAGCGGTACTCCCACAGCGGGATGTGGATGAACATGAGCGACGGGACCACACGGCCGTACCGGCGCTCGATCTGCACCGAGGTGTCGTAGTACCACTTCACCTGGTCCATGCGCAGCCAGTCCCAGTGGGGGTAGCCGTCGAAGTCCTGACCCGCGAGCGTGTCGGGGGCGTACCGGCCCGAGTCCAGCAGCCAGACGTTGAACGCCGGCCGCCCGCCCCGGCCCTCGATCAGCAGGTGCGAGTTGCCCTGCCCGGTGACGCCGCGCGCCGTCGGGCCGTTCACGTTGTGCCGGTAGGAGCGGTAGAAGGCCAGCATGTCGGCCTCGTCGACGCCGCTGTCCGGCGTCGAGTCCTCGTCGTGGTTGCCGAAGGTGACGGCCCACGGCACGGCCCGCTCCTCCATGGGCTGCACCACGTTGTTCATCGCCTGGTGCATCTCCAGCGGGGTGTCGCAGCCGCCGGTGATGTTGTCGCCGTTGAGGATCACGAGGTCCGGGCGCTCGTCGTCGAGCACCGCGCGCATGAGCTCCAGGGTGCGGCGGTCGATCTTCTCGTCGTCCTGCGTGTCGTTGAACTGGACGATCTTGAACTTCCCGTCCCGCCCGAACCGCAGCCCCCGCTGCGGGTGCCGGGCCAGCTCCACGGCCTCGGCCGGCGCGGCGGCTCCGGCGGCGGCCGCGGTCGCGGCACCCGCCGCACCGAGGCTGCTCAGGGACAGGAACGTGCGGCGGTCGACGCCGTCGGGAGTCTTCTCGGTCATGCCGCCAACGATCGAGGACCCCGCGGGCATCAGGCCGACCGGCGGGTGGACCCGGGGTGACGGTCCGCTGAACGCCTACCGCACTCGGCGCAGCGCCCGGGCGATCACGTAGACCACCAGGATCAGCACCACGAGGCCCGCGGTCGCGGCGATCTGCGGCCGGGCGGCGGCGTCGGACAGCATGAGGCCCACCACCGCGACCAGCGCCACGAGGGTGACCCACGACAGCCACGGGTAGCCCCAGGCGCGCAGGCGCAGGGTCTCGCCCCGCTCGGCCGCTTCGGCCTCCAGCCGCGGGCGCAGCCGGAGCTGCGAGACGACGACCAGCAGCCACACCACGAGCAGCGCCGAGCCGACGGCGTTGAGCAGCACGCCGAGCAGCGACTCGGGCAGCAGGTAGTTGAGCAGCACCGCGACCACGCCGAAGAACACGGAGACCAGCACCGCGACCCACGGGACGTCGCGGCCGGAGACGCGGGTCGCGAGCGCCGGGGCGTCGCCACGCCCGCCGAGCGAGAAGAGCATGCGGGACGTCGCGTACACGTTGGCGTTGAACGCGCTCAGCAGCGCGAGCACGACGACGACCTCCATGAGCCGCGCGGCGCCGTCGAACCCGGCCATCTGGAGCACGGAGACGAACGGCGACTCCAGCCGGGCGGCGTCGGTCCACGGGATGAGCGCGACCATGATCGCCACCGAGCCCACGTAGAAGAAGAGGATGCGCCAGAGGATCGTGCGGGTGGCGCTCGCCACCGCGGACTGCGGGTCGCGCGCCTCGGCGGCCGCGATGGTGACGATCTCGATGCCCCCGAACGCGAACACCACGGTGAGCAGCCCAGCCGCGATGCCGGACAGCCCCGCCGGGGCGAACCCGCCGTAGGAGGCCCACTCCCCCAGCACGCTGCCGCTCACGGGCACGACGCCGACGACGATCAGCACGCCGAGCACGAGGAAGCCGACGATCGCGAGGACCTTGACGGTCGCGAACCAGAACTCGGCCTCGCCGAACTGGCGCACGCCCACCAGGTTGATCGCGCCGAACACGGCGACGACGGCGGCCGCGACCGCCCACTGGGGCACCGCGGGCCACCAGCCGTGCACGATGCCGGCGACACCCGTCACCTCGACGCCGAGCACCATGACGATGGTGAACCAGTACAGCCAGCCCAGCAGGAACCCGGCCCAGCGGCCGAGCGCGGCCTCCGCGTAGACGGAGAACGAGCCGCTCGACGGGAGCGCCGACGCCATCTCGGCGAGCATCCGCATGACCAGCACGACGATCGCGCCCGCGATGGCGTAGCTGACCAGGACGGCGGGGCCGGCGGCGGCGATGCCGAGGCCGGAGCCGAGGAACAGGCCCGCCCCGATCGCGGAGCCCAGGCCCATCATGGTCAGGTGCCGGGTGCGCAGGCCATGCGCCAGCCGCTCGGGGCGGACGGCGGGTTCGGCGGGGTCGCTGTGGTGGTCGGTGGTGCTCACGACCGACCACGGTAACCCGGGCACCGGATGTGGGTGCCTCTGCTCCGGTGAGAGGATCGTCCTTGTGACCGACTCCGCACACACCCCCGTGCACCTGTCCGAGGACGACGAGGACTACGGCCTCGAGAAGAGCCTGAGCGGGGACCCCGAGCCGCTGCCGCACGTGGTCGTCGTGGGCGGCGGGTTCGCCGGGATGGCGGCGGTCCGGGCACTGAAGGACGCGCCCGTGCGGATCACGCTGATCGACCGCCGCGTCTACAACACGTTCCAGCCGCTGCTGTACCAGGTGGCGACGGGCGGGCTGAACCCGGGCGACGTCACCTACTTCCTGCGGGGCCTGCGGCTCAAGCAGAAGAACGTGCGCGTGGTGCACGAGCACCTGGTGGAGGCCGACCACGCCGCGAAGAAGATCCGCCTGCTGAACGACCACTGGATCAGCTACGACTACCTGGTCGTCACGGCGGGCGTCACGGCGAACTTCTTCGGGACGCCGGGCGCCAAGGAGCACTCGTTCCCGATGTACACGCGCTCGCAGGCGATGCGCATCCGGGACAACCTCTTCATCCGCCTGGAGAAGGCCGCGAAGTCCAAGCGGGCCGACGACGGTCTGCGCGTCGTCGTCGTGGGCGGCGGAGCCACCGGGGTGGAGGTCGCGGGCGCCCTCGCCGAGCTGCGCACCGCGGGCCTCGCGCCCGCCTACCCGGAGATCCACGGCGACGCGTTCGAGGTCAAGATCGTGCAGCGCGGCGGCGAGATCCTCAAGTCGTTCGCGCCCAAGCTGCGTGCGTACGCGACGCAGGAGCTGCGGCACCGCGGCGTCTCGCTGCACCTGGGCGCCGGGGTGGCGGCCGTGGAGCGCGAGGCCGTGGTGCTCACCGACGGGACCCGCATCCACGCCGACCTGACCGTCTGGTCCGCCGGGGTGAGCGTGCACGACGAGGTGTCCGGGTGGGGCCTGCCGCAGGACGACAGCGGCCGCATCAGGATCGGCGACGACATGCAGGTCGAGGGCCTGCCGGGCGTCTTTGCCGCGGGCGACATCGCGATCTCGCCGTCGGACCTGCCGCAGCTCGCGCAGCCCGCGCTCCAGGGCGGCCTCGTGGCGGGCCGGAACATCCGGGCCCTGCTCGACGGCGAGCCGCTGCAGGACCTGCACTACGTCGACAAGGGCACGATGGCGGTGATCGGACGGCGCGCCGCGATCGCCGAGATCAACCTGCCCGGCGGCCGGCCGCTGCGGATCACCAAGGGCCTGGCGTGGATCGTGTGGCTGTTCGTGCACATCATGTCGCTGATCGGGCCGCGCAACCGGGTCACGACGCTCGCCGGTCTCGTCACGCGCTACGGGTTCCCGTTCCACCGACGTCCGATCCCCATCGTGGGTGACGTGCCGACCGTGCGGCCGCCCAAGACCCGGTCCACCTGACAGACTCGCCGCGCTGGCTCTCAGAACGGCGCGGTAGCCTCACTCCTGGCACTCGGCCACAACGCCGTCGGCCAAGGAGAGGCGCATGACCCCGGACGAGCTGCGCTCGGCACAGAAACTCACCATGGCGAACCCCGAGCGGTTGCGTCTGCTGGCCCGCCTGCTCACGCACCCCGAGGGCCGCTCGACCGCCGAGGACCTGGCCCGCTCCGCCGCCGAGGACCTGGCCGCCGTCGCGGACGTGGAGCACGACCTGGACGCGCTGGTCGCGGTCGGTCTGGTCGCCGTCGTGGGGCCGATGCCGTCGAGCACGGCGCTGTACCGCGTCTCGTCGCGCGGGATCGCGCGGTTCGGCACGGCGGCCCTCGCGGCCCCGCGGTTCCCGGACGAGCCGGCGCTCGACGTGCGCGACCACGACGCCCTGCTCGACCGCCTGGTCGACACCCTGGCCGGCACGTTCGCCGCGAACGCCAACGCGGGCACCGTGGACCGGCTGGTCCGGGAGTGCTACGCCGCGCTGGGCAGGCAGGTGCGGTCGTCCGAGCACCTGCCGGCGCTCACCGCCTGGCTCGCGACCGACCGGCTCGCCGCCATGACCGAGGTGACCCACGGCTCGCCGCGCGACGTGCTGTTCGTCTGCGTGCACAACACCGGCCGGTCCCAGATCGCGGCGGCGGTCACGCGCCGCCTCGCGGGCGACCGCATCCGGGTGCGCACCGCGGGCACGCGGCCGGTGTCCGAGCCCGACACGATGACGGAGACGGTCCTGGCCCGCCGCGGCCTGGACGGGCTCATCGAGTTCCCGCGCGAGCTCACGGACGACATCGTGCGCTCCTCCGGGGTGATCGTGACGATGGGCTGCGGCGACGCCTGCCCCGTCTTCCCCGGCCGCCGCTACCTCGACTGGCCCCTGGACGACCCGGCGGGCCGGCCGATCGAGGACGTCGAGCGGATCGTCGACGACATCACCGCTCGGGTGCGGGCGCTCGTCGCGGAGATCGACGCGACGGACGACGCCGTGGAGGACGCTGTGGAGGCCGAGGCAGGCGACGTGGCCGGCCTGCTGGTGCCGATGACGGCCGAGGTGGGCCGCTTCGACGCCGCGGAGCCGCGCGGCTGGCTGCCCCGCCTGGCCCGGCGGCCGTGGACCGTCGTCACCTCGGCGCTCGGCGCCCGTGGTCAGCGGAAGGCGCGGTAGCCGGTCGGCTCGACCTCGGCGGGGCGGCCACCGAATTCACAGGGCTGTGGACAGAATCTGTGGATAACGCCGTTCTGGTGCGGATGGCGCGCCGGAGGGCTGTGGATAACCCGGTGGACAGCCTCGCGCAACTTTTCCGGTGGGGAATGTCAGTGGCGGGGTGCAGGGTGGTGTCCGACGGTACTTCGCACCACCTCCCGAAAGGCTGGGCCATGACCGAACCGACCTCCACCGGACCTACCGCCGAAGGAACCGCGCCCGACGGCGTGGGCGCACTGCGGGCGGTGGTCCTGGACGTGCCCGACCTCGGCACCGAAGCGGGCTTCTGGGCGGCGCTGACCGGCGGGAAGGCCGCACGCGAGGACTACGACTGGCACACCGTGCAGACCCCCGACCACTGGGAGATCGCGTTCCAGCTCGCCCCCGACCACGTCCCGCCGCAGTGGCCGGGGCAGGAGCACCCCCAGCAGGCGCACATCGACCTGTACGTGCCGGACCTGGCCGCCGCGAGCACCCGCGCGGTCGAGCTCGGGGCGACCGTGCTGCGGGAGAACGAGCGGTGGATCACGCTGTCCGACCTCGCGGGGCACACGTTCGACCTGTGCCTCAAGGAGGAGTCCGACGGCGTGACCGTCATGGGCCCCACGTTCGACTGCCCCGACGCGTCCGAGCTGGCCGGGTTCTGGTCGGGCGTGCTGGGCGCCCCGGTGGCGTACGACGCCGACGGCGTCGCGATGCTGGGCGGCGACCGGCCGGTGCTGTTCCAGTCCGTGGCGGACTACAACCCGCCGCGGTGGCCGGACCCCGGGTACCCGCAGCAGGTGCACCTCGACGTCGAGGTGCCCGACCTGGACGCCGGCGAGGCCGCGGTGCTGGCGCTCGGCGCGGCTCGTCTGCCGGGTGAGGGCTCGGGCTTCCGGGTGTTCGCCGACCCGGCGGGACACCCGTTCTGCCTGGTGCTGTAGTCCGACTTCTCCCGCTTGCGGTGGCGCGTCCGGGGGCGGCGTGCCACCGTGTTGGTCGGCAGGGGGACGTCCGAACGGAGTCCTTCGACATGCTCACGGTGCGAGAGACCGGCACACAGCTCGCTCGACGTCTGGGTACGGTGCTCGAGAAACGTGCCGGGGTCCGGGTCACGCGTGTACCGCGTGCCGGCGCCCCCCGACACGGTTCGAACAGCCCGGGGACCGGCGGCAAGGCCGGTGGCAAGACCAACGGCAAGGCCGGCGGCAACGGGACGAGCGGCGTCCGCCGGCCCGACGTCAGCCGCTTCCGGCCGCCCGCCGACCCGGCGACCGACCGGCTCCTGGTGGCCCCGGTGTTCGTGCTCTCCGCGCCCCGCTCCGGGTCGACGCTCATGCGCGTGGTCCTGGACAGCCACTCCCAGGTGCACTCGCCGATCGAGACCCATGTGCGGCGGCTCGCGGTCCGCTTCACCACCCCGCTGGTGCACTCGGCGATGGAGACCCTGGGGTACGAGGTGTCCGACGTCGAGCACATCCTGTGGGACCGCATGCTGCACCGCGAGCTGTTGCGCAGCGGCAAGCAGGTGGTCGTGGAGAAGACCCCGAGCAACGTCTTCGTCGCGGACCGGTTCGCGGTGTGCTGGCCCGACGCGCGGTTCATCTTCCTGCTGCGGCACCCGGCGTCGGTCGCTCGCTCCTGGCACGACGCCGACCCGGTCCGGCGGCCGATGAACCGCGCCGTCCAGCACACGCTGAAGTACATGGTGGCGCTGGAGGACGTGCGGCGGCGGCTGCCCGGGCTGACCGTCCGCTACGAGGACGTCACCACGGACCCGACGGCCGAGTTCCGCCGCATCTGCGACTACCTCGCCCTGCCGTGGGAGCCGGAGATGACCGCCTACGGCGAGCAGCAGCACGGCGAGTTCCGCAAGGGCGCGGGCGACTGGCGCGACAAGATCCGCACCGGCAGCATCCAGCCCGGGCGCACGCTCCCGGACCCGGACTCGATCCCGCGCGAGCTGCGCCCGATGTGCGAGCGCTGGGGCTACGTGGAGGCGGCGGCCCCGTGAGCCCCGGCCGCGCCGCAAGCGCCGGGCAGCAGGCCCCGCGTCAGGCGTGCACGAGGGCCGGGTGGTCGGGGTGGTCGACCCGCACCAGCAGGTCGGGCACGCCCTCGATCTCCCGGGCGTACCGCTCGTAGGCGGGGACGCCCCACTCCTCGTCGGGCGGCGTCCGACGGCGGAGCGTGGCCGGTTTGAGCGCCAGGTGCACGGCGAGGTCGACGTCGAGCCCGCGGCCGATCGCGAGGGCGCCGTCGAGCACGACGACCGTGCCGGGGCCCGCGGGGAGGTAGGCCGCCCGGGTGGCGCGGTCGGTGGCGGGGTCGCGCAGGCTGGGCAGGTACTCGCCCCGTTCCGCGACGCGCGTCAGCACCTCGCGGTTGAGCGCCGCGACGTCGATCCAGCCGTGGAGCAGGCTGTCCGGGTCCTCGCGCCCGTGCTCCAGCCGGAGCGACCGGGGGCGCAGGAAGTCGTTGACGCGGACCCGCGCGACCGGTCGGCCGGCTGCCTCCAGCGGCGCGACGACGGCGTCGGCCAGCCATTCCGGGTGGGCGGACGGGTGGCCGTCGACGAGCAGCCGGACGGGGGCGCCGGGTGCGGCGCCCCCGCCCAGGACCAGCTCGACGACGCGCTCGGCGAGGAGCTGCGCGCTGACGGGTTCGACCCGGGTGCTCATCGTGCGTCGTCCCTCGTTCCGGCCACGCCGCGACCCAGCGCGGCTACCGCTCCGCCCGGCGCGAGCTGATCACGCCCGTGTCGAAGCCGGCCAGGTGCAGGCCGCCGTGGAACCGCGCGTGCTCGATCTTGACGCACCGGTCCATCACGACGTTCAGCCCGGCGGCCTCGGCCTTGTGCGCGACGTCCTCGTGCCACGACCCGAGCTGCAGCCAGAGGGTCCTGGCCCCGACGGCGAGCGTCTCGTCCAGCACGGTCGGCAGGTCCTCGTGCCGCCGGAAGACGTCGACGAGGTCGGGCACCACGGGCAGGTCGGCGAGGCTCGGGTACACGGGGTGCCCCAGGATCTCGGTCGCCCGCGGGTTCACGAAGTACACGTCGTACGGGGACGAGGACAGCAGGTACGTCGCGACGAAGTAGCTCGCCCGCGCCGGGTTCGAGGACGCCCCGACGATCGCGATCGACCTCGTCGAGCGCAGGATGCGCAGGCGCTCCGGGGCGCTCGGGCCCTGCCAGGTCCGGGTTGCCTCGCTCATCGGGTCGCTCCCGTCGCCTTGGTCAGTGCCTGGTCGAGGTCCCAGAGGATGTCCTCGACGTCCTCCAGGCCCACGGAGATGCGGATCAGGTCCTCGGGCACGCCGGCCGCCTCGAGCTGCTCGGCGCTCAGCTGCTGGTGCGTGGTCGACGCCGGGTGGATCACCAGGGTGCGCGCGTCGCCGACGTTCGCCAGGTGTGACGCGAGCTGCAGCGACTCGATGAACAGCCGGCCGGCCTCGCGCCCGTCCGGGAGCGGCAGGTGGTCCTCGACGGGCACGGCAGCGCCGACCGGGGCGTCCGTGGCGAGGGCCAGGCTCTCGGCGTCGGGCCCGGCGGGCGTCGTCGGGACCTGGAGGCCGAACGCGAAGACCGAACCCGGCCCCAGCGGCAGGTACTTCTGCGCCCGCTCGTGGTGCGGGTGCGACGGCAGCCCGGCCCAGAGCACGTAGGAGACGCGCGGGTCGGAGTCGAGCCACTCGGCGACGGCGCGGGCGTTGGCGAGGTGCGCGTCCAGGCGGTGCGGCAGGGTCTCGACGCCCTGCAGGAGCTGGAAGGCCGACTGCGCCGACAGCGCCGGGCCGATGTCGCGGAGCTGCTCGGAGCGCAACTTGGTGAGGAAGCCGTACTCCCCGAAGTTGCCCCACCAGCGCACGTCCCCGTAGGACGGCACGGGCTCGGTCATCTGCGGGAACTTGCCGTTGCCCCAGTCGAACCGGCCCGACTCGACGACGACGCCGCCCAGCGTGGTGCCGTGCCCGCCCAGGAACTTGGTCACGGAGTGGATCACGATGTCGGCGCCGTGCTCGATGGGCCGGACCAGGTAGGGCGTCGCGAGCGTCGCGTCGACCACCAGGGGGATACCCGCGGCGTGGGCCACCTCGGCGAGCCCCTCCAGGTCGGCGACCTCGCCCGACGGGTTGGCCACGACCTCGGTGTAGAGCACCTTGGTCTCGGGCGTGATCGCCGCGGCGTAGTCCGCGGGGTCCGTCCCGGGCACGAACGTGGTCCGCACGCCGAAGCGCCGCAGCGTCACGTCGAGCTGCGTCACCGTGCCGCCGTAGAGCTGCGCGGACGCGACCACGTGGTCCCCCGCGCCGACGAGCGCGGCGAAGGTGATGAACTCGGCCGACATGCCGGACGCCGTGGCCACCGCGCCGATGCCGCCCTCCAGCGAGGCGATGCGCTCCTCCAGGGCCGCAACGGTCGGGTTGCCGATCCGGGAGTAGATGTTGCCGTACTTCTGCAGCGCGAAGAGGTTCGCGGCGTCGTCGGTGTCCTGGAACACGAACGACGTGGTCTGGTAGATCGGCACCGCCCGCGCCCCCGTCGCCGCGTCGGGGATGCCCCCGGCGTGAAGGGCCCGCGTGCGGAACCCGAAGGTGTGCTCGGTCATCGTCCTGCCTTCCTCTCCGCGACGCCCTCTGCCAGGACGGCGCGGATGTCGTCGACGGCCCACGGGTTCTGCAGCGACGTGACGTCGCCCAGCTCCTCGCCCTGCCACAGCTGCGCCAGGAGGCGCCGCATGATCTTTCCCGACCGCGTCTTCGGCAGCTCGGGCACCGCGACCACGTACCGCGGCTTCGCCACCGGCCCGATCTCGCGTGCCACCTGCGACCTCAGCTCAGCGACCGCGGCGTCCGCCTCCTGCGGCGACGTCGCGCCCGCCCAACCTACGCCCACGCCGGACGCCACCACGAACGCGGCCACGGCCTGCCCGGTCACCGGGTCGGGCACGCCGGCGACCCCGGCCTCCCCCACCGTCGGGTGCGCCACCAGCGCGGACTCGATCTCGATGGTGGACAGCCGGTGCCCGGACACGTTCACGACGTCGTCCAGCCGGCCCAGCAGGTGCACGTTGCCGTGCTCGTCGAGCAGCGCGCCGTCGCCCGCCACGTAGTACGCGCCCGCCGGGCCGTGGCCCGCGAAACGCCGCCAGTACGAGTCGAGGTAGCGCCCCGGGTCGCGCCACACCGTGCGGGCCATGCCCGGCCACGGCCTGGTCACCACGAGGATGCCGGGCTCGCCGGGCCCGAGGCGGCGGCCGTCGTCGTCCACCACGGCCACCTCGATGCCCGGGAGCGCGCGCGTCGCCGAGCCGGGGACCAGGGGCGTCACGCCCGGGAGCGGGGCGACCATGGCGGCGCCCGTCTCGGACTGCCACCACGTGTCGATCACGGGCAGCTCGCCGCGCCCGAACGTCGCCCGGAACCACTCCCAGGCGGCGGGATTGATCGCCTCGCCGACCGTGCCGAGGATGCGCAGCGACGACAGGTCGTGCTCCGGCAGGGTGTCGCCGAACCAGGTCATGAAGGTCCGGATCAGCGTGGGCGCCGTGTAGTACACGGTGACGCCGTACCGCTCGATGATCTCCAGGTGCCGCTCGCGGGACGGCGTGTCCGGCGTGCCCTCGTAGATCACCTGCGTGAGCCCGTTGGAGAGCGGGCCGTAGATCTCGTAGGTGTGCGCCGTGACCCAGGCCAGGTCGGCGGTGCACCAGTGCACGTCGTCGGGCTTGGCGTCGAAGTGGGCCCAGTGGGCCCAGCTCGCGTGGGTGAGATATCCACCGGAGGTGTGGACAAGTCCCTTGGGCTTCCCCGTGGTGCCGCTGGTGTAGATGATGAAGAGCGGGTGCTCGGCGTCGAACGACGGCGCCTCGTGCACCTCGGGCGCGGTGTCGACGGCGTCGTGCCACCAGACGTCGCGGTCGGTCCAGGCGACGTCGGAGCCCGTGCGGCGGATCACGAGCACGTGCTCCACGTGGTCCAGCCCGGCCACGGCCTCGTCGGCGTTCGCCTTGACCGGCGTCGCGACGCCGCGGCGGAACTGCCCGTCGGTGGTGACCAGCAGCTTGGCGCCCGTGTCCGCGAGCCGGAAGCGCAGCGCCTCCGCGCTGAACCCGCCGAAGACCAGGCTGTGCACCGCGCCGATCCGCGCGCACGCGAGCGCGACGACGACGGTCTCGACCAGCACCGGCAGGTAGACCACCACGCGGTCGCCCGGGCCGACGCCGAGGGCGGTCAGCGCGTGCGCCGCCTGCGCGACGCGGCGCCGCAGGTCGGCGTAGGTGACCGTGGTGCGGTCGCCGTTCTCGCCCTCCCAGTGCAGCGCGACCTTGGCGCCCCGGCCGGCGTCGACGTGCCGGTCCACGCAGTTGGCGGCCACGTTCAGGCGGCCGCCGACGAACCAGGCGGCCTCAGGGACGCTCAGGTCTGTTGGCTCGTCCCGCGGTGCGGGCGGCGACCAGGTGTGCGCGGTGTGCCACGGCGTCGTCCAGTCGAGGCGGCTCGCGGCCTCCGCCCAGAAGGCGACGGGGTCGGCGGCGGCGCGGTCGTAGGCCTCGGCGGTGACGTTCGGTTCCGTCACGCCCACCTCCGCAGCAGGCGCCGCTCGGCGAGGCCGATCAGCGCGTCGGTCAGCTTGCCCAGCACCGCGAGCAGCACGATCGCGAGCAGGATGCGGTCCACCCGGCCGTTCTGCTGGGAGTCGTTGAGCAGGAACCCGAGGCCCATCGACGACGCGATGAGCTCGGCGGCCACGAGGAACAGCCACGACTGCGCGAGCGCCAGCCGGAGCCCGGCCACCAGGGAGGGCAGCACGGCGGGGAGCTGCACCGTCGTCAGGAGCCGCAGCCCGCGCAGCCCGAACGCGCGGCCCGCCTCGACCAGGTGGGGGTCGACGTGCCGCAGGGCGGCCGCGATCGTCGTGTACACCGGGAAGAACGCGCCGATCGCGATGAGCGTGATCTTGGACTCCTCGCCGATCTTGAGCCACAGGATGAGCAGCGGCACCCAGGCGAGCGACGGCACGGCACGGATCGCGCCGAGCGTCGGGGCGAGCAGCAGGTCGCCGAGCTTCGACAGGCCCACCAGGGAGCCGACGGCGAGGCCCACGGCGGCGCCCAGCGCGAACCCGATCAGCACGCGCTGCGTCGAGATCGCCACGTGGTGCCCGAGCTGGCCGCGCTCGATCAGGTCGACGGCGGCGTCCCACACGGCCACCGGGCCGGGGAGCTGGTAGGGCGGGACCAGGCCGGCGGCCGTGACGCCCCACCAGAGCGCCAGCAGCGCCACCGGGACGAGGAGCCCGAGGAGCACCCGGCCGGCACGGTCGGCGCCGATCCGGGCGACGGGCCCGGGGCGGCCGGACGCCGGCGCGGCGGCCGCCTGCCCGACGTCGGCTCGCGCGTCAGCCATCCGAGGCCACCGCCTCCTGGGCGAACTCCGGCGCGAAGAGCTCGTCGAGCGCGGTGTCGACGTTCTCCTGCGCGGGCACGTCGCCCGACTCGACGAAGATCGGGCCCACGACCTCCAGCACGTCGCGCTGCTGGTCGCCGGGCACCGGGTCGAGGTCGAGCACGGTGCGGTCCTCGATCACCGTGGCCGCGACCTCGGGGTCGATCGAGGCGACCTCCGCGAGCAGCGCGGACAGCTCCTCGGGGTTCTCCAGCGCCCAGGCCCGGGCCTGCTCGTAGGCGTCGACGACGGCCTGGGTGACGTCCGGGTGCTCGTCCACGAACTCCTCGCGCGCGTTGAGGAACCCGTAGGTGTTGAAGTCGATGTTGCGGTAGATCAGCTTGTCGCCGGCCTCGGCCTCGGCCGCCGCCATGATCGGGTCCAGGCCGGACCAGGCGTCGACGGAGCCGTTGTCGAGCGCGGCGCGGCCGTCGGCGTGCTGCAGGTTCTGCACCTCGACCTCGTCGAGCGGGATGCCCGCCTCGTCCAGGGTCTGCAGCAGGAAGAAGTACGGGTCGGTGCCCTTGGTCGCCGCGATCGAGGCGCCCTCCAGGTCCGCGACGTCCTTGATCTCCGAGTCGCCCGGGACCACGATCGCGGACCACTCCGGCTGGCTGTAGATGTCGACGGTCCGGATCGGCGAGCCGTTCGCCCGCGCCAGGAGCGCCGCGGAGCCGGCCGTCGAGCCGAAGTCGATCGCCGCGGCGCGGAGGTTCTCGTTCGCCGTGTTCGAGCCGTCGGACTGCACCCACGTGACCTCGACGCCGTCGAGCTCCTCCTCCAGCCAGCCCTGCTCGCGGACCACGAGGCTGAGCGGGTTGTACGTGGCGAAGTCGATGTTCAGGGTGTCGGTGCTCCACTCGCCCGCGCCCGCGCCCTCGCCGCCGCCGGCCGCGGCCGAGCCCTCGCCCGCCACGCAACCGGTCAGCGCCATCGCCGAGACCAGGGCCAGACCGGACGCCAGGACGGTGTTCCTCGGGTTACGCATGGGTTTTCCTCTCGCTGCCCGACGGCGGCCGGCGGGCTGGGTCTGTCGGTTCGGGGTGGTCTCGGGTACAGCAGGTTCGGTGCGGCGGTGCGTGCTCAGCGGTCGTGGTGCGTCGGCACGCCGAGGCCGTCGAGCAGCTCCGCGCGGAGCTCGGCCAGGTCGCGCGCGGCCCGGTCGCGCGGCCGGTCGCCCGGCACGTCGACGATCCGCGCGATGCTGGCGGCCCGGTCGCCGGACCCGGCGTCGGCGCGGTCGCCGGACCCGGCGGCGCGGGCAGCCCCGCCGTCCGCCAGGGTGCGCAGCAGCACGACGCGGTCGGCGAGGTAGAGCGCCTCCTCGACGTCGTGCGTGACCAGCAGGATCGTCGCGGGCTGCGCGGCGTGGACGTCGAGCAGCAGGTCCTGCATCCGCAGCCGGGTCAGCGCGTCCAGCGCGCCGAACGGCTCGTCGAGCAGGAGGACGCCGGGATTGCGGGCCAGCGCCCGGGCCAGCGAGGCGCGCTGGGCCATGCCGCCCGACACCTGGCGGGGCCGCAGCCCGGCCGACGTCGCCAGCCCGACCAGGTCGAGGAGCTGGGCCACGCGGGCCCGCCCGGCGTCCTTCGCCGTGCCCGGCGGGAGCCCCAGCGCGACGTTCTGCGTGAGCGTGCGCCACGGCAGCAGGCGCGGCTCCTGGAAGGCGACGGCGGTGCGCGGGTCGGCGCCGACGACGGGTCCGTCGTCGATCGTGACCCGGCCGCCCGTCGGCGCGTCCAGGCCGCTGACCTGGCGCAGCAGCGTCGACTTGCCGCAGCCGGAGGGCCCCAGCACGGCGACAATCTCGCCCGGCGCGACCTCCAGGTCCACGCCGTGCAGCACGGTGCGACCGGCCTGCGCGTCCCGCGCGGCGCCGGGCGCCGGGAACGTCCGGGAGACGCCGTCGAGGCGGACGGGGAGCGCGGGCGAGGCGACGACGTCGGACACGCTCGCGCCGGCACCGGACGAGGCTGTGAGCCGGCCTGTGGACTGGGCTGTGGACGGTGCTGTGGGAACCATGGGGGTCCATCCCTTGCGATCGGTCCGTGCGGTAGGGCTGTCGCTGTGCACCGACATGGCCCGGACCGGTCCGGGCGGCAGGCTCGAAGGGAGCGTCACATGCCGGCGCACTGCCGCATTCGGCAGGACCGGCGACACGTCGCGCGCCCGGAGAGGGCCGCGGTGGCGCGTCGTGACGTCATCGGGCTTTCCTCTCTCATGGGGCGGTCGGTCATCTTTTGTCAGGCAATGCCGATGAACCCCATAGAACCGGATGATGCAACTCGTGCACCAGATCGTTTCATCATCTGAGACCACGATGTGGACGTCCATGCGTCCGCATGCTTGCCGCCGTGAGCGATTTCCGGTGACGGCGCAGGGGCCCGCGAGTACGTTGAACCGGTGACCCAGCCCTATCTCCGGTATCCCCACATCCATGGCGACCAGGTCGCGTTCGTGGCCGACGACGACGTCTGGCTCGCCCCGCTCTCCGGCGGCCGCGCCTGGCGCCTGACCAGCGATCACGCCCCGGCGACCACACCCCGGTTCTCCCCGGACGGCACCCGCCTCGCGTACGTGTCGCACAAGGACGGCCACCCCGAGGCCTACGTGATCGAGCTGGCCGACGGCGCCACGCGGCGCCTGACCTACCTCGGCGGCACCGCCACGACGGTGCTCGGCTGGGACGACGCCGGCCAGGTGCTCGTCTCGTCCAACGCGGGCGCGCACGAGCGCTCCCTGACCGTGGTGCGCGCCGTCGGCCTGGACGGCACCGTCGAGACACCGCGCTACGGGACCGCGTGGGGAGTCGCCGAGCACCAGGGCCCGGACGGCGGCCGCACGACCGCCCTCGTGTCGGCGGGCTACCGCACGCCCGCCTACTGGAAGCGGTACCGCGGCGGCACGGCCTCCGTGCTGTGGCTCGACCGGGGAACGGGCGAGTGGGAGCGCCCCCTGCCCGACGACGAGGCCGGGACCTACGACCCGATGTGGATCGGGGACGCGCTGGTGTTCACCTCCGACCGGGCCGCGACGTTCCCCGACCACGCCGACGAACAGGCGAACCTCTGGGTCTGGGAGGGCCTGGCGACCGGCACGCAGGCGCCCGGGCCCCGGCTGCTCACCACGCAGACCGCGGCCGAGGGCTACGTGCGCGACGCGGCGTCGGACGGCACGCGGATCGTGTGGCACAGCCGCGGCGACCTCTGGCTGCTCGACGCGCTCGACGGCACCCCCCGCCGCCTGGACATCACGCTGACCGGGGCGCTCCCGGAGGCGTACCCGGCCGACCCGGACTCGGCGCCCGGCGGCGTCGACGGGCTCGCCGTCGACCGGACCGGCGACGCGAGCGTCGTCGGCTGGCTGGGTACCGCGTTCTGGGTGACCCACCGCGCCGGACCGGCCCGCGCGCTCGTCGCCGACCCGTCGGTCCGCGTGCGGGAGCCCGTGCTGCTCGGCGACACGGGCCGCGCCGTCGTCGTGACGGACGCGCCGCACACGACCGCGGAGGGCGAGAGCCGGGAGGACGCGCTGGAGGTGCACACCCTGCCCGGCGCCGACGGCGTGGACCCGGACGCCGTGCCGCGACGCTTCGCGGCCGGCGAGCTCGGCCGGGTGCTCCACCTGGCCGCGAGCCCCGCCGGCGACAAGGTGGCGGCCATCTCGCACGACGGCCGGGTCAGCGTGGTCGCGCTGCCCGCCGGCGAGGCCGCCCTGCCGGCCGGCACCGTCGTCCCGGTCGGCCGGTCGGGCAACGGTGAGGCGGAGTCCCCGACGTTCTCGCCGGACGGCCGGTACCTCGCCTGGTCCAGCCCGACCGGCACCGAGGGCGACCACCACCAGGTGCTGATCGCCGACCTGCACGCCGAGACGCCGACGGCGACGCCGCTGACGTCGGGCCGGTTCCACGACTTCTCGCCGGCGTTCAGCGACGACGGCAAGTACGTCGTGTTCCTGTCGAACCGCACGTTCGACCCGTCCTACGACTCCCACGAGTTCGCCCTGTCGTTCAGCGCGGCGACCCGGCCGTGGCTCATCCCGCTGTCCGCCACCGAGCCGGCACCGTTCGGCCCGAGCGCCGACGGCTGGCGCCTGAGCGCGCCGGACGCCAAGCAGGACGCCACACCGGACGACACGAAGGGCGGCGCGGACGACACCGCGTCGGGCGACGAGAAGTCCGAGCAGGACACGCAGGCCGAGGCCTCGCCCGACATCGACTTCGAGGGCGCCGAGGAACGCGTGATGCCGTTCCCGGTGACGTCGGGCCGCTACCGCGACCTGCTCGCGGCCAAGGGCGGCGTGCTCTGGGTGCACGAGACCGACGACGCGGGCGTGCTCGGCGCGCGGCACGCCGGCACCGAGGGCGACCCGGTGCCCAACGTGCTCCAGTTCTGGTCCTTCGAGGCGCGCAAGGCCACGGACGTCGCGGAGAAGGTGACCGCGTACGCGGTGTCGGGCGACGGCGAGCGGGTCGTGATCCGGTCCGGTTCGGGGCTCAGCACGCAGTCCGCCACCAGCAAGCCCGGCGACGACGACCCGGGCGCCTTCGACATCGACCTGTCCCGCGCGCGCCACGAGGTGGACCCCCGCGCCCAGTGGCACCAGATGTTCGACGAGAACGCCCGCATCATGCGCGACCACTACTGGCGCGCGGACATGAACGGCGTCGACTGGGCCGGGGTGGTGGCGCGCTGGCGCCCGCTGATCGACCGGGTCGCGACGCACGACGACCTGGAGGAC
The DNA here is from genome assembly GCF_014137995.1 of Promicromonospora sukumoe. Lineage (NCBI taxonomy): Bacteria > Bacillati > Actinomycetota > Actinomycetes > Micrococcales > Promicromonosporaceae > Promicromonospora > Promicromonospora sukumoe. Next base: position 1,413,582 of record NZ_JACGWV010000002.1, read on the forward strand.
GTGCTCTGGGAGACCGTCGCCGAGCTCAACACCTCCCACGCCTACGTGCGGTCGCCCCACGAGCGCGGCGACGCGTCCCGGCGGCTCGGGCTGCTCGGCGCGGACCTCTCGCGGACCGCCGAGGGCTGGCGGATCGACCGCGTGCTGCCGAGCGAGTCGTCCGACCCGGGAGCCCGGTCCCCGCTGCGCGCCGCGGGCGTCGACGCGCGGCCGGGCGACCTCATCGTCGCGGTGGACGGGCGCCCGGTGGACCCGGTGTCCGGCCCGGCGGCGAACCTGGTCGGCGCGGCCGAGATCCCGGTGGAGCTGACCCTGCGGCGCGCCCCGGCCCCGGCGGACGGCGAGACCGGCCCGGTCGCGAGCAGGGACCGCCGCGTCGTCGTCGTGCCGCTCGCCAACGAGTCCGACCTGCGCTACCAGGACTGGGTGCGGTCCCGCCGCGAGTACGTCGCCGAGCGGTCGGGCGGCCGGCTGGGGTACGTGCACGTCCCGGACATGGTGAGCACCGGGTGGGCGCAGCTCCACCGCGACCTGCGGCTCGCCACGGACCGCGAGGGCATCGTCGTGGACGTGCGCTACAACGGCGGCGGGCACACGTCGCAGCTCGTGATCGCGCGGCTCGCCGCACGCGTCGCGGGCTGGGGGCTGAACCGGCACTACGACCGCGCCAACTCCTACCCGGACCGCGCGCCGCGCGGCCCGGTCGTGCTCGTCACCAACGAGTACGCGGGGTCCGACGGCGACATCGTGAACGCCGCCGCGCAGGCGCTCGGCGTCGGGCCGGTCGTCGGCGTGCGGACCTGGGGCGGCGTGATCGGCATCGACGGCCGATTCGACCTCGTGGACGGCACCGGGATCACCCAGCCGCGCTACGGCTTCTGGCTGGAGGGCAAGGGTTTCGACGTCGAGAACTACGGCGTGGACCCCGACATCGAGGTGCGGCACACGCCGGCGGACTACTTCTCCGACGTCGACCCGCAGCTCGAGGCCGGCATGGCCGAGGCCTTCCGGCTGCTGGAGGAGACCCCGGCGGCCGCGCCCCCGGCCCTGCCGGAGCCGCGGGTGCGCCGTCGCCCGTAGGTGTCCGGTGCACCGCCCGGGTGGTGTGCCGCCCGGGCGGCGCGCTCCCGGTCAGCCGCGCGTGGCCTGCACGAACGTGAGCCGGCCGTAGCGGTGCTCCGCCCGCTCCACCTCGCGGACGTCGGTGAACCCGGCGTCCGCGAGGAGGCGCAGCAGGTCGGCCGCCGGGGGCCGGGCGGTGTGGGGGTCGGTTCCGGCCTCGGCCTCGACCGCGTCGTGCCCGCGGCCGTGCCCCCGCACCCGGCCGTACGCGCCGATGCTGCCGGGACCGCGCCGTCGTCCGCGGCCGTGGCCCCGCCCTCGACCGTGCCGATGCCCGTGCTCGCCGCCGGAACCGTGTCCGCCGCTGTGTCCGCCGCCGTGACCGGCGCCGTGCGCGCCGTGCCCGTCCCCGCCGTCCGCCCCGGACGTACCGTCCCCGCCGCCGAAGTCCACGATCGTCACCGTGCCGCCCGGCCGCAGCGCCCGGTGCGCCTCCTGCCCGAACCGCACCCGGGCGTCGTCGGGCACGTGGTGCAGCGCGAGGGCGGAGACGACGTGGTCGAGGGAGCCGTCGTCGACCGGGAGGCGGTCGGCGAAGCCCTGCACGAGCGTGAGCGGCACCCGCCGGCGCGCCGCCTTGCGGGCCGCGACGCGCAGCGCGGCGGCGTCCGGGTCCAGGCCGGTGACGAGCGCGGCGGGCTGCGCGCGGAGCACGGCGAGCGACAGGTTCCCGGTGCCGCAGCCGAGGTCGAGCACCGACTCCCCCGGCGCGACGTCCGCGAGCGCCGCCGCCCGGTCGTGCAGCGGCCGCACGCGGGAGAGGCGGGTGAACGCGTCGTAGAGCGGGAGCAGCCAGGGCCGGGCCATGCCGGGCAGGAACTCGCGCCCGCGCTCCTCCGGGGTGCGGGGGTCGATGATCCGCACGGTGCTGTCGTTCATCCGGGGCGCCTCTCGTCCGGGTGCCCGCGCCGGGGCGGCGCGGGCCGGCCGCTGCGGCCGTCCCCTCCAGCATCGGACATCCTGCGGTGCGCCGACAGGACGGAAGTCGGTGCCGATCGCACGATCCTCGGTTGGCCGGGCCGGTTGAACCGGGCGGGCACCCCGGAACGTCGGTAGCGTCAGGGAGGTCGCGACGAAGGGGGACGCATGGCTCGCGAGGGGAACGACTCGGCGCTGACGGTGGTCATCGCGTTCGCCGCGAACTTCGCGGTGGCGGCGGCCAAGTCGGTCGCGGCGGTGCTGACGGGTTCGGCGTCGATGGTGGCGGAGGCCGCGCACTCGTGGGCCGACACCGGCAACGAGGTGTTCCTGCTGGTCGCCGAGCGCAAGTCCGCGCGTCCGCCGGACCAGGACCGCCCGCTCGGCTACGGCCGGGAGGCCTACGTGTGGTCGATGCTGGCGGCGCTCGGCCTCTTCGTGGCGGGCGGCGTCGTGTCGGTCTACCACGGCATCCACGCGTTCGGGGAGACCGAGGAGACCACCGACTACGGCGTCGGCTACGTGGTGCTGGCGGTCGCCTTCTGCCTGGAGGGCTTCTCGTTCCTGCAGGCCTACCGGCGCACCCGCGCCGAGGCGCGCAGGCTCGGCCGGGACCTGCTCGACCACGCGCTGAGCACGTCCGACCCGACGCTGCGCGCGGTGCTCGCCGAGGACTCGGCGGCCCTGGTGGGCCTGGTGATCGCCGCGGCCGGGATGGGGTTGCACCAGGTGACCGGCGACGCCCGGTACGACGCGGCCGGCTCGATCCTGGTGGGCCTGCTGCTGTGCGTCGTGGCGTGGGTGCTCTTCGACCGCAACCGGCGGTTCCTCACGGGCGAGGTGGCCGACGAGCAGATCCACCAGGCGGTGCGCGAACGGGTCGAGGCGCTGCCCGGCGTGGACCACGTGGGCTACCTCCGGCTCGAGTTCGTCGGACCCCGGCAGCTCCTGCTGGTCGCCAGCATCGACCTGCCGGGCGACGAGTCCGAGTCGCACGTCGCCGTCCGCCTGCGGGCGCTGGAGCGGCAGCTCGAGCGCGCGCCCCAGATCGTGGACGCCGTGCTCACCCTCGCGGTGCCGGGCGACCGGTGAGCGCGCGGGACCGGTGAGCCGGGCATGACGACGCCGCCCGTCCCGGGCCGGGACCCGTACCGCCTGCGGACGGTGCGCCCGGACGGCACGCCCGTCTACGGGTACCCGGTGCGCCCGGGCCGGCTGCCGGTCCGGGTCAACCGGATCGACGCCGACGCCGACCACCCGCACCGGCCCCCGGACCACCGGCACGCGCACGACTTCCTGGTGCTCGTGTACGTCGAGCGGGGCGGGGGCGAGGTGGCCCTCGGCGGACGGCGCACGCCGCTGCGGGACGGCGACCTGCACGCCGTGCCGCCGGGGCAGCCGATCGGCGCCGCCACCCTGGCCGACCTGGAGCACTGCACGGCGTGGAGCGTCGCGTTCACGCCCGACGCCGTCCCGGCGCTCGCCACGGTCTCGCCGCTGACGTGGGCGCACCACCCCCTGCTGGCGCTGTTCGACGACGCCGGGGCCGCGAGCGCCGTCGTTCCCGAGGAGGAGCGCCCGCGCTGGTCGGCCTGGCTGACGGAGCTTGCGGAGGAGCTCGCCGAGCCGGACCGGCTCGGGGCGCGGGACGCGGCGTCGGCCCTGCTGACGCGGGTGCTGATCGCGGCGGCGCGCCTGGCGCCGTCGGCCCCCGCACCTCCCGACCCGCTCGTGACGCGCGTGCTCGACGAGATCGAGGCGACGTTCCGCGACCCGGTCTCCGCGGCCGACGTCGCCCGCGCGCTGGGCTACACGCCCGGCTACCTGACCACGGCGGTCCGCGAGCGCACGGGCCGCACCCTGCTCGAGTGGATCACGGAGCGGCGCCTGACCGAGGTGCGCCGGATGCTGCGGGACACCGACCTGCCGCTCGCGGTCGTCGCCCCGCGGACGGGGCTGCGCGACGCGACCTACCTGGTCCGAAGGTTCAAGGATCGTTACGGGACCACGCCCGACCGATGGCGCCGGGACGAGCGGTCCTGGGGCCGTGCGTGAGTTCGGGTCTGTCATCGGCTAGTTTTGGGGCACGCATCGGAACGGCCGATATGTGCCATCCCTCGAAGGAGCCCTCACCATGTCTCGCAACCGCGCCCTCCTCACGGTCACCGCGGCCTCGGCCGCCCTGCTGGCCCTGACCGGCTGTGGCAGCTCCGGCGCGTCGGGCGGCGCGGGCGACGAGCTCGGCCTCGTCTCCGGCGACAAGCTGATCGTCGCCACCGAGGGCACCTACCGCCCGTTCAGCTACCACGACGAGACGGACAAGCTCGTCGGGTACGACGTCGAGGTCGCCGAGGCGGTCGCCGAGAACCTGGGCCTGGAGATCGAGTTCCAGGAGACCCAGTGGGACGCGATCTTCACGGGCCTGGACGCCGGCCGGTTCGACACCATCGCGAACCAGGTCACGATCACCCCGGAGCGCGAGGAGGACTACGTCTTCTCGACGCCGTACACCGTCTCGACGGGCGTGCTCGTCGTCGCCGCGGACAACGACGACATCAAGAGCTTCGCGGACCTGGACGGCAAGACCAGCGCGCAGTCGCTCACGAGCAACTGGAACGACCTCGCCAAGGAGAGCGGCGCGACGGTCGAGGCCGTCGAGGGCTGGGCACAGGCCGTGGCGCTGCTGGAGCAGGGCCGCGTGGACGCCACGATCAACGACAGCCTGACCTACCTCGACTACGCGAACACCGACGACGCCTCCGGCATCAAGGTCGCCGCGGAGACCGACGAGGAGTCGCAGTCCGCGTTCGTCGTGACGCCGGAGCGCCAGGCCCTGGCCACCGCGATCGACGGCGCCCTCGACGACCTGCGCGCCGACGGCACGCTCGCCGAGCTGGGCGACAAGTACTTCGGCGAGGACGTCTCCGAGTGACGCACCCCGCGACGCTCCTCGCCGGGCACCGCGCCCGGCACCGCTGACGGCGCCGAGGGGGGGGACATGGACTGGCAGCTCGTCGCCGACTCGTTCTGGCCGCTGCTGCGAGGCGGCCTCACCGGCACCATCCCGCTCGCGCTCGCGTCGTTCGCGATCGGGCTGGTGCTCGCACTGATCGTGGCGCTGCTGCGCCTGTCACCGAACCCGGTGCTGTCGTGGATCGGCCGGGCGTACGTCTCGGTGATCCGCGGCACGCCGCTCCTGGTGCAGCTCTTCGTGATCTTCTACGGCATGCCGTCGATCGGCATCCTGCTCGACCCGTGGCCGAGCGCGATCATCGCGTTCTCCCTGAACGTGGGCGGCTACGCGGCCGAGGTGGTGCGCGCCGCGATCCTCTCGGTGCCCAAGGGCCAGTGGGAGGCGGGCTGGACGGTCGGCATGTCGCCGGTCCGCTCGCTGCAGCGCATCATCCTGCCGCAGGCCGCCCGGGTGTCGGTGCCGCCGCTGTCGAACACCTTCATCTCGCTGGTCAAGGACACGTCGCTCGCGTCGCTCATCCTCGTGACCGAGATGTTCCGCAAGGCCCAGGAGATCGCCGCGTTCTCGAACGAGTTCCTGACCATCTACGTCGAGGCGGCCTTCATCTACTGGCTGTTCTGCACGGTGCTGTCCTCCGGGCAGAACGCACTCGAGAAGAGGCTGGACCGGTATGTCGCGCACTGAGGACCGCCCCGCGGGGGACCTGCTGACCGCCCGCGGCATCGAGAAGTCGTTCGGCGCCAACCACGTGCTGCGCGGCGTCGACCTGGACGTGCGGCGCGGCGAGGTGGTCGCGCTGATCGGCGCGTCCGGCAGCGGCAAGACGACGGTGCTGCGCTCCCTCAACGGCTTGGAGACGCCCGACGCCGGCGTGCTGGAGCTCGCCGGCGGCCCCGTCGTCGACTTCGGTGCCCAGGCCGCCGGTGGCGCCGGCGGCTGGGGCGCGCGGCGTGCCGCGGCCCGCACGGCCAAGGCGAACCGGGCGGCCCTGCGGGACCGGTCCGCGATGGTGTTCCAGCACCACAACCTGTTCCCGCACCGCACGGTGCTGGAGAACGTGATCGAGGGCCCCACCCAGGTCCAGCGGGTCCCGCGGGCGACGGCGGTCGGCCGCGCCGAGGAGCTGCTGGCCCGCGTCGGGCTCGCCGACAAGCGCGACGCCTACCCGCACGAGCTGTCCGGCGGGCAGCAGCAGCGCGTCGGGATCGTCCGCGCGCTGGCCCTGCAGCCGGACCTCCTGCTGTTCGACGAGCCGACGTCGGCCCTCGACCCCGAGCTGGTCGGCGAGGTGCTGACGGTGATGAAGGAGCTCGCCGAGGAGGGCTGGACCATGGTCGTGGTCACCCACGAGCTCCAGTTCGCGCGCCAGGTCGCGTCCGAGGTGCTGTTCCTCGACGGCGGCGTGGTGGTCGAGCGGGGCGCGCCCGCGCAGATCTTCACCGACCCGGCCGAGGAACGCACACGTCAGTTCCTGCAGCGGGTGCTCCACCCCCTGGACTGAGCCCGGGCCCCCGGCCGGATCGCAACCGAACGGGCCGCAACCGGACAAACCAGCGGGGCGGCCCGCTGTCGCCCCCTCCTTTGAGACCTAAGTTTCTTCGCTTTAAGTCGCCTCAAAGCGAAGAAACTTAGGTCTCAAAGGAGAAGGGGCGATCGGGGCGGGCGGCGGGCACGACCCGGGCTCGGCGGCGGGCACGGCCTCGGCGGCGGGCACGGGCGCAGCCGGGCTCGGCCCGGGCGACCTACACCAGGGCCGCTCGGCGGGGCAGCGCGTAGCCCAGGGCGAAGACGGCGAGCGCCGCCGCGGCCGCCGCGGCGCCGAGCAGGTCCAGCCACGCCGCGCCGAACGGCAGCACCGACGCGCCGACGACGGGCGCGATCGCGATCCCGACATACATCGCCGTCGAGTACCAGGACAGGGACACCCCGGCGACGGCGGGGTCGACGTCGACCAGCCGGTGCTGGATGGGCACGAGGGCCGCGGCCGTGGCCAGGCCCCAGACGCCGAACAGGACGGCGGTGCCCACGTACGAGTCCGCGGCCACGAACAGCGCGGCGAGGGAGACGGCGACCACCGCGAGCGCGGTGAGCGCGGTGGGCCGCGCCCCGAGCCGGTCGGTCAGGGAGCCGCCCAGCCAGTTGCCGACGAGGCCGGCGACGCCGAAGACCAGCAGGAGCGTCGCGAGCGCCGTGCCGCTGCCGCCCGTCACGCCGCGGGTCACGGCCGAGCTGAAGATGTAGACCATGTTGAACGCGGCGGTGAAGAGCAGCGCCGTCATGAGGGCCAGGCCGATCCGGACGTCGCGGAGCACGGCGAACCGGGCGGCGAGCCCGGGCACGGACCCGGTCGGCACGGTGCGTGTGAGCAGCGCGACGACGACGGCGAGCACCGCCGCTAGCGCCGCGAGGGTGCCGAGCGCGAGGCGCCAGCTCCCGAGGGCCGCGAGCGCCGTGCCCAGCGGGGAGCCGACGGCGGTCGCGAGCATGAACCCGAGACCGACGACGCCGAGTGCGCGCCCGCGCTGCTCCGGGGGCACGAGGGTGGGTGCCGCCGCCATCGCGGCGGGCATGAGCGCGGCCCCGCCGAGCGCGGCGACGACGCGGCCGGCCGTGAAGATCGCGAGGTCGCCGGCGATGGCCGAGAGGGCGATGCCGGCGGCGATGAGGCCCATGCCCGCGCCCATCAGGGTGGCGCGGGACGCGCGGGCGAACAGCACGGAGACCACGGGCGCGAGCACCGCGACGATGATCGCGTACCAGGAGATGGAGTAGCTGACGGCGCTCGTGGTCGCGCCGATACCCGTCGCGATCTGCGGCAGCACGCCCGCGATCACGAACGCGTTCGTGCCGACCACGAACAGCGCCGCCGCGATGACGCCGATCCGGAGATAGGCGCCGCGCGGCGAGTATGATTGTTCGATGAACGTCATACCGTCGAGCGTACGTGACAGTTCGATGGTTGTCGAACTATTGATGCGGACCGATGCCCCGGAGGTGTGTCATGGGTGACTACCCGAGCCCGGACATGACCGAGGTCGAGCTCGTCGACGTGCTCAAGGCCCTCGGCGATCCCGTGCGCCTGCGGATCGTGCACACGCTGGCCGACGGCGAGCCCAAGCCCAAGACCGTCGACGGCTGGGGCCTGGACCTCACGAAGTCGACGATGTCGCACCACTTCCGCACGCTGCGCGAGGCCGGGCTCACGCGCACGATCGTGCACGGCCGCACGCACGCCATCCAGCTCCGCCGCGACGAGCTCGACCAGAAGTTCCCGGGCCTCATCGAGGCGGTCCTGGGCGAGAAGTGAGCACGCCGCCCCGCCGTCGGGCAGCGCGCGACCCAGCCGGACGCCGTCGTCCGCGCCGAAGCCAACCCTCCCCCGGAAGCCAACTCACCTTCGAGACCTAAGTTTCTTCGCTCTGGGTCGCCTCAGAGCGAAGAAACTTAGGTCTCAAAGGTGAGTTGGGGAGACGCGACGGGTCACTCCGCGGGCTGCTCCCCCGGGTACGCCAGGCCGATCTGGTCGCGGATCGTGTCCAGCGTGGCCATGATCGCCACGGTCTCCTCGCGCGGGAGCAGCGGGCTGTCGAGCTCGCCGGCGGCGACCAGGCGCTCGGCCTCGGCGGCCTGGAAGTGCATGCCGCGCCCCGTCACCTCGACGCTGTACGTCTCCACCTCGGTGCCCGAGGCGTCGAAGACGTGCACCGTCGACGGGTTGTACCAGGTCGCGTCGATCTCGATGCGGCCCTCGGTACCCAGGATCGAGGCCCGGTTGGGCCCGCGGGTGTCCGACGCCGAGACGGTCGTGGCGACCCGCGCGCCGTCGTACCCGAAGATCGTGGCGACGGTGGCGTCCGCGCCCGTCTCCTTGAACGTCGCGTGCGACTGGACGGTGAGCGGCTCGCCGAACAGGTCCCAGGCGAACGAGACCGGGTAGATGCCCAGGTCGAGCAGCGAGCCGCCGCCCAGGGCCAGGTCGTTGATGCGGTGGGACGGGTCGTCCGGCAGGTCCTGGGTGTGGTCCACCATCAGGGTCCGCACCTCGCCCAGCACGCCCGACGCGATGATCTCGCGCACGCGCGCCATGTGCGGCAGGAACCGGGTCCACATGGCCTCCAGGACCACGAGCCCCTTCGACTCGGCGAGGTCCACGACCTCGCGCGCCTCGGCGGCGTTCAGCGTGAACGGCTTCTCGACCAGCACGTGCTTGCCGGCCTCCAGCACGAGCTTCGCGGCCTCGGCGTGGAACGGGTGCGGCGTCGCCACGTAGACGATGTCGACCTCGGGGTCGTTCACGAGGTTCTCGTAGGAGCCGTGCGCCGTCGGGATGCCGAACCGGTCGGCGAACTCGCGGGCCTTCCCCAGGTTTCGGGACCCCACCGCCTGCACGGTGAAGCCGTTGTCGTTCAGGTCTGATGTGAAGCTCGCGGCGATCCCGCCGGCCGCCAGGATGCCCCAACGCAGGTGTGTCATGCGTTCGAGCGTAGTGCCCGAAACGTGTCAGACGCTCAGGTCACCGGGGTGACCTGAGCGTCTGACGCGTGCGGGGCGGAGGGGGTCAGTTGACCTGGATGGTCATGTGACCCTTCTTCGCGTCCTCGGTGAGCACCTTGATCGTGGTGCCGGTGCCGCCGACCTTGACCGAGTGGCCGGGGTTGGCCGGGTCGTAGTAGGCGTTCGGGTTGGTGTCGTCGAACTTCCACACCGGCCACTGCTTGCCGACCTTGAGCGAGGTCAGCGACGTGGCCGACACCTCACGGTGCAGCGACAGCGCGTCGGTCTTCTGCAGGCCGAACGTGGCGTCGAAGGACTGGATGCGGTTGCGGGCGATCGTGCCGTCCGACCACTTCAGCGCCTTGGGACGGGCGTCGACCGGCAGGGCCTGGCCGCCACCCGGGTGCTGGGAGACGTTGTTGTCGCCGTACAGGCTGTTCACGTACCAGATCAGCAGGCCGTCCTGGTACGGGTAGTGCTCCACCTTGTTGCTGTTGGTGAAGCCCCAGCCGAAGTTGTACGGGCCCGACTTCAGGGTCTGGTCGTACCCGCCGTACACGCGGTTCTCGGCCACGTAGTAGTGCTGGTAGGTGACCTCGTAGGTGCCGTCGGCCCCGACCGTGGTGAAGCCGTCGGCGGTCCAGTCGGACCCGTCCGAGAAGTCCTCGGTCAGCGCGTCACCCACGGCGACGTCGTCGACCAGGATGCCGGTCTCGTTGGTGCCGCCGTCGCTGGAGTAGCGGAAGCGGACCGACGCCGTCTGGCCGGCGTAGTCGCCGAGGTCGGCGGTCAGGTCGACCCAGGCGCCGTCCGAGGCGCCGGTGATGCCGGAGCCCGGGTTGGTGCCGTTCGGGTCCTCGTCCGTCGACAGGTTGTTCGGCAGGGCGGTCCAGGTGGAGCCGCCGTCCGTCGAGACCTCGGCGAACGCGTAGTCGAAGTCCACCTCGATGTCGTACTGCACCTTGGCGGTCAGCGAGGCGCCGTCCGGCACGGTGAACGACGGCGAGGTGATCGTGTTGTTCAGGTCGTTGCCGGTACCCGAGTAGACGAACTCGCCGTCGAACGGCGCGATGCCGAGGTCGACCTGCTCGACGCCGTCCGGCAGGTTCACGATCGCGGCCTGCGCGCGCGTCGTGGCGTGGAACGACGGGCCGAGCTTGACCCGCTCACGCTCGCCCGGCTCGATCGTCTCGTAGTCGAGCCAGCCCAGGAACAGCTTCTCGGTGGCGCCCATGTGGTTGGGCGTGGTGCCGATGGTGCCGTCGCCGTGGCCCAGCCACGAGCCGGAGCTCATGAGGTTCCAGTAGCCGGTGCCGTTCTCGCCGCCCGCGGTGTCGTAGTAGTCCGGGAGGCCGAGGTCGTGGCCGAACTCGTGCGCGAACACGCCCAGGCCGCCGTTCTCCGGCTCCGTGGTGTAGTCACGGATCCAGATGTCGGAGTCACCGATCTTGATGCCGCCGAGCTTCTCGAAGCCGGACGGGCCGTCCGTGCCGAGGCCGCCCTGGTTGACCGCCCAGCGGTGCGACCAGATGGCCGACTCGGGAGCGCCGGCCTCCTCGCCCTCACCGGCGTGGATCGCCTGGAAGTGGTCGATGTAGCCGTCGGGCTCGGCCGTGATGCCGTCGCCGTCCATGTCGTAGCGGTCCCAGACGTCGAACGACTGGAGGTACGCGTCGATCTCCTCGGCGGTCTTGCCCGAGGCGATCTGGTCGTCGTACCAGGCGTCCGCGGTGTCCTGGACGAACCGCGTCATGTCCGTGCCGGACTCCGTGGTGCCGTAGGAGGCCGTGCTGTAGGGCACGGTCACCCAGTCGGACACGTCGCCCTGCAGGTCGAAGCGGCCCGACGACATCTCGTCGTAGACGCCGGCGAACGACTCGCCGTCCTGGTCCTCCAGGCCGGTGAAGAACATCTCCTGGTAGTGGTCGCGCGAGAAGTCGGGCTCCCAGTAGGTGGAGTTGTCGCTCCGCGTGGGCTCCGGGATCTCGTTGTGCGCCGGGCCGGCGGCGGCGTCCGGGTAGCGCTCGTCGGTCTCGTCGCCGAAGTCGACCAGGATGCTGAAGAGCTGCGCGGTCTCCTCGACGCCGTACTCGACGTACTCGCGCGGCGAGATCTCCACGACCTTGGACTTGTGCTTGCCCTTGCCGCGGGTCTCGACCTTCGCCTGGCCGGTCGCGACCATGTCCACGGCGGTCTGTCGCTTCTCGGTCTGCTTCTCGGCGAGGGCGTCCGGCCGGTTGTCCTCCTTGGCCGGGGCCGCCTGCTGCGGCGGCTCCTCGACCGGCGGTGCCGCGGAAGCCGTGATCGGCACGACGGCGGCCGAGAGCAACAGGGCTGCTCCCGCGCCGACTGCACAGATACGTCGATTCATGTTTCCTCCGTCAAGAGAGCGACGTCCGGGGACGAGGAGGTAATGCGTACGGGTCTCCGGACCTGCTGGACGACTTTGTCCACGGAGGAGGAAACCAGGGAAATATTACGACAATGTTGCCTAGGACACAGTTCTGCTTCACGACGTATGCCTGGAATGCACTCGTAGAATCGGTTCGAGGGCGCGTATTTTGGTCGCTGTCCGCCGGACCGGTTCGTCGTCCGGGTGAGCCCACGCCCGTCGACCCCGGAGACGCCCATGACCGCGAACAGCAGCGCCGCTGCGGCCACCTTTGCCGCACCCCCGGTCGACCAGCGCCGCGCCGCCGTCGCGCTGATCGCCCTGTCGGTCAGTGCCTTCACGTTCGTCACCGCCGAGAACCTGCCGGGCGGGCTGCTCACCCTCATCGCCCCTGACCTGGGCCGCAGCACGTCCGAGGTGGGACTGCTGGTCTCGGCGTACGCCGCCGTCGTCGTGCTGGCGTCGCTGCCGCTCTCGCGCCTGACCCGCCGGTTCCCGCGCCGCTGGGTGCTCGCGGCGACCACCGCGGTGTGCACCGTCGGGACGCTCTGGTCGGCGGTCGCGATCGGCTACGGGGACCTGATGGCCGCGCGCATGGTCACCGCGCTGGGGCAGGCGCTGTTCTGGTCGGTCGTCACGCCCGCCGCCGCGAGCCTGTTCGCGCCCGCCGTCCGCGGCAAGATGATCGCGCGGCTGGCGATCGGCAACTCCCTCGCGCCGCTGCTGGGCGTGCCGCTCGGCACGTTCGTGGGCCAGCAGGCGGGCTGGCGCACCGCGTTCCTGGTGTTCTCCGCGGTGAGCCTGCTGGCCTGCCTCGCGATGGCGATCGCCATGCCCGACGTCGACGCCGAGCAGAGCGGCACGGCCCGCGGCACGCACCCCAGCATGCGCCGCTTCGTGGTGCTCATGGTGGTCACGGTGCTGCTCGTGACCGGCGGCTTCATGATGATCACGTTCGTCACCCAGTTCCTGCTGGAGACGGCGGGATTCCCCGACCGGTACCTCAGCGCGCTGCTGCTGGGCCAGGGGGCGGCCGGCCTGACGGGCACGCTGCTCATCGGCCAGGTGCTCGACCGGCGGCCGTGGCAGACCGTGCTCGTGGCCCTCGGCCTGCTGACCGCCGCGCTCGTGCTGCTCTGGGGGCTGGGGCATGTCCCGGCAATCGCCCTGGTCGGGCTGGCCCTGTTCGGCCTCGCGTTCAGCGCGATCCCGCCCGCCCTGTCGTTCCTGTCCATGCAGGTCGCCCCGGGCGCCACCGAGTCGGCGACCGCGATCTCGAGCTCGGTGTTCAACATCGGGATCGGCGGCGGGGCGGCGCTCGGGGCGCTGGTGGTGGCGACCGTCGGCGTCGGCACGGTGCCCCTGGTGGGGGCGTTCTTCGTGCTGGCCGGGCTGGTGGTCGTCGCGGTCGACGTGCGGCTGGCGACCCGCCGGGCCGGCCTGCCGCACGCCGACCTCTGACGAGCTACTCCGCGACGCCCTGCAGGCTGCCCGTGAACGGCTCCTCGGAGCTGACGATGCACTGCAGCGCCCGGTCGTTCAGCTGCTCCCAGGTGGCCTGGGTCGGGTAGAAGCCCGTGTAGCCGTAGACGGACTCGTCGTAGGACACGCCCACGAACTTCTCGAACTCGTCGTAGCACCAGTCGTCGAACGTCTTCGACATGGACTCGTCGCCCGGGTACTCGTCGCCCTCCATGATGAGTTCCGCGTAGACCTCGCCGGTGTGCTCCTCGGCGCACGGCACCACGGGCACCGACTCGACCTCGAAGTCCTCGCCCTCCGCGGTCTCGCCGTAACCCTCGAGCGCCTCCAGGTCGATGCAGTCGCCCTTGAGGATCTCGAACGCGTCCGCGTCCGCGGAGGCGGTGATCTCGCCGCCCGGCTCGTCACGCGGCGCGTCACCGCTCGACATGATCCCGTCCAGGACCGAGCAGCCGGTGAGCAGGGTCAGCGAGACGGTGGCGGCGGCCGCGACGGCCAGCAGCCGGACCGGACGACGAACGGGACGGACAGTGCGGTTCATCAAGTTCTTCCTTTGGTTCGGCACGACGGCGGGGACCCTCGCCGCGGCCGCATCGGGCCGCCCCGGAAAAATACCGTCTCGAACGTCCGTACTGGTGGCGAGCGGGCAACGATTCGATCACGGGGGCGAGTTCACGCACAGTTCACCCGCGCGAGCGGGCGCCGTCCTACGGTGTCTGACGCGGACCACCCGCGCACGACACCCCGACGAAGGAGCAGTCATGCGAGCCAGCACCCCCTCGCGCCTGACGGGCGCGGCCGCGGCGGCCGCCCTGCTGGCCGGGGCCTTCCTCGCCTCGGCGAGCACGGCCACGGCGGGCACAGTCCCAGCAGGCACGACGCCGGACGACGGCCCCGCCGCGACGTCGGCCACGACGTCGTCGGCCGGGCACGACCGGAACCACGGCAAGCCCCGGGCCCTGCGCGTCGCGACCTACAACCTGTCGCTCAACCGCGCGACCGAGGGCGAGCTCGTCGCCGACCTGTCCACGGGCGACGACATCCAGGCGGCGACGGTGGCCGAGGTCATCCAGCACGCGAACCCCGACGTCGTGCTGCTCAACGAGTTCGACTACTCCGGCGACGCCGACCCGTACGCCGCGACCGACCTGTTCCGCGAGAACTACCTCGAGGTGCGGCAGGGCACGGGCAAGCCCGTGGAGTACCCGTACGCGTTCGTCGCGCCGTCGAACACGGGCATCCCCAGCGGGTTCGACCTGAACAACGACGGGACCGTCGGGGGCGGCGACGACGCGCTCGGCTTCGGCCTGTTCCCGGGGCAGTACGGCATGGTCGTGCTGTCCAAGTACCCGATCCAGCACCGCGACGTCCGCACGTTCCAGGACTTCAGGTGGCAGGACATGCCGGGCGCGCTGCTCCCGGACGACCCCGCCACACCGGCCCCGGCCGACTGGTACTCGGCCGAGGAGCTGGCGGTGCTGCCGCTCTCGTCCAAGTCGCACTGGGACGTCCCGGTCCGTGTGGGGCGCGAGACGGTGCACGTGCTCGCCGCGCACCCCACCCCGCCGTCGTTCGACGGGGCCGAGGACCGCAACGGGCTGCGCAACCACGACGAGATCCGGCTCTGGGCGGACTACGTGCGCGGCGGCCGCAGCGCCCGGTACATCTACGACGACGAGGGCCGGCGCGGCGGGCTGCGGCCCGGGTCGTCGTTCGTGATCGTCGGCGACTACAACGCCGACCCCCTCGACGGCGACTCCGCCACGGGCGGCGACGGCGTCCCCGCGATCGACCAGCTCCTGCGGCACTCCCGCATCACCGACCCGCGGCCGACGTCGGCGGGCGCGTCCGAGGCGTCCGCGCTGCAGGCCGGCGCGAACCTGACCCACGAGGGCGACCCGGCGCTGGACACGGCCGACTTCGCCGACACGACGCCGGGCAACCTCCGGGTCGACTACGTGCTCCCGTCGCGTGACCTGCGCGTCCGGGACGCGGGCGTGTTCTGGCCGGCCGCGGCGGACCCGCTGTCCCGGCTCACGGGCGTGTACCCGTTCCCGAGCAGCGACCACCGGCTCACCTGGACCGACGTCAAGCTGCCGAAGTAGGACCGTAGCGAGATAGAACTCTGGCGTACCCCCTGATCAGGAGGTACGCCAGAGTTCTATCTCGCTACGGTTCTACTTCGGCAGGGTGGGCTAGCTCGCCTTGTCGACGTCCTCCGCCAGGGTGCCCAGGTACAGCGAGATCACCTTCGGGTCGGACTGCAGCTCCTTGCCCGTCCCGGTGTACGCGTCCTTGCCCTGGTCGAGCACGTAGCCGCGGTCGCAGATCTGCAGGCAGCGCCGGGCGTTCTGCTCGACCATGACCACGGACACGCCCGCCTTGTTGATCATCCGGGTGCGCAGGAACGTCTCGTCCTGACGCACCGGCGAGAGGCCGGCGGACGGCTCGTCGAGCAGCAGCACCGACGGGTTCATCATCAGCGCGCGGGCCATGGCGACCATCTGCCGCTCACCACCCGACATGGCGCCCGCACGCTGCGAGCGCCGCTCCCCCAGGGTGGGGAACAGGTCGGTGATGAACTCGAACCGCTCGTTGAACGCCTTGGGCCGCAGGTACACGCCCATCCGCATGTTCTCCTCGACGGTGAGCGAGGGGAACACGTTGTTGTTCTGCGGCACGAACCCGACACCCTGCGACACGAGGGTGTTCGCCTTCTGGTTCGTGATGTCCTCGCCGGCCAGGGTCACGCTGCCGGAGCGCACGTTGACCAGGCCGAACAGGGACTTCAGGAGCGTGGACTTGCCGGCGCCGTTGGGGCCGATGATGCCCACGAGCTCGCCCTTGGCGACCTCGAGGTTGCACCCGTTCAGGATGTTCACGCCCGGCAGGTAGCCGGCGACGATGTCGGTCGCCTTGAGCAGGGTCTCCCGCTTCTCGGTCTTGGCCGCGTCGTTCATCGCTTCTCCTCCTCGGCCTCGAGCCGGGCCAGCACTGCGGGGTCGAGCAGCGAGTCGTCCCCGAGGTCGGTGTCGTGGTGCGCACCCAGGTAGGCGTCGATGACGGCCTGGTCCTGCATGACGGACTTGGGCGGCCCCTCGGCGACGATCTTGCCCTCGGCCATCACCACGACCCAGTCGGAGATGTGCCGCACGGCGTGCATGTCGTGCTCGACGAACAGCACGGTCATGCCGTCGTCGCGCAGCGCCTGGATGTGGTGCAGCAGCGACTGGACCAGGGCCGGGTTCACGCCGGCCATGGGCTCGTCGAGCATGATCATGGTCGGGTCCGTCATCAGGGCCCGCGCCATCTCCAGGAGCTTGCGCTGGCCGCCGGACAGCGAGCCCGCGAAGTCGTCCTTCTTGGCGTCGAGCTTGAACCGCTCCAGGAGCTCGAGCGCCTTCTCGGTGTTCCGCTTCTCGGTGCCCGCCCACAGCGGCTTCACCAGGGAGCCGAACAGGTTCTCGCCCGGGTTGCCCATCGCGGCGAGCAGCATGTTCTGCATCACCGTGAGGCGCGAGAGCGCCTTGGTGAGCTGGAACGTGCGGACCATGCCGTTGCGCGCCACCTTGGCGGCGCTGACCCCGCCGAGCGACCTGCCCTCGAACGACCACGTGCCCTGGTTGGGCTTGTCGAACCCCGTGAGCAGGTTGAAGAAGGTCGTCTTGCCGGCACCGTTCGGACCGATGAGCGCCGTGATGACGCCGCGCTGGACCTCGAGGTGCTGCACGTCGACGGCGGTCATGCCGCCGAACCGGCGCTCGACGTCGTCGACGACCAGGATCGGGTCGGGCTTGCTGACGCCGACCGTCGGCTCGACCGCGGCCAGGACGTGCTCCGCCGCCTTGGCGGCCGCGGTCTCGGAGCGCTCGACGGCGTCGAGCGCCTCGACGGTGCTGTCGGGCACGTCGGTGCTCTCGGGCACGTCGGTCGCCTCGGGCACGTCGGACACCTCTGTCACCTTGTTCTCCGTCGTCTCATCGGGCATCGAAGGCGAGCTCCTTCTTGTTCCCCAAGATTCCTTGTGGTCGGAAGATGACCAGCAGCATCAGGGTCACGCCGACGAGCAGACCACCGATCTGCTCGACCATCGTGGCCGACACGACGCCCTCCAGGCCCTCGCGCATACCGGCGCGGAGCAGCATGTAGACCGCATAAAAGAGCATGGACCCCAGGACGGGACCGAACAAGGTGGCGGCACCACCGAGCAGCAGGACGGTCCAGGCGAAGAAGGTCAGCGAGCGGCCCATGGCGTCAGGCGCGACCGACCTGGGCAGCACGTACAGCATGCCCGCGAGCGAACCGCACATGCCGCCGAGCACCAGCGCCTGCATCTTGTAGGCGAAGACGTTCTTGCCCAGTGCGCGGACGGCGTCCTCGTCCTCACGGATGCCCTTGAGCACGCGACCCCAGGGGCTGCGGGTCAGGAGCCAGACGAAGAGGACGGCGACGAGCACGACGGCCCACGCGAACAGACGGGTCCACCACGAGTCGGACCCGGTGAACACGTACTCCAGCGGGCCGAACGCGCCCCGCTCGGGCGGCGCCGGCAGGAACGAGAGCTCCTGGAACGTCGCCTTGAAGGAACCACCCGTGAGGCCCGCCGCGCCGCCGGTCCATTCCTGGAACACGGTGGCACGGCCGAGCATTCGGATGATCTCCGCGGCCGAGATGGTCACGATCGCCAGATAGTCGCCGCGTAGCTGCAGCGTGGGTGCGCCGAGGATGAGCGCGAACAGGGCTCCCGCGGCGAGCGAGATGAGCAGGGCCAGCCAGAACGGCGCGCCGGAGATCGTGGCGATGCCGAAGCCGTAGGCGCCCAGCAGCATGAAGCCTGCCTGCCCCATGTTGAGGAGGCCGGTGAACCCGAAGTGCAGGTTGAGGCCGATCGCGGCCAGCGCGATGGCGGCGGTGGTCGGAGCGATGAGCTCGGCGAGCGCCTGGGTGAGGATGCGGCTCAGTTCCATGATGGTTCTCCTTTCAGCCGATCCGCTCGGCGCGGCCGAGCAGGCCCTGCGGCCTGAACAGCAGCACGAGGATGAGGATCACGAGTGCCGAGGCGTAGCGCAGGTCGCTCGGCATTCCGGGGATGAGGGTGGACATCTCGACGACCAGGCCGATCACGAGCGATCCGAGCAGTGCGCCGTAGGCGGTGCCGAGGCCACCGAGGGTGACGGCGGCGAACATCAGGAGCAGCAGCAGCATGCCGAGCGACCAGTTGAACGAGCCGAACGAGATGGCCAGCAGCATGCCCGCGAGGCCGGCGAAGCCGGTGGACATGACCCACACGATGCGGATGATGCGGTCCGGGTTGATGCCGGTGGCCGACGCGAGCGCCGTGTTGTCCGAGACCGCTCGGGTGGCGCGGCCGATCCGGGTGCGGGTCAGGAACCAGCCGATGAAGAGGATGACCACGACCGCGACCACCATCGAGAGCCAGGACGCGGTGCTGAGCGTGATGCCCGCGATCTCCAGGGGCCGGGGGTTCTGCGGCAGGACGCGGTGCGACCGGCCGCCGATGACCATCTGGATCGTGTACTGCAGCGCGAGCGACAGACCGATGGTCACGATCATCATCTGCGTGACCGGGGTGCCGCGTCGTCGTAGCGGCGCCCAGATGGCGGCGTCCTGCAGCCAGCCCGTCGCGCCGCAGGCCACGATCACGAGGATCACCGCGAGCCAGACCGGCATGTTCAGCCAGTTGACGCCGATGTAGCCGAACATGGCGCCGAGCGTCACCTGCTCGCCGTGGGAGAAGCTGGAGAGCCCGGTGGTGCCGTAGATGAGGCTGATGCCCACCGAGGCCAGGGCCAGCAGCAGGCCGAACCTGATGCCGGAGCCGAACTGCTGCCAGATCTGCTCGAACGAGGGGCCGCCGCCACCGGTGGTGGTCGTGCCGGCCCCGCCGAGGCCTTCGCCCGCGGCGCCGCCGCTGGCGGCGTCGGTGGGCTCGGCTCCTCCGGTCTCGCCGTCACCGGGCGCGGTGGTGGCGCCGTCGGTGGGCTCGGCGCTCTCCGGGGGCGTGGTGCCCAGCCGGAACGCGGCGCGCGCGGAGCTGCCGGTCTGCGCCGTGACCTGGCGTTCGGTGGTGTCGGGGAAGAGACCGTCCGGGACGGTCGCCTCGTCGATCGTCAGTGTGTAGGAGCCGACCTGCGGCACCTCCACGGACGCCGGGCCCTCCTGGGTCGTGATCACGTCTTGCTCGAACCCCGCGCCGGAGATGGTGACACCCACGTCGGGGACGGGATTGCTCTCCTCGTCCAGGACGATCGCCACGACGCACGCGGTCGAGTCGTCGGGTGTGCACTCCGCGGCGGGCGCAGCGGCAGCCATCGCGGGCGCCGCAGCGATCACGGCGGGGATGGCCACCGCCGCGAGCGTGGCCAGCAGCCTGCGCGCGGCCGTCGCGAGGTTCGGTCGGTCGGCTGTCATCTGCCGGGTCCTCCGTCGGTTCTGGTGTGGTGGTGCTCCGAGGTCTCGGTGCCGCACGACGTCAGCATGATTCAGTCCTGCTTAACCAGGCCTGCATCAAACTGATGCCATCGGCGTGCGGTGAGTGTAGCCGTGCCATGTGTCGGGCGTTACACCCGTGGGTCACACCGAGGTCACGGAGTCGCATCGATGAGGGCAGCGGGAGGGCGTGGAACACCCGCTCGCTCACCCCTCGTCACGGTTAGGCTGACGCGGTGTCCGACGACGCCCTGACTCCCCCAGCGGCCGCCCCCGCGGCCGACCGACCGACGGCCGTGCGGGTCCTCCCGCCGTCCGAACCGCCCTTCACCGTGCGGCGCCCGAGCGAGCGCACCTTCCACGGCGACACCTTCACCGACGACTACGAGTGGCTCCGCACCAAGGAGGACCCCGAGGTCGTCGCGCACCTGGAGGCGCAGAACGCCTGGACCCTGGACCGCCAGGCGCACCTCGCGCCGCTGCGGCAGACCCTGTTCGACGAGATCAAGGGCCGCACGCTGGAGACCGACCTCTCGGTCCCCGCGCGCGACGGCGACTGGTGGTACTACGCCCGCACGGTCGAGGGCCAGCAGTACCCGATCCACGCGCGCTACCCCGTCGCCGGCCCGGACGACTGGACGCCCCGCGTCCTGGAACCGGGGCAGCCGGTGCCGGGCGAGCAGATCATGCTGGACCAGAACGCCCAGGCGGAGGGTCACGACTTCTTCGCCCTCGGGTCGCTCGACGTCTCCGACGACGGCACCCGCCTGCTGTACGCGACCGACACCGCGGGCGACGAGCGCTACACGCTCCGCGTCCGTGACCTCGCCACGGGTGAGGACCTCCGCGACGAGGTGCGCGAGACCGCGCCCGGCGCCATGTTCACCCCCGACGGCCAGCACGTCTTCTACCTGACCGTCGACGAGGCCTGGCGGCCCTGGCGCGTCTGGCGCCACCGGCTCGGCACCCCCGGATCCGACGACGTGCTGGTGTTCGAGGAGCCCGACGAGCGGTACTGGGTGGGCGTGGGCCTCTCCCGGTCCAAGAAGTACCTGCAGATCGAGCTCGGCTCCAAGGTGACGAGCGAGTCGTGGCTGCTGGAGTCCGACGATCCGACGGGCGAGTTCCGCGTCGTCTGGCCCCGCCGCGAGGGCGTCGAGTACACGGTCGAGCACGCGGTGCTGCCGACGTCGCTGGTCGAGCCTGTGTCGCTGGTCGAGCCTGTCGAGACCCAGGTCTCGACAGGCTCGACCGGCGACGTGCTCCTGATCCTGCACAACAAGGACGCGCTGAACTTCGAGCTGGTCGCCTCCCCCGTCCCCGCTCCCGGCGGGACGGTCGCCCCGGAGGCGGCGGACGTCGTCGTGCCGCACGACCCCGACGTGCGGCTGGAGGGCGTGAGCGCCAGCGAGCGCTACCTGGTGCTCTACTACCGCCGCGAGGCGATCTCCCGCTCCGCCGTGCTGTCGCTGGTCGAGCCCGTCGAGACCGGCGAAGGCCCCGTCGGCTGGGACTTCCAGGAGATCTCGTTCGGTCAGCCGCTGGAGTCCGTCGGCGCGGGCGTGGGCGTCTGGGAGCAGCCCAACCTGAAGGTCGGCTACACGTCGTTCGTGACGCCGTCGTCGCTCTACCTGTACGACGTCGCCTCCGGCGAGCGCACCCTGCTCAAGCAGCAGCCGGTGCTCGGCGGCTACGACGCGGGCGACTACGACCAGCGCCGGGAGTGGGCCGTCGCCGAGGACGGGACGCGCGTGCCGGTCTCGCTGGTCTGGCGCAAGGACAAGGTGCGGTTCGGGGTCTCGACAGGCTCGACCACCGGGACGAGCGAGGCACCCGCCGAGCCCGCCCCCCTGCTCCTGTACGGCTACGGCGCGTACGAGTACTCGATCGACCCGTACTTCTCGGTGTCCCGCCTGAGCCTGCTCGACCGCGGGGTCGTCTTCGCCGTCGCGCACGTCCGGGGCGGCGGCGAGATGGGCCGCTCCTGGTACGACGACGGCAAGCTCGCCGCGAAGCGCAACACGTTCACCGACTTCGTGGCCTGCGGCCGCCACCTCGTCGCCACCGGCTGGACGGCGTCCGACCGCATGGTGGCCGACGGCGGCAGCGCCGGCGGGCTGCTCGTCGGCGCTGCCACCAACCTGGCGCCCGACCTGTTCACGGGGGTGCTGGCCGGGGTGCCGTTCGTCGACGCGCTGACGTCGATGCTCGACCCGACGCTCCCCCTGACCGTGACCGAGCGCGACGAGTGGGGCGACCCCCTGAACGACGCCGACGTGTACGCCTACATGCGCTCGTACACCCCGTACGAGAACGTGTCCGACGACGCGTCGCGTTATCCCCAGGTGCTCGCGACCACCAGCTTCAACGACACCCGCGTGCTCTACGTGGAGCCGGCGAAGTGGGTGGCGCGGCTGCAGGCAGCGGGCGCGCCGGCGATGCTGAAGATCGAGATGTCGGCCGGGCACGGCGGCGTCTCGGGGCGCTACTCCGCGTGGGAGCAGGTCGCGTTCGAGCAGGCCTGGATCCTGGACGTGCTGGGCCTGGCCGGCCTCTGACCCTCAGAGGCCGGCCTTGGCCGCGACCACCCGGGCCGCGGCCGCGTCGATCTTGGCGGCGAAGGCCGGGTCCTGGCGTGCGGCCTTCACCAGGGCGTCCACCATCGCCGGGGCGACGGACGGCTTGGCGGACGCCAGCACCAGGTCCACCCCGGCGTCGACGGCGCGGACCGCCCGCTGGCCTGCGGGCACGCTCTGGACCTGCACGGCCGCGGACAGGTCGTCGGTGATGATCACGCCGTGGAACCCGTGCTGGCGGACCAGGCCCACCGCCTTGGGGCTGAACACCGCCGGGGCCTTCGGGTCGATCCGCGCGTAGACCGCGGACGACATCATGACCAGGCCGGTGCCGTCCTTGATGCCGGCGGCGAACACCGTCACGGACGGGTTGTTCGGCCCGGTCACGGTGTCGGTCACGCCGGCCGTGGTGTCGGTGTTCGCCGTGACCCGGCCCAGCCCCGGGAAGTGCTTGATCGCCGTCTGCACGCCCGCGGACCGCTGGCCCTCGGCGAACGCGTCGCCGTGCGTGATCACCGACGTCGAGGTGTACCCGAAGTTGCGGTCGAACGCGCCGATGGGTGCGTTCGAGGCGGCGGTCGCGCGCGGCACCAGGTCCATGACGGGCGCGAGGTTGAGGTTCACGCCCGCGAGGGCGAGCTCCTGCCCCCAGACCTTGGACCGGGCGCGCAGGTCCGACGGCGTCAGCCGGGCCTGGTCGAGCGCGCTCGGGATGGTGCTGAAGCCCTTGCCGCGCAGCACCTGCACCGCGCCGCCCTCCTGGTCGGTCGCGACGAAGAGGGGGACCGGGGAGTCCGACGCCGCGATGGCGGCGTTCACCAGGTTCTTCACGGGCTGCCGCCCGGCCTGGGTGCGGCCCGCCAGGAACACGCCGCCGATCTTCTGGTCCCGCAGCATGGTGAACGTCGGCTGGAACGGGCCCTTGACGGGCAGGCCCACCATCACGACCTGACCCACCTTCTGCTCCAGGGTCCAGCCGGCGACGAGCGACAGGTCGGGCTCGGCCGGCGCGGGATCCGCCGCGGGCGGGGTGGACGGCGTCGCGCCGGAGGCGGACGGCGAGGCGTCGGCCGACGGCGTCGCCCCGCCGGACGACGGGGAGGCGCTCGGGCTCGGTGAGGGGCTCGGTGTGGGACTCGACGGCGTGCTGGACTGAGCGGGTCCGGGGATGGAGGAGGGTCCGGGCTCACCGGCCGGAGCGGAACATCCCGCGGCCAGCGTCGCTACCGTGAGAACGGTGGCGACCAGCAGGCCCGCGGGGCGAAAGCGGATCATGTACACCAGTCTCACCCCGCTACCGGCCCTCTGCGCAACAGTCCGGCGAGACCTGTTTCAGAGCGCCGCTGCGACCGCCCGGACGAACTCGTCGACGTCGTCCGCCGTGGTGTCCCACGCGCACATCCAGCGCACCTCGACCCGGTCGGCCGTCTCGCCCGGCGCCCAGTCGTAGAAGCGGGCGTGGGCCCGCGCCCGGTCGGCGGCCGCGCGCGGCAGCGTCGCGAACACGACGTTCGCCTCGGTCGGGCACGTCACGCGGACGCCCGCCTCCGGCAGCCCCGCCCCCTCGATCCCCGCGCGCAGGCGCGCGGCCATCGTGTTGGAGTGCGCCGCGTTGCGCAGCCACAGCGGCCCGTCCGCGGCGGTGCCCTCCGCCGCAGACTCCGTGCCCGACGTCGGCGTGCCCGGCTCGCCGAGCAGCGCCAGGAGCTGGGCCGACACGAACCGCGTCTTGGAGGCGAGCTGCATCGTCGCCTTGCGCAGGTACGGGACCGCCTCGGTCAGCCGCCCCGGTCCGCCCGGCCCGGCCACCGCGTCGTCGTCGGACAGGACCACCACGGCCTCGCCCAGCATGCCGCCGTTCTTGGCCGCGCCGAACGAGAGGATGTCGACGCCCACGTCGGTGGTGATCTCCCGCAGCCCGACGCCGAGTGCGGCCGCCGCGTTCGCGAGGCGCGACCCGTCCAGGTGCACGCGCAGGCCCGCCGCGTGGGCGGCGTCCGCGAGCAGCTTGAGGTCGGCCACGGAGTAGACCGTGCCCAGCTCGGTCACCTGCGTGAGGCTGAGGACCGCGGGCTGCGCCCGCTGCACGTTGCCGATGTCGCCGGCGTAACGGTCGACGGCGTCGGGGCCGATGCGGCCGGCGACGCTCGGGACGGCGAGGACCTTGAGGCTGCCCACCCGCTCGGGCGCCCCGTTCTCGTCGGTGTGGATGTGCGCGACGTCGCTGGCGATCACCGCACCCCAGCGCGGGGCCGCGGCCATCAGGCTGATGACGTTCGCGCCCGTGCCGTTCAGGACGGGGAAGATGCGGGCGCGCTCACCGAACACCTCGGTGGCGCGGACCTGCAGACGGGCCGAGACGGGGTCGTCGCCGTACGAGACGGCCGCGCCGTCGTTGGCCGCGACGATCGCGGCCATGACCTCGGGGTGGACGGGGGCGTAGTTGTCGGAGGCGAAGTGCTGCACCTCCCCATTCTCCCGCCCGGGGACAGGCCGAGGGCCCGGCCACCTCGAAAGGTGACCGGGCCCTCGTAGTGCAACCGGGCGAACTCAGGAGCCCGCCGTGCCGGCTGTCAGAGATCAGATCGGGCGGATGTTCTCCGCCTGGAGGCCCTTGGGGCCCTGCTTCACGTCGAACTCGACGCGCTGGTTCTCCTCGAGCGAGCGGTAGCCGCTCGACTGGATCGCGCTGAAGTGGGCGAACACGTCCTGCCCACCGTCCTCGGGTGCGATGAACCCGAAGCCCTTCTCGGCGTTGAACCACTTGACGGTTCCGAAAGCCATGTACTGCTCCTTGCAAGATGCGACGACCCCGGCCTTCGGGATCGCTGTAATCACGGTGTCGTCGTCATCTCTTGGAAGAACGATCGAGGCACTGCAACACGGCAAGCGTACCTGCCCGTGCCCAGGATAGCCCGACCAATCTCCGCGAGGTGCGTCTGACCGGCCAGCGGATGAACTTTCCTTGGGTCTAGGGTGATGTGGGTCACGTCCTCGTAACGATCTAGGCCGTGGCGGGGGATTCGTGACACAGGCGTCACACAAGGTGACTACTTTCAGCGACCACGACGGGGCAAAGTGCGCCGTTCAGATCCACTCCCGCTTGAAGGGGAACAGCAGACATGATTCGACGTTCCACGGCTGCGCGCGGGCTCGCGCTAGCGGCAGTCCTCAGCGTGGGCTTGGCAGCCTGCTCCACCTCGGGTTCTGGCGATGGAGAGGGCGGGGGCTCCGCGGAGCCGCTCGTCGTCGGCACCATCCTCCCGATCACCGGCTCTCTTGCCTACCTCGGTCCGCCCGAGGTCGCGGGCGTCGGACTTGCGGTCGACGACATCAACGCCGCCGGGGGTGTGCTGGGCGAGGATGTCACCCTCGAGTCCGGTGACTCCGGCGACTCGACCGACATGAGCGTCTCGACCAACACGGCCACCGACCTGATCGGCAAGGGCGTGCAGGTCGCGATCGGCGCGGCGTCCTCGTCCGTGTCGCAGAACGTGGTGGACCAGTTCACCGAGGCCGGGGTTCTCCAGATCTCGCCCGCGAACACCGCCACCGAGCTCTCCGGCGTGAGCGACCTGTTCACCCGTACCGCCCCGCCGGACACCGTCCAGGGTGCGGCGCTCGGCTCGCTCGTGCTCGACGGCGGCCACCAGAAGGTCGCCTTCCTCGTGCAGAACGAGACCTACGGCACCGGCCTGCGCGACAACGTGCAGAAGGCCATCGAGGAGGGTGGCGCCGAGGCTGTCTACGGCGGCACCGGCGCCGGCGAGGAGTTCGCCCCCGGCGAGACCAACTTCTCGTCCATCGTGACCGACGCGCTGGCCGCCAAGCCGGACGCCATCGTCATCCTCGCGTTCGAGGAGACCAAGGCGGCCGTGGCCGAGCTCGTCTCCCAGGGCTGGGACTTCGACGGCACCACGTACCTGTGCGACGGCAACACCGCCGACTACTCCAAGGACTTCGACCCGGGCACGCTCGTGGGCGTCCAGGGCACCATCCCCGGCGCCGACCCGGCGCAGGAGTTCAAGGACAACGCCAGCGCCTGGTACGAGGAGGCCGAGGGCTCGGCCCTGACCGACTACGCCTACGCCGCTGAGTCGTACGACGCCGTGATCCTCGCCGCGCTCGCCGCGGTGAAGGCCGAGTCGACCTCCGGCACCGACATCGCCGCCCAGATCCGTTCCGTGTCCGGTGCGGACGGTGGCACCGAGGTGTCCACGTTCCAGGAGGGCGTCGACGCGCTCGAGGCCGGCGAGGACATCCACTACACGGGTGTCTCCGGCATCGGCCCGATCAACGAGGACAACGACCCGTCGTCCGCGTTCATCGGCGTCTACAACTACGCCGACGACAACACGCTCGTGTTCGACCGTGCGATCGAGGGCTCCGTCGAGGGCTGACGCTCCCGGCTGATCCAGCACGAAGGCCCGGTCACCTCGGTGGCCGGGCCTTCGTCATGTCCTGTTCGTGCAGCAAGGGGACGATGGGCGGGAACCCAGGGCGACGGCACGCCGTTGACCGGGGTGGACCGTCAGGACCGAACACTCACGAAGGACTTGAGAACATGGGCTTCCTCGACCGACTGCTCGGCCGCGAGCCGCGCGAGCAGATCCCCGGTATGCACCAGGGCGGCGGCGCACCGCGGCCGCAGTACCAGCAGGCGCCGGGCCAGACCCCGGCCTACGGCACGGCTCCCGTCTACGGGTCCGCCGCGAGCACGGGCCGCAGCGAGGACGAGGTCGCGGTCGAGCGCTACCGCTACCTCCTGCGCACCGCACCGCCGGACCGGGTCGAGGAGGCCCACGCCGAGGCGTTCGCGCAGCTCACGCCCGAGCAGCGCAACCAGGTGCTGGCCCAGCTCAGCGAGACGGTGCCGCCCAACGAGCGCGCGACGTCGGACGAGCCGCGCGACCTGGCCCGCATGGCCACCCGCGCCGAGATGCGCAACCCCGGCACGCTGGAGCGCAACTTCGGCGCGAGCCGCGGCCCGGGCTTCGGCTCGATGCTGGGCGCGAGCATGCTCGGCACCATCGGCGGCATGGTCATCGGCTCGGCCGTGGCCGACATGATGTTCGGCAGCTCGTTCGGCGACCCCGGGCAGGACTTCGCCGGCGGCGAGGAAGCGGGCGCCGAGGGCGGGGCTGAAGAGGCCGGGGCCGAGGAGGCGGGCGGCGAGCCCGTCGAGGCGGCGGGTGCCGAGGGCGACCCCGGCGCGGACGCCGGTGGCGACGGCGGCGGCTTCTTCGGCGACATGTTCGGTGGCGGCGACGGCGGCGGGGACTTCGGCGGCGACTTCGGTGGCGGCGAGTTCTAGCCTCCTGCCTGCCTGACGCAGAGCCGTGGCGAGGGAGGACCCAGACGTACGTCGTCGGGTCCTCCCTCGCCACGGTGCTGTCCGGCGCCAGCCCTAGGTGCCGATCAGGCGCAGGAATCCGCCGAGCTCCATGAGGTGACGCACGCCGTCGGCCTCCAGGTCGCCCGGCAGGTAGTCGGTGAGCCGGGGCGACGAGACCACGACGGCCCGCCACTGCGCGCGCGACACCCCCACGTTGATGCGGTTCCGCGACAGCAGGAAGCCCATGCCACGGGACACGTTCTCGGGGGCCGAGGCGGCGAGCGTCAGGATCGCGACCGGCGCCTCCCGCCCCTGGAACATGTCCACGGTGCCGACGGGCACGCCGTCGAGCCCGGCCGCACGCAGCGCCTGGCGCACCGTGTGGACCTGCGCGTTGTACGCGGCGACCACCACCACGTCGTCGGGGCCGAGCGGCCGGGCCGGGCGACCCGCACCGGGGTCCCACGTGCGGCCGACGACGGACCGCACCTGGCGCGCCACCTCGTCGGCCTCCTCCCGGGACGACGTCGAGCGCCCCTCGTGGACCACCGGCACGTGCACCACCCCGGGCGGCACCCCGTCGAGCGAGCGCTCGGTCGTGACCGGGTGCGCGAAGAGCCGGCCGGCGTACGAGAGCTGGGACACGGCGGCGCAGACCTCGGGGTGCATCCGCCACGACTCGGGCAGCAGGTAGCCCAGCCCCTCGGGCAGCACGGCACTGCCGGCGGCGAGCCACGCGAGCGCCGACTCGTCCACCGGTTCGGGGTGCCGGCCCTGGCTGACCTGCGGAAGCTGCTGCGGGTCGCCGAGCAGCAGCAGCCGCTGCGCGGCCCGGCCGACGGCGACCGTGTCGGCGAGCGAGAACTGCCCGGCCTCGTCGATCACGAGCAGGTCCAGGCCCTCGTCGGGCCAGCGCTCGTGCGCGAAGTCCCACGCGGTGCCGCCCACCACGCAGCCGCCGTCGCTGGTCGCGGCGAACTCCGCGAGCTGGGTGCCCGAGAGCTCCTGCCACGGGCCGGCGGCCTCGTTCCCGATGCCCTTCGCCCGCTGCTTCTTGGCGACCACCTCGACGGGCACCCCCGCCTTGTCGACCAGGCAGGTCAGCAGGTTCTCCACCGCCGCGTGCGACTGCGCCACCACGCCCACACGCCAGCCGGAGCCGACGAGCCGGGCCACGACGTGCGAGCCGACGTGCGTCTTGCCGGTCCCGGGCGGGCCCTGCACCGCGAGGTAGGAGTGGTCGAGCCGCTGGACCGCGGAGAGCACGGCGGCCTCGAGGTGCCGCCCGGTCGCGTCTCCTTCGGCGGGCGTGTCGGGGGTGCCGGCCGCGCCTTCTCGTTCGGCGGTCGTGTCGGGTGTGCCGGCCGCACCCGTGGCGCCGCCGAGCTCCGGCAGGTCCCCGCCGCCGACCAGCCGCGGCGGCCTGCGGCGCAGCAGGTCGATCGCGGCGCCGTCCGGCAGGGTGCGGTCCGTGGTCCACGCGGCGAGCGCGGCCCGCGCGGCGTCCTCGGTCGCCCGCTCCTGCGCGTCGTGCGCCGGGCCGCGCTGCGGCGCGAGTGCCACGGGTGCCTGGTCGTGCGGTTCCGCGCCGCCGGACAGCCGCTCGCGCAGCACCACGACGTCGCGGCCGCGGGGCGCCTCGTCGGTCCCGGGTTCCTCCCGGACCTCCAGGATCGTGCCGCCGGAGTGCTCGCCGCGCACGGCCCGCACCTCCAGCGGGCCCACGACCGGGGGCACCGGCTGGTCGTAGAGCACGTGCACCGGGTCGCCGACGCCCAGGTCGGACCCGTCGATCCGCGACCCGTCGAGCATCCGGCCCACCAGCTCGACCTCGCGGGAGGGCAGCCGGTCCCGGCCCACGACGCCCCAGTCCCGCAGCACGCGGGTTTGTTCCACGTGGAACGTCGACCGGCGGCCGGGCCACTCGTCCAGCGGCAGCTCCAGGCGGGCGAAGTGCTCCTGCCAGAAGGGCTTCTCCTCCCGCTGGTAGTAGCCGACGGCGGCACCCAGCAGCGCGAGCGCCTGCACGTCCAGCGAGCGGTCGCCCCGGTTCTCGCCGACCCGTTCGGCGATGTCGGCGGCCAGCGCCAGCCGCCGGTCCCGGGCCTCCCGCCGCGCCTCGGCCCGTACCGCCGCCGCTTCCCCGTTCCCGCCTGCGGCGGGAACGGGCGGTTCTCCCCCGCTGCCGCCGGCAGGCTCACCCGGGCCCGACCCGGCGAACCCGGTCTCGACGGGCTCGACCTGCGTGGGGACCCGTCCGGCCGTCCCGATCTCGACAGGCTCGACCTGCGTCGGCGCGGGTCCGGTCGCGGCGATCCTGGTCTCGACAGGCTCGACCCGCGAGGGCGGATCGACCCGCGAGGGCGGCACGGTCGGCGGGGGCACCACCCGGGCCGACCCGTCCTCGACCAGCGGGGGCAGCGACGTCACGGACCCGGTCTCGACGGTCTCGACCAGCGAGGGCCTCGGCCCCCGGGCCCAGCGCAGCCAGTCCAGCAGCCGCAGCGTCGACCGGCAGTCGTACTCGTTGTAGTCCAGGATGCGCTGCTTCAGTGCCGCCGCCCGCTCGTCGCCGTCGGCGGCGAGCTTCGCGTACTCCGCGTACTCGGTGACCGAGGCCGTGGCGCTCGTGACCCCCTCCCGCGCGGGATCGTCCTGCATGTAGAGCGGTTCGAGCTTCTTGATCGACTTGGACCGGTTGGAGATGCGCAGGCACGACCGGACCACCGCGTAGAGGTCGACGAGCACGCCGTCGCGCAGGAGCTGGTCCACCTCGTCCTCGTAGACGCCATGGCGGGCCGCGATCGAGAGCAGGTGCGTCTTCTCGTAGGCGGCGTAGTGGTAGACGTGCAGGTCGGGGTAGGTCTCGAGCCGTGCGCGCAGGTGGTCCACGAACCGCACGAGCGCGTCGCGCTCGCCCACCAGGTCGTCGGCCCAGAGCCCGTGGAACGGCGGAGTCCCGTCGTCCGGGCCGGGCCGCTCGACCCAGCCGAAGAGGTAGTCGAGGCCCATGGCCGGTGCCTGGTCGTCACCGGGCAGCCGGGCCGCCTCCCACAGGGGGTCGCCCTCGAAGTCGAAGAACACGTCGCCCGGGCTCGGCGGCGGGAGGCGGTCGACGGCCTCGGTCGCCACGAGCTGCCAGCGCAGCCGCGCGTCGGGGCCGTCCGGGTCCACGCCGTCGGGCAGGTGGTCGAGCGGGACCGACCCGTCGCCGTCGTCCAGGCCGAGCTGGAGGCGCGCCTGGGCGCGCAGGCCCTCGAAGCGGCCGGCGGCCATGCCGTCCGGCGGCGCCTCGGCGGTGGCGAGGCCGTCGATGGTGGTGATCCCTCCGGCGGCGAGCCGCGCCCGTTGTGCCCCGTAGACCCCGCCGACGAGCAGCACGTCCCGGCTCTCGCGGGCGGCGTCGGCGCAGTCCGGGCAGTCGCGCAGCCGGCCGCAGGCCAGATAGCGCTCGTCCTGCCAGCGCACCGGCCCCGTGTCGGCGACGTGCGTGTCCAGGACCTCGACGAGCCGGGTCCGCCGCTTGCGGAAGACGGGCAGCAGGTCGGCGAGCCGGTGCGAGGTGGTCTCGCCGGTGCCGAGCACCAGGTGCACCTCGTCGGTCGGGTCGACCCGCGCCGCCATGAGCTGGTCGGCGTAGGCGGCGAGCTGGAGCAGCGCCCGCACCTTGGTGCGGCGCGCGAGCTTGGAGTCGTGCACGGCGTACCGCAGCCCATCGCCCAGCGGGTCGCGCACCAGGAAGTCGGCCCGGCCGTGGAACCGCCCGTCGAAGAACGACGCCTGGTAGACGACGTCGGCGCCCTGCTCCAGCGCCGCCAGCGTGCGGGCGTGCGCGTCGACCAGCTCGTCCCGCGTCATCCGGCGCGCGGGCGCCACCTCGAGCACGCCGCCGGGCCGTCCGCCGTCGGCCGGCCCGAAGGCGCGCAGGTGCCCGGCGAGCACGCGGCGTTCGTGGTCCTCGCCGAGGGCCGCCGTGCGCGCGAGCATCTCGTCCTCCTCCCGCGCCCGTCGGGGGCTGCGGCCCAGGAGCTCGTCGAGGCGGCGCAGCAGGCGGAACTCACACTCGCCCGCGACCACGAGGTCGCTGGCCGAGTGCACGAGGGTGCCGGCGTCTTCACGCTCCAGGAGGAACATGTCCCCAGGTCTACCAGTGACCTCTGACACGAGCGCGCTACTGTCGCTCCCACACGCGGGAGAAATGTCCGGCCGGACCGAGGTCCTGGCGCCGACCCGCCTGCATGGCCGATAGTGGGGCCGACCGTATCGAAGGAGCAACCATGCCCGTGCGCTTCAACCCGCCTCCGGGTTGGCAGGTGCCCCCGGGATTCCGACCCGACTCCACCTGGGCTCCCGACCCGTCGTGGCCCCCGGCCCCGCCCGGTTGGGACTACTGGGTCGACCGCCCCGACGCCCCCCAGCCCGATTCCGGACCCACCGGTGCCGCTCCCCCGGCACCCCCCGTGCCCCCGGCACCTCCGGCCCGCACCGACGGCCCCGACGGCGGTGGCGACACGCGGACCGTCGCGATCCAGGTGATCGACGCCCCCGGCCGGCGCCAGGCCCCCGCACCATCGGCCCCGCCCGCCCTGGCTCCCGCGGACGCCATGGGCTCGACCATGACGATGGCACCGATCGGCGCCCCGCCCGCAGGTCCGCCGCGGACGAGCTCCGGCCCGCAGCCGGTCTACCCGCCCCAGCCCGGGATGGCGCCGCCGCCCCCGCCGCCCGAGGCCAAGGGACCGACGTCGGGCGTGCTCGCCGCCCTCAAGGGCCTCGGCGGCCGGAAGGCGACGACGCCTGCCGCCGCAGAGCGACCGGGCGCCTCCGGTCCCGGCCCGCTGAGCATCGACGACGCGAACCGCCAGCCCGGCGGCCAGATCCCCGTCGGCACCATCTCGCCCGGGCAGCGGCCCGGCGGCCCGGCCCGCCAGGGCGGCGCTCGCCCGCCGGGCGTCGGGCTCATGGTCGCCATCGGCGTGGCCGGGCTCGCGCTGGGCGTGATCCTGGGCGTGATCATCACCGCCGGGCAGCAGGCCGACGCGAACCAGGCGATCTCCGACGCCCAGAACATCCAGTCGGAGATCGACGACCAGCGGGCCGAGATCGAGGCGGACCGGGCGCAGGTCGACAAGCAGCGCGACGAGGTGGCCAAGCGCGAGCAGGCGCTCGGCGAGCGCGAGGCGCAGGTCAAGGAGCAGGAGGCCGCGCTCAAGCAGCAGCAGGAACAGCAGCAGCAACAGCAGCAGGAACAAGAGCAGCAGGAGCAGGAGAACGACAACAACGGGAACGGCAACGGGAACGGCGGCGCCGTCTTCTACTGGAACTGCGACGCGGTCCGTGCCGCGGGAGCGGCGCCCCTGCAGAGCGGCCAGCCCGGCTACCTGCCGCACCTCGACCGGAACGGCAACGGCGTCGCCTGCGAGGACGGCGAGTAACGGACCGGCCGGCCCGGGAACCAGCCGAGCGACCTGAGCTCCACGCTCAGGGACAGAAGTGAACGGGCCGAGGCAGATCCCCAGATTCTGCCTCGGCCCGCTCGGTTGTTCCCGGCCCACGCCATCTCCCCAGACGAGACGCGGACCGGGAAGTCCTTAACCCCCGAAGAGTCCCTCCAGGAGTTCACCGAGACCGAGGGGATCCTCGTTCCCGGGAGCTTGTGTCGGCTCCTCGCTGGGAGCCGGGCTGGGCGACACACCGCCGTCGGGCTGGACCTCGCCCGTCGCGGCGAGCTGCAGCGCCTCGCTCATGTCGATCAGGCAGAGCCGCCAGACGTCGCCGTCGACGCCCTTGGGCGCACGCCAGAACGCCTTGCCGGTGAGCCCCTCCGGGGCCGTCCAGCCGGTACCGGTGCGCTGCGCGACGCAGGTCTCCATCGCGGGCACCTCGTTCGCCTGCGGGTCCTCGACCAGCATCGGGGCGAGCTCCGCGACCATCGGCGCGGGCTTCGCGGGCTTGGGCGTGTCCACGGACTTGCCGGCGACGTCGTGGATGACGGCGCACTCCGGTGACGTGACGCGGCACCAGGAGGCGCTCCAGGTGTCCTTGTTCGCGTAGACGAACCCACGCGGCTCCGCCGTCGAGCGGTCCACCTGCAGCACGCGCATCCACACGCTGCCGTCGCCGAGCACGTCGAACGGCGTCACCGGGAGCGACGCGCCCGCCTGGGGCGCACCCTTCTCGGCGCCGGCCCCCGACCCCGGTGCCGCGGACGCCCCCTGCGCGTCCGCGGCACCATCGGTCTCCGGGTCGTCGAAGACCAGGAACTGGTTCCCCTCCTCCGCACCGGAGGAGAAGCCGAACACGAGGGCCGGCCCGCCGTCGGACGGCAGGACCATCGCGTCGGACGTGACGCCCCGCCAGAGCAGGGTTCCGCCGAGGTTCCCCGCGCGGAGGTTCTGCAGGGCGGTGTCGCCGCCCGCGAGGACCTCCAGGTCGGTGGCGCTGTGCCGGCCGTCGATCTTCGCCAGGGTCACGACCGCCAGGTAGCGGTCGCCGTCCCCGGCGGGCAGGCCGAGGTCCAGCACGGCGGTGTCCGCGTCGACCCGGTAGGCCGCGGGCTGCGCCACGGACGTCACGCCCGGCGCGAGGTCCGTGAGCGCCGTCGCCGGGTCCGGCTCCGGGATCGAGGTGGGCGACGGCGGCGCGGGGTCGACGTCGACCGTGGCCATCGGCTCCGGCGAGCCGAGGGGCGTGACCTCCACCGGGGCGCTGCTCCAGAGCCCGGGGATCCCGGGGAGCGCACCCGCCACGCCGGCGCCGGCCGTGGCCAGCACGACCGTCGAGGCCAGCGAGACGCCGGCCCGGCGCACGGCGTGCTTGCGCCGGCTGGACCGCAGCACGCCGTCCAGGTCGAGGGTCGACGCGGGCACCGACGCGTGCGCCGACTCGCGGAGCCGGGCGACGAAGTCGTCGTCGGGCCCACCGTGGGAGAGGTTCATGTTCATCGCGTGCCGCCCAGGGCGTCGAGATCGAGGATCGCGCGCAGGTGGGCGAGGCCGCGCGAGGCCGTGGACTTGACGGTGCCGAGCGGGATGCCGAGCTCGGTCGACACCTCGGACTCCGACAGGTCCAGGAGATGGCGCAGCACCACGACGCGCCGCTGCTTGAGCGGGAGGCGCAGCAGGGCGCGCACGACGGTGTCGCGGTCGTCCACGGTGCGCGTGGGCGTCCGGCTCGACGCGCGGGCGACGCGGGCGTCGTCCTGCGGCAGCTCGTCCGGCCCGGTGAGCACCTCGCGCCGCGTGCGGCGCCAGGCGTCGATCCGCAGGTTCGCCAGGACCCGGCGCGCGTACACCAGCGGGTCGCCCTGCCGGGCCTTGTGCCAGTGCCGGTAGCAACGCTCGAAGGTCTGCTGCGTGAGCTCCTCCGCGCGGTGGGCGTCACCGCTCAGGAGGAAGGCCATCCGGTGCAGCGGGTCCTTGGCCTCTCGCATGAACGCGGTGAACTCTTCGTTCTTCGACACCTGTGCGTTCCTGCGCGCGTGAGTGGCCCTCGGCCGTTCTGTACGCACGGGGAGCGAGGTTACGTCATCGGGCTCCCCCGCCCCACCACGAACCACCGTGAGCGGCCGCGTCGTGGAGGTGGGGTCTGCCGGGGTCCTGCGAGGTCCGTCCTTGGTCCTGCCGGGGGTGCCGTTCGACGAGGCCGACGCCGGCGTCGTGTCGGATGGGGAGTCTGGGGTGTTCTGCTGGGTGGTCACGGTCTCCAGGTCGTCCGCAGAGCTGGAGTCGGCGCGCACGAGACGCAGGACCACGGGCTTGGGGGCCCGGGACTCTGGCGCTCGAACACGCGGACTCGTGACTGTCACGAACGGAACACGGCCCGACCGGGACGAAGGTTCCATTTTGGTTCAGAGAAATTTTCCGGGCGCGGATCGACGTGTCAGACGTACAGGTCACCCCGGTGACCTGTACGTCTGACACGTCGGCCTGGTCAGCGCCGGAAGTCCAGGGTCCCCAGGAAGGTGTGCAGGTTCCGCAGGCCCTGCTCGGTACCGTCGAACTCCAGCACGAGGAACAGGTTCTCCCCCTGGTCCTCCTGGTGGAGGAAGAGCTGGGCCCAGTAGTAGTCGACCTCGCCGTCCACGGTGTAGACGGTCGGCACCAGCTCGGCGTAGTCGGCGCCGGGCACGTCGATCATCTGGGCCCGCGGGTTGCCCACGGTCGGGGTCCACCAGCTGCCGCCGGGTTTCCCGCCCTGGACCATGACCTGCTCGGGCATGTCCTTGTCCTCGGCGGCCTCCGCGATCTGCTTCTCCGTGAGGTTTCCCATCTGCCCGAGGAGCTCCGGGTCGGCGCCCGGTTCGACGTGCGTGATCGTCGTCCCGGTCCAGTCCACGCCCGGCGAGTGCTCGCCCTCCGTCTCCTTCGAGGTCCAGCCCTCCGGGAGCGCGAACCTCAGACCGTTGTGCTCGGTCGGGACCCAGCCCGCCGGGACCCCGCGCTCGACGGCGCCGAGCACCTCGGGCGAGAGCTCCGGCTGGTACCAGTCGGGCACGCCCTCCTCCTCGAGCCACAGGTTGCCCACGAAGTCGCGGAGCGCCTTGTCGCCCTCGGCGTCCGCCGCGAACCGGGTGTCGATCACCCAGCCCTCGGCGCCGCTGCGGACGGTGACCGTCACCGGCCGGACGCCCTCCTCGGGCGCGTGCTGCTCGATGACGACGAGGTCCGCGCCCTCGATGTCGACCGTCGTCGCGCCCGAGTCCCGTGCCGGCACCGTCCAGTCCGCGACGTCGGTGACGTTGCGCATCTCGATCGTGGCGTCCATGTCGTCGATGGTGACGTTCTCGCCCGGGCCTTGCGCCTCCGGGTGGTCCTCGTCCAGCCAGCCCGCGACGCCGCCCGCGTTGACGTCGCCGACGGTGGTCCACTCGCCCGCCGGGACGGTGTACCAGAGCCCGCCGAGGACATAGGGGGCCCCGTCCTGGGGCACTCCGTGCTCGACGTCGGGCAGGACGGGCAGCGTGCCGTCACCGGTCCGCTGCTCCTCGGTGGGCGCGGTGTCCAGCGCGTCGGTCGGCTCGGCCGGCGTCGGGACCGTCGTCTTGACCATGCCGGGCAGGGGTTCCTGGCGGTCCGCGTACAGCGCGCCGGCCGCGCCGATGCCGGCGCCCGTCAGCACCACCGCGGCGACGCACGCCGTCACCGTGGTCACGACCCGGCGCCGTCGGACGTTCCGGACGGCACTCGTCGCCATCGCGACCGCGTCGAGGCCGGCGGGCGGCTCGATGGTCGACCCGACGGCCCGGAGGTCGGCGAGCACGGCCGCGTCCTTCTTGGTGTGGATGTCGTGCACGTTCATGATCCGCTCCCCTCCGCGCCGGGCACCACGAGGGTGCGCAGACGCTCCAGCGCGCGCGAGGCGGTGGACTTGACCGTCCCGGTGGAGATGCCGAGCTCCGCAGCCGTGTCGGCCTCGGACCGGTCGAGCAGGTAGCGCAGCACCACCACGCGGCGCTGCTTGACGGACAGCGCCAGCAGGGCGCGGACCAGGCGGTCGCGGTCGGCCAGCCCGGTGTCCGACCCCGGGGCGCTCCGCTCCCGCAGGCCCAGGACGGGGTCGTCGGTGAGCACCTCGCGGCGGGTGCGGCGCCACGTGTCGATGCGTGCCGTCGCCAGGACGCGGCGCGCGTAGGCGAACGGGTCGCCGTCGCCCACCTTCTTCCACGCCTTGAACGTGCGCTCGAGGGCGAGCTGCACCAGGTCCTTCGCCCGGTGCTCGTCGCCGCTCAGGAGGTACGCGATGCGGTACAGCGCGGGGGTGTTGGCCTGCGCGAACGCCGTGAAGTCGGCGACGGGGTCGAGCCCGCTCCGGACGACGGGGATCTCGCCGGTGCCCCGCTCGGGCTCCAGGCTCACCGCGACCTCGCTCATCCGGTACACCTCCCGGAGGTGTGGCCGGCGACCTGCCCCGGCGTGCGTTCGCGGCGCCGCGTGCGCCGCATCGTGTGCGTCATGCACCTTAGACGCAGGCCGGCCCCGCCGAGGTTCCGTCCTTTTCGAACGGATACGTGTCAGACGTACAGGTCACCCGAGGGACCTGTACGTCTGACACGGGGTCACAGCACGTGCGCCAGGAAGTCCTTGGTGCGCCGCTCCTGCGGGTCGTCCAGCACCTTGCCCGGCGGGCCCGACTCGACGATCACGCCGTCGTCCATGAACACGACGTGGTCGGCGACCTCCCGGGCGAACCCGATCTCGTGCGTCACGACGATCATCGTCATGCCGGACCGCGCCAGGTCCTGCATCACCGACAGCACCTCGCCCACGAGCTCGGGGTCGAGGGCCGACGTCGGCTCGTCGAACAGCATGAGCTCGGGGTCCATGGCGAGCGCGCGGGCGATGGCGACGCGCTGCTGCTGGCCGCCGGAGAGCTGCGCCGGGTAGTGGTCCGTCCGGTCGGACAGCCCCACGCGGTCGATCAGCTCGACCGCGCGCTTCCGCGCCGCCGCCTTCGACAGGCCCCGCACCTGGACGGGCGCCTCCATGATGTTCTCGAGCGCCGTCATGTGCGGGAACAGGTGGAACCGCTGGAACACCATGCCGATGCGCGAGCGCTGCTTCGCGACCACCTTGGGGTGCAGCCGGTGCAGCGTCCCCTTGTCGTCCTTGCGGTAGCCCATGAGGTCGCCCCCGACGACGACGGAGCCGCCGGTGATCTCCTCCAGCTCGTTGATGCAGCGCAGGAGGGTGGACTTGCCGGAGCCGGACGGCCCCAGGATCACGGTGACCTCGCCGCGCGCGACGTCGAGGTCCACGCCCTTGAGCACGTGCACGGCGTCCTGCCCGTGGCCGAACACCTTGTGCACGGCACGCACGGTCACCATCTCGGTGGCGCCGGCCCGGGTGGCCGCGCCGTCGGTCAGGGCGCTCATGGCGTCACGTCCTTGTTCACGTCGTCCTGCACTGTCCCGGCGGCGGCGATGGCCGCCTGCTTGCCGCCGGCCGGGCCCTTGCCCCGGCCCTTGCGGCCGGTGGCGGTACCGAAACCGCGCCCGTAGTACTGCTCCAGGTAGTGCTGGCCCACCATCAGGATCGAGGTGATGAGCAGGTACCAGAGCGCCGCGATGACCAGCAGCGGGATGGGCAGGAAGGTGCGGTTGCCGATCGCGCTGGTGGCGTAGGTCAGCTCGAAGGTGAGCGGCACGGCGACCACCAGGGAGGTGGTCTTCAGCATCGAGATGGTCTCGTTGCCCGTCGGCGGCACGATCACGCGCATGGCCTGCGGCAGGATCACGCGGCGCATGATCTTGCCGTCCTTCATGCCGAGCGCCTTGGCGGCCTCGGTCTGGCCCGGGTCCACGGACGTCAGGCCGGCGCGCACGATCTCGGCGAGGTAGGCCGACTCGTTGAACGCCAGGCCGAACAGCGCCAGCCAGAACGCGGTCAGCACGTCGTCCGTGCGGAAGGAGAAGAACTCCGGACCGAACGGGATGCCCAGCGACAGCCGCGGGTACAGCACCGCGAGCAGCCCCCAGAAGATGAGCTGCGTGTAGATCGGCGTGCCCCGGAAGAACCAGATCCAGGCCCAGCTCACCCAGCGCATGACCGGGTTGTCCGACCGGCGCATCATGGCGAGCGCGACGGCGAGCACCACGGCGATGGCCATGGACCCGAACGTCAGGACCAGGGTCCACATGACACCGCGGATCACCACGATGTCGCGCAGGTAGAGCCAGACCACGTCCCAGCGGAAGTTCTCGTTCGTGATCAGCGCGTTGGCCGCCATGGCGGCCAGCACGAGCACGGCGACGGCCGCCACGAGGCGGCCGGGGCGCGGCACGGGCCGCGCGTGGATGCGGTTGGGCACGGGATCGCTGCCCGACGGCGACGTCTGCGTCGTCACGTCACCCTTCCTTCCCTCGAAAAGTTGAGTGCACGGTACCCGTGGTCGCGCGGGGCGCGGACCACGGGTGCCGTGCACCGGAGGACGGGGTCACTCGGCGGGGTTGAGCTCCGCCTGGTCCACCACGGCGTCCGCGCTGCCCCAGGCGGCGAAGACCTCCTCAAGGGTGCCGTCGTCGATGAGCTTCTGCACCGCGGCCTGCACGGCCGCGGTCAGGTCCTCGTCGTCCTGCGCGACGACGATGCCGTACGGCGCCGCGTCCAGGATCTCGCCGACGGTCTCGATCTCGCCGGACGTCTGCTCGACGGCGTAGGCGGTGATCGGCGAGTCGGCGTACATGGCCTGGAGCTTGCCGCCCACGAGGTTGGTCGTGACGTCGGCCTGCGACTCGTAGCGCACGACGTCGATCGGCTCCTCGCCGTCCTTCTCGCACTGCTCGGTGGCGGCGGTGAGCTCGTCGTCCTGGATGGTCGACGTCTGCACGCCGATGGTGGTGCCGCACAGGCTCTCGGGGTCGAAGCCCTCGGGGTTGCCGGCGGCGACGCCGTACTGCGAGCCGGCCACGGCGTAGCTGATCATGTTGGCCTCGGCGGTGCGCTCGGCCGTGATGGTGAACGCCGAGATGCCCGCGTCGTACTTGGAGCCGATGGCGGGGATGATGCCGTCGAACGCTGCCGACTGGACGTCGACCTCCAGGCCGAGCACGGCCGCGACCGCGGTGATGGTGTCGATGTCGAAGCCGACCGGCGTCTTGCCGTCGACGTCGATGAACTCGGCCGGCGCGTAGGCGGTGTCGGAACCCACGGTCAGCGTGCCCTTGTCCGCGATCTCCTTCGGGAGCAGCGCGGCGATCTCCTCGTCGGCCTCGACGGACGACGGGTCGAACGACGCCGCGGCGCTGGTCTCGTCGGTGGCTCCGTCGGAGCCGGCGGGCTGCTGCGACGCGTCGGTGCACGCAGTCAGCGCGAGGGTGGCGGTGGCGAGTGCGGCCACGGCGGTCAGGGCGGGAAGCCTGCGCATCAGGGGTCTCCTGGTCGGGTTTTTTGATCGTCTCGCGAGGCCCCCGGCGACCCGACAGATCTCTGTCATCAGGGGAGCAGAGAACCCGACGGCGCACGTGGCGCCTCGACTCGAGTCTCACCCAACCGTGACTGGTCCCTGGCGTAAACCCGCAAGTTAGAGACCATTGTCACACTGTGATGAAGGGCATGTTTCTGGTACGTTTCGCCCACCTCAAAGCCTCTGACCTGCGCAAACGCTCCGACAGCCACGTTCGCAATCTTTCCCGTCGCCGGGGGCGTCCTGCGGACGGACCGGTCAGGTGTCGTGCTCGACGGGGCCGTCGGGCCGGGCCGCGGGACGGCCCTCGTGCTCCCCGCCCTCGGGGTAGTCGGCACGCTCCGGGCGCCGGACGAGTGCCACGATGCTCACGGCGAGCCCACCCCAGACGACGACGAGCGAGACGACCAGCAGGGCGACGGCTGCGCTGCTCATGACTTACCTCCGAACGTGGGCCAGGCATCGAAGCGGTCGGGCTCGACGCGCCACCGCATGCGGGTCAGCACGACGGCCGCGACGAGGAACAGGGCGACGACGCCCCACCCCATGACGTTGAGGTACCACGCGGCATATCCCTCGTACCCGTCGACGACCAGGCTGACGATGCGCGAGACCAGCATGGACGTGAGCACGACCGGGCCGAGCACCACGATGCAGAAGCTCCACCAGCGGCCCACCGGGATGGTGGACACGCTGTTCAGGTGGAAGCGCATCTCCTCCGTACGCCGCAGCACCCAGCCGACGAC
This sequence comes from Promicromonospora sukumoe, assembly GCF_014137995.1. Taxonomy (NCBI): domain Bacteria; kingdom Bacillati; phylum Actinomycetota; class Actinomycetes; order Micrococcales; family Promicromonosporaceae; genus Promicromonospora; species Promicromonospora sukumoe. Next base: position 1,454,974 of record NZ_JACGWV010000002.1, read on the forward strand.
CACGGTGGTCACGACGGCGGAGGCCACGATGCCGATGTTGTTGGCCCACTGGTCCACGGTGTCCAGGGCGACCAGGCCCGTGGTGGTGGAGAACGCCAGCACCGAGAGCACCGCGGCGACCACGCCGATCCGCACGGAGGCCTGCGCCCTGGTCCAGCCGAACTTCTCCTGGAAGGACGCCGAGACCACCTGCAGGATCGACAGCAGCGACGTGTACCCGGCCATCACCAGCGAGCCGAAGAACAACGCCCCGAAGAGCCCGCCGGCGGGCATCTGGGAGACCAGCGCGGGGAACGTCACGAACGCGAGGATGGGGCCCGTGAGGCCCTCCAGCTCGGCCACCGCGACCCCCTGCTCGTGCGCGAGGAACCCGAGTGCAGCGAACACGCCGATGCCCGCGAACACCTCGAAGCCCGAGTTGGCGAAGGCCACCACGAAGCCGGGCGACGTCAGGTTGGCGCGGCGTTTCCGGTAGGAGGCGTACGTGATCATGATGCCGAACGCGATGGACAGCGAGAAGAAGATCTGGCTGTAGGCGGCGATCCAGACGTTCGGGTCGCCCATCGCACCCCAGTCCGGGGTGAACAGCGCGTTCAGCCCGTCGGCGGCGCCGGGCAGGAACAGCGCCCGCACCACGAGGGTGCCGAACGCGAGCAGCAGCAGCGGCATGAAGACGAAGTTGACCTTCTCGAGGCCCTTCGCGACGCCTGCCGCGAGCACGACGATCGTCGCGACCCAGACCAGCACGAGCGGGATCAGCACCGCGGGCACGAAGTCGAGCGTGAACCACGGGTCCGCTCCCCCGACGTCGGCGAGCTGCAGGTACGTGCCGGTGAAAAAGCCCGCCGTGTCGTCGCCCCAGCGCAGGTCGAACGAATACACGAAGAAGCTCAGCGCCCACGCGATGATCACCGCGTAGTAGACGGCGATGACGAAGCAGATGGCCACCTGGAACCAGCCCAGGCCCTCCAGCCAGCGCTTGACCCGGCGGAAGGCCAGCGGCGCCGAGCCGCGGTACCGGTGCCCGATCGCGTAGTCGAGGAGGAGGATCGGGATGCCCGCCGTCAGCAGCGCGATCAGGTAGGGCACCAGGAAGGCGCCCCCGCCGTTCTCGTAGGCCACCCCTGGGAACCGCCAGATGTTCCCCAGTCCGACGGCGGACCCGATCGCGGACAGGATGAACCCCAGCTGCCCGCTGAACTCCTCCCGCTTCTCGGGCTTCGCGGTCGTGCTCTGCGCGTCGCTCATGCCCCGATCTTCCGAGAAATTCACCCGAAACGCGAAATCAGATGCTTCGGGCGAGGATTCACACGGGCGGAGGGCCTTCCGGCCCGGCTCAGCGGACGACCCGGCGGCCCCGCCGGGCTCACCGGCCGAGCAGCGCCTCCACGTAGCCGCCGCGGAACTTTCCGGCCGGGTCGAGGCGCGCGGCCAGCGCGGCGAAGTCGCCGAAGCGCGGGTACAGGCCCGGGAGGTCGGACACCGGGACGGTGAACAGCTTGCCCCAGTGCGGGCGCGCGCCGAGCGGCAGCAGCGCGGCCTCCAGCTCGGGCAGCGCGGCGCGGACGGCGGGCCAGTCCTGCTTCCAGGTGAAGTGCAGCGCGAGGCTGTCCCCCGGCGTCGTGCTGAGCCACAGGTCGTCGCCCGCGACCGTGCGGATCTCGGACGTGAGCAGCAGCGGGCCGAGCCGGTCCCCGAGGGCCCGCACCGCGCGGACGGCGTCGGGACCCGCGGCGCGCGGGAGCAGGTACTCCGACTGGAGCTCCTCGCCCAGCGAGGGCGTGAAGTCCAGGCGGAAGTGCGGCAGCCGCTCGAACCACGGCCCGGGCACCCCGCCCTGCTCGGTGCACGCGACGGCGGCGACGTCGGGCAGCGGGTGCATCGGTCCGGTCGCCGGGACGGCCCCGAGGCCGGTCAGCAGGTCCGCCGCGGGGGCGGGCCCGGTGGCGCCGGCGTCGTCCACCCGGGACTTGCACCAGACCATGCGGACGTCGGGCTCGAACCAGCTCGTGAAGACGCTGACGGAGTACGCGCTGCCCATGACGGCGTCGAGGTTCTCGGTGAGCGCGTCCCAGGGCAGCCCGGTGAAGACGTCCTGGCGCACGTCGAAGGTGGGCACGGTCGCGAGCTCCACCCGCGTCACGACGCCGAGGGCGCCGAGCGCGACGACCGACCCCGGGAAGTCCTCGTCGCCGCGGCGCAGCGTCAGGGCCTCCCCGGACGCGGTCACGAGCTCCAGCCCGACGACGTCGCCCGCGAGCGAGCGCGTGCCGTCGCCGGAGCCGTGGGTGCCCGTGGCGACCGCGCCGGCGACCGAGATGTGCGGCAGGGAGGCCATCGCGGTGAGCGCGCGGCCGTTCGCGTGCAGGTCGGCGACGACGTCGCCGTAGCGCAGGCCGGCGCGGACCGAGGCAACGCCCGTGGCGGGGTCGACCTCGAGGGCCGGGCGGCCGTCGTCGAGCAGGTCGAGCAGGACGTGCACGCCCGTGGTGTCCGCGACGTCCGAGAACGAGTGGCGGGAGCCGAGGGCCCGGACGCGGGGCTCGCCGGCGACGATGCCGGCAAGCTCCGCGAGGGTCCGGGGGCGCTCGGTGCGCGCGGACGAGTACGTGAGGTTCGCTGCCCAGTTCTTCACCGGACCAGGGTGCCACCCCCGCGCCCGGTCGGGCGCGGTCGTTCACATGGTGTGCGGCTGAGGACTCAGGCGCTGGCGCCGGCGCTGCGTACCACCGGGATCCGCTGGCTGATACCGACCATGTCCAGGACCTCCATCACGACGGCGGACGGCTCGCGGAGCTGGACGGGCGAACCCGTCTCCTCACCGAGCACGAACACCTGGAGGATGAAGGCGACCCCGGAGGAGTCGATGAACGTGACGTCCCGGGCGTCGACGATGACGGGGTCGGGATCGGGTCGTGCGGCGAGCGTGGCCATCGCCTCGCTCGCGTTCTCGCGCAGCAGCGCGTCGATGTCGCCCCAGAGGGTCAGCACCGTGCCCTCGTAGGTGTTCCGGCAGGCGATACCGGATCCCATTCGTTCGGGAGCCATGTCCTGCGCTGAGTCTGACGGGAGAGGGTCCATGGGGTCATTCGCTCCGTCCTGCATTGGTCGGGCCTCGACGTGTTGACACTTGCTTCTGCACAACTGACGCGGACGTCAACTTGGACACTTCTTGGTGCTGTCTGACTACCCCTTGCCCGTGCAGGGCAAGAATTGCCTAGGGCGAGTGTTCACCCGACACCGGGCTTACGTCCACCCCCCAGGCGTTACGGTCACGTTGCACGGAGGAGAACGACCGGGCCTCGCGCCCTGCGAACCCGCTCGACGCCCGCCCTGAGCAGGGCTCAGGCGGGGTCGGTCACGTCCGCGACCGTGGCACCGAGCGCCGACGTGAGGTCGACGGCATCGAGCGTGGCGCCCACTCCGTGGGCACCTCCGCCGATCGAGACGGGCCCCGGCTCGGCGAGCCGGGAGTCCGCGACGACGGGCCACCTGTGCAACGACCCGAACGGGGTGATGGTTCCCCGCTCATAGCCCGTGACCTCGAAAGCGACGTCCTTGCTGGGCATGGACAGGCGAGACACCCCGAGCAGCGCGCGCAGCTTCGGCCACGAGATCTGCCGGTCACCGGGAACGAGCACGAACAGGAAGTCGTCGTCGGCACGGCGCACGACGATCGTCTTGATCAGCTTGGCGGGCTCCACCCCGCGCGCGGCGGCCGCCTCGGCGAGGCTCGCCACCTGACCGTGCCGGGTGATCTCGAACGGGATGCCCGCCGCCTCGAGCGCGGTGACAGCACGTTCTTCGCTCATGAAATTTCCTATCCTGAAAACGCGAGTCTTCGTTGTCTCGCAATATGGTCAAGTTTCTGCTTTGAGGTACTCACCCGTCGTACTCGGTGCGCTCGGTGCGCCAGTACTCGGCGCCGTCCCGCGTGCGCTGCACCAGCCCGTGGTCCACCATCGCACGCCGGGCCCCCACCGGGTCGTAGGACAGCTCGCTGAGCCGGTCCGTCAGCTCACGCTCGGTGACCGGCTCCAGGAGCGTGGGCAGGGCCTGGGCGGCCAGGTACCGGGTCACCGCGACCTTGTCCCGCCAGCGCCGCGGCATGGTCTCCAGGCGCCCTGAGCGCAGGAAGCGCCGCGGGTCGCCCGCCGGGGTCTCGCCCGGCGGCGTCGCGTGCTCCCTGGGCTCCGCCGTCATCCGTCAGCTCAGCTCCGGGCGGCGTGGGCGACGGCTCGCACGGACCACGGCCGCCGTCTTCGAGGCGGTGCCGGCCGGGCTGGACGACGTCGTGTCGCCCTTGGCGTCCTGCGCCTCGTCGGAGGCGCAGGGGTCCTCCTCGGTCGCGTCGGTGGTGTCGCCGTCGGCGGCGGCCTTCTCGGCGGCCTCCTTGGCCTCCTCAGCGGCCTTGGCCGCTGCGGCCTTCTCGGCCGCCGTCGCGTCCGGGTCCGGGGTCTGGCACTCCGCCGGGTCGGACGGGTCCGGGTCCGGCTCCTCAGTGGGCGGGTCGGACGGCGACGGGGTCGGCGTCGGGGTCGGGGTCGGCGTGGGCGTCGGCCCCTCCGAGGGCTCCTCGGTCGGGTCGGACGGGTCGGGGCTAGGCGTGGGCTTCGTCGTCGGCTTCGTCGGCTTGGGGTCGCTCGGCGTCGGCTTCGGGGTCGGCTTCGGCGGCTTCTGCGACGGCGGGTTGTCGCTCGGCTCGTCCCCGGGCTTCGTGCTCGGCTTGCCCGTGGACCCGCCGGTGCTCGGCTTCGGGTCCAGCGAGGGCTTGTAGCGCGGGCTCGCGGAGTCGGTGGGCGTCCAGGTGCCGACGTCGGACGGGTCGATGGCGCGGTTCGGGATGGAGCCCGCCGCGAAGAACTCGAAGTGCCACGGCTCGGGCTTGGCGCCGCCCAGCTGCGCCCAGGACGGGTTGTCCCAGCCGTAGTCGGGGCCGTGCAGGCGCAGCCAGACGTACTCGTCGGAGCCGCCGCCCGCGATCGGGTTGCCCAGGTCGACGGCGAGGCCCCAGCCGTGGTTCGACGTGCCGGGGATGGCGGCCAGGTGCGGCTTGGCCTGCGCCACCGCGACCTGCAGCTCGTAGGACCGGTAGGAGTCGGTGATCGGGATCGAGTAGCCGAACTCCGCCCGGAACTCGGCGTTCAGCGCGGTGAAACGCTCCGCGGCGTCGCAGCGCAGCATGTGCCCCGGCGCGAACTCCAGCGGGCACAGCACGTCGGCGGGGATGCGACCGTTGGCGTAGCCCAGGGTGGAGCCGCCGAACGTCGTCACCACGTCGAGCAGGCTCTCGCGGAGCGAGACACCGGCGCGCTCGCCGAGGCCGCCGAGGCCCTCGACCTCCACCAGGGCGTTGGGCACCGACGGGTCCAGCATGTTCGCCAGCCGCACGGCCGCGATGACCACCTGGTCGTAGGTGACATAACCAGCGTGCGGGTCGTCCGTCTCCGGGTCGATCACGGAGGTCTGCTCGTCGGACACCTGGACGGCCGGCGGGGCGTCCTCGTCCGACGGCGCCGGGGTCTTGTCCTGGCCGGTGTCGTCGCGGTCCGCGTCGTCCCGCCCGGGGCCCTCGGCCGCGCCGTCGTCCGTGTCGTCCCGACCGGAGCCCGGCGTCGCCGCGTCGTCGTGCTGGGACCCGCGCGACGGGGCGTCCTCGACACGGAGGCCCTCGTTGTTCTCGCCGAACGCGAGCTGCTGCATCTGGTACGTCGTGTAGAGCATGCCGAGCTCGGCCGCGGCCTGCGCGACCGCGGGGCTGAAGTCGGGTCCCTGCTCGCGTGCTTCCTGCTCAGCACGCTCGAGGACCGCGACGATCTGGCTCAGCGTGACGCCCTCGGGGGCGGTCTCGGTCTCGCCGACGGTGACGCTCTGGAGCAGCCCGTAGAGCCGGATCGGAAGGTCGCTCTCGTCGCGGGACGTCTGCGCACCAGGGACGCTCGCCGCCGCCGAGACCAGCACACCCGCCGCGATCACGGTCGCGACCGCACTGGTCCAGGCCGTGCGGAGGTGCTTGCGCAGGCCCGCACGAGGAACGTGCGGAACGAGCATCTTCGCTGGGTTCACGCGTCGCCCCTTCGGTCGGTGCGCCGCCCGTGGTGCGCGGCCCATGCCGTTCGGATCCTTACACAGCAGTATCACGATCTGGTGAACTCAGATGGGGTAATTATCGGCGCGCAGGTGAACCACCCTCTCGGGCGGGAGACCCTGTACGTCGACGTCGGTGACGCCCCACGATCGACAAGAGTAACGATTCGGGCGTACAACGCAATGAAGTCTTCCTGGTACATCTCCGGATGCTTCACACTGACCCGGGTCCGTACGGGCGCGCTCGCGCCCGCATCCGAGCGGCCGGAAGTGTGGCCGTGAAAGGAAGTACCCCCATGACCGAGACTCCCAACGCACCCGCAGTCCAGGAGAACGTCCAGGACCCGCAGGCGAACGTCCTCGCGATCGTCGGCTTCGTGCTCGCGTTCGTCGCGCCTCCCGTCGGGATCATCCTCTCGGCGATCGCCGTGTCGAAGGCCGGCAAGACGGGCATCGACAGCAAGCTCGCGAAGTGGGGTCTGGCCCTCTCGATCATCTTCACCGTGCTGTACCTGATCTTCGTGGGACTGGGCGTCGTCGCGGCGCTCTCCCTTCCCGCCGGCGCCTAGGTGGCCTGAGGTCGCACGCCTCGGGCGCCCGCACCGGCGCCCGGCAGCACCACCCACAGCACAGAGGCTGTCGCTCCTGCGGGAGCGACAGCCTCTGCTGTTCCTACCTACGGGCTGATATCGGTCTATCCAAGACCATTCGGATACTCCACAATATGGCCTGACATTTCCGAGAACCTGCAACCAGGGGAGCACGACCACCATGACCACGCCCGACACCACGACCCCCGAGGCCACGACCGACGAGAGCGCGGCCACGGCTGCCTCCGAGGTCGTGGAGACCGAGTCCGCCGAGCCGGCGGCGACGTCCGAGGCGAAGGCAGAGACCGAGGCCCCCGCCGCCGAGGAGACCACCGCGGCGCCCGTCGCGCAGACCGCTCCGGTCGAGACGGCCCCGGTCGAGGCCGCCCCGGTGACGACTCCGGCCGAGACCGCGCCCGTCGCCGCCCCGGTCGTCGAGACCCCGGCCGCCGTCGTCCCCGCGACCGAGGTCGCCGCACCGGCCGCCGCGACCGCTGCCGGCGTTGTCGCCGCGCCCGCCGTCGTCGAGGAGGAAGAGGAGGACCCGCAGACCACGGTCTTCAGCCTCGTCACCTTCTTCCTCGCCGCCCTGCCGGTCATCGGCGTCATCCTGAACGCCATCGCGGTCGCGCGCGCCGGCAAGGAGGGCTTCGACCTGTGGCTCGCCAAGTGGGGCCTCGCGCTCGCCATCGTCGAGACCGTCGGCGCCCTGATCCTGGTCGGCATCGGCTACTACTTCGGCCTGCTCACCGCCGGCGCCGTCTGAGCGCCCCCACGGCCCCGCCGAGGCCCGCCCCCACCGAGCTGCCGCACGGTCTCTCCCCAGACCCCGTGCCGGACCGCCCGGCGAGGAGCGGGCCTCGTGCTGTGCACGGCGTCGGCCGGAAAGGTCCGGCACCCTGCCAGATCGGGTGAAATTTCGCTAACCTACACATGGTGGTCATTCGGGTGTCATCGGACACCTCGACCATGAACGGGCCCGGTCGGTCTTCGAGGAAGGTCTGTCCCATGTCGCAGCTCGTCCAGCACGACCTCCGGCGCGGGTCCCGCGCCCGTCACCTGATCGCCTCGGTCACGGCCCTGGCGCTGCTCGCGCTCCTCATGACGGTGCAGCCCCCGGCCGCGAGCGCCTACCCGCCCGGCCTCCCGTCCAAGGCGGTGGCGCAGTCCGAGCTCGACGCGCTCACGGTGCGCGCGGAGAGCGCCTCGGCCCCGTACGACCGGGACCTGTTCCCGCACTGGGTCACGGTGAACGGGTGCACCACCCGCGAGACGGTTCTGAAGCGGGACGGCGACGGCGTGGTGGTGGGCAGCGACTGCTACCCGACGTCGGGCAGCTGGTACAGCGAGTACGACGGCGTGACCCGCACCGCACCGGCCGACATCTCGATCGACCACGTGGTCGCGCTGGCCGAGGCCTGGTACTCGGGCGCCAGCACGTGGACGACGGCGCGGCGGCAGGACTTCGCGAACGACCTCACCGGCCCCCAGCTCATCGCGGTCACGGCCGAGGTGAACAGCTCGAAGAGCGACAAGGACCCCGCCGAGTGGGTGCCGCCGCTGGCGAGCAAGCGCTGCGCCTACTCGAAGATGTGGATCCACACGAAGTCCCGCTGGGGGCTGAGCGTGGACGCGGCGGAGAAGGCGGCGCTGCAGCCGCTGCTGGACTCCTGCTCGTACTGACCACTCCGACGTGTCAGACGCTCAGGTCACCCGGGTGACCTGAGCGTCTGACACGTCGGAAGGCGCCTCCATCCACGGACGACAGAGCACAGGGAGAACCGATGACAACGCTGTCAGAGATGCCCTCGCACCGCACGGCCCGACGCCCCGGGAGACTTCCCGGCGCCCGACCCCGGCGTCGGGCCGTGGGTATCGCCGCGGCGGTCGCCGCCGCCTGCCTGCTGGCCGTGCCGCTGGCGCCCGCTCCCCCGGCCGAGGCGGACGCCGCTCCGGCGGCCGCCACCCCGGTCCGGACGGCGCCGCACAACGCCGCCGCGGCCGTCCGCGCCGCCGCAGCCGCCGAGATCTGCGACATCCACTGCGACGCCCGCGACCCCGGTACCGCGGCGGGCGACCGGGTCCCGGTCACGGCGGCGGTCCACGGCCGGACGCTCCGACTCCACGTCTCGGACCCCGACGTCATGGGCTGGGGCTCGATCGAGGGCGGCCGGCCGGGCGACGAGGTGTGGCTGGACCGCTCGTTCGACGGCGGGAAGACGTGGGCGTCCGGCAGCCGCCTCGGCGCGACGACGGTACCGGCCGGCTCCACGGGCTGGCGCACGCAGATGTACAACGTCGACGACTGGGCGAACGCCGGCGTCGGGGCGCTGCGGGCCTGCGGCAAGGCGGGCGACCGCGCCGAGATCGCCTGCACCGGGTGGGCGCGCAACGACCGGAACGCCGGGAGCCGCTCGACGGCGGCCGCCACGGCGCTGATGATGCTCTGGGACCGGGACACGGGCCTGTTCGAGACGAACGGCTGGTGGACGGGCGCCAACGCGCTGACCGCCGTCATCGACAACGCCCGGATCAGCGGCATGGGCAGCTACCGGTACGCGATCGCGCAGACCTACGACAAGAACGTGAACGCGCGCGACGGCCAGTTCCGCAACGAGTACCTGGACGACACCGGCTGGTGGGGGCTCGCGTGGGTCGCCGCGTACGACCTGACCGGCGACAGCAGGTACCTGAGCACTGCCCGCGCCGACGCCGACCACATGCGCGCTTACTGGACGACCAAGTGCGGCGGCGGCGTCCAGTGGAACACCGGCATCGCGTACAAGAACGCCATCACCAACGAGCTGTACGTGCAGCTCAACGCGGCGCTGCACAACCGCATCCCCGGCGACACCACGTACCTGCAGCGAGCGCAGGAGGGGTGGGACTGGTTCGAGGCCAGCGGCATGATCAACTCCGGCAACCTGGTCAACGACGGGCTGAACGACTCGTGCGCCAACAACGGCGAGCCCACGTGGACCTACAACCAGGGCGTGGTCCTGGGCGCCCTGACCGAGCTGCACCGGGCCACGGGTGACGCCGAACTGCTGGAGACCGCGCGGGACCTGGCCGACGCCTCGACCGGCTCGACGTACCTCAACCCCGGCGGCATCCTCCGCGAGGTCAACGAGGGCGAGGACTGCAGCAGCGACGGCGCCTCCTTCAAGGGCGCCTACGTGCGCGGCCTGGGCCGGCTCAACGCGTACCTGGCCGACCGGCCGTACGGCGCCTACCTCGACCGGCAGGCCGACGCCGCGTACGCCAACGACCGCGACGCCCTCGGCATGTACGGCCCGCACTGGGCCGGGCCGCTCGTCCGGCCCGCGACGGGGCACGGCTGCCAGCAGGGCGCGCTGGACCTGATGAACGCAGCGGAGGCCGGCTAGACCGCACGTGTCAGACGCACAGGTCACCCCCGTGACCTGTGCGTCTGACACGGGAGAGAGGGGTTCCAGGGCCTTGCGGCAAATCATCTTGCCGTTCCTGGGAGAATGAGGGGTTGTGAGTACCGAGCCTTCTTCCACCCCAGTGTCCGACGGCGACCGCGGCCGCGCGGGCGGGGGCCGGAACCGTCGTCGTGGCTCGGGCAGGCAGACGAGCAACCCGAACCGCCGGCCGCGCCGGACCGGCCCGCAGCGCGTCTCCACGGAACAGCTCGAGGCGGCCGCCGCCAAGCGCGCCGCCGTCGAGATGCCGCCCATCACCTACCCGGCGCAGCTGCCCGTCTCGGCGCGGCGCGAGGACATCGCCGCGGCGATCCGCGACCACCAGGTCGTGATCGTCGCGGGCGAGACCGGGTCCGGCAAGACGACGCAGATCCCGAAGATCGCGCTCGAGCTCGGCCGGGGACGCCAGGGCCAGATCGGGCACACCCAGCCCCGCCGGCTGGCGGCACGCACCGTCGCGGAGCGCATCGCGGAGGAGCTCGGCACGCAGCTCGGCGGCGTCGTCGGCTACCAGGTGCGGTTCACCGACCAGTCCAGCGACGAGACGCTGGTCAAGGTCATGACCGACGGCATCCTGCTCGCCCAGATCCAGCGCGACCCGCAGCTCCTGGCCTACGACACGATCATCATCGACGAGGCGCACGAGCGGTCCCTCAACATCGACTTCCTGCTCGGCTACCTGTCGCGGCTGCTGCCCCAGCGGCCCGACCTCAAGCTGATCATCACCTCGGCCACGATCGACTCGGAGCGGTTCGCGGCCCACTTCTCCCCCGCCGCCCTCGCCGGGCGCGGCGGCGCTCCCGAGTACGTCACGGACGTGCTGCCGGACCTCGCCCCGATCGTCGAGGTCTCCGGCCGGACGTTCCCGGTCGAGATCCGCTACAAGCCGCTGTCGCCGGACGAGGGTCAGGACGACGGCTCCTCGCCGGTCGAGCCTGTCGAGACCCCTGGTGGGTCCCGAGGGGCTCGACCGGCGCGGGCCAAGAAGGGCAGGGCGCGCGGCGACGAGGAGAAGGACCTGGTCACGGGCATCATCGAGGCCTGCGACGAGCTGATGCGGGAGGGCAGCGGCGACATCCTCGTGTTCCTCTCGGGCGAGCGCGAGATCCACGACGCCGCCGACGGCCTCGCCGGCCACCTGAAGGAACGCGCGCGCGACCCCAAGCACCCGCAGCACGTCGAGATCCTGCCGCTGTACGCGCGCCTGTCGAGCGCCGAGCAGCACCGGGTGTTCCAGCAGCACGCGTCGCGGCGCATCGTGCTGGCGACCAACGTCGCCGAGACCTCGCTGACCGTGCCGGGCATCCACTACGTGGTGGACCCCGGGACGGCGCGCATCAGCCGCTACTCCAAGCAGACCAAGGTGCAGCGGCTGCCCATCGAGCCGATCTCCCAGGCCTCGGCCAACCAGCGCAGCGGCCGCTCCGGCCGGGTCGCCGACGGCATCGCGATCCGCCTCTACTCCGAGGAGGACTTCGACGGCCGGTCGGAGTTCACCGAGCCCGAGATCCTGCGCACCTCGCTGGCGTCGGTGCTGCTGCAGATGATCTCGGTCGGCGTGGTCGCCACGCCCGACGACGTCGCCCGCTTCCCCTTCGTCGAGCCGCCGGACACCCGCGCGATCCGCGACGGCGTGCAGCTCCTGACCGAGCTCGGCGCCCTGGAGGAGGAGGACGGGGTCACCCGGCTCACCGAGGTGGGCCGCACGCTCGCCCAGCTCCCGATGGACCCGCGTCTGGCGCGCATGGTCATCGAGGGCTCGAAGCACGGCGTCGCCCGCGAGGTCGCGATCGTCGCGGCCGCGCTCTCGATCCAGGACCCCCGCGAGCGCCCCGCCGAGCAGCGCGCGCAGGCCGACCAGCTGCACGCCCGGTTCGCCGACCCACGCTCCGACTTCCTCACCTACCTCAACCTCTGGGAGTACGTGCGGGAGCAGCAGCGGCTGCTGTCCAGCTCGGCGTTCCGCCGGCAGTGCAAGGCCGAGTACCTCAACTTCCTGCGCATCCGCGAGTGGCAGGACGTCGTGGCGCAGCTCCGCGAGATGGCCAAGCCCCTGGGCATCGAGATGTCGTTCCAGCCGCGCCACCGCGCGTCGAGCCAGGACCGCGGGTCGAGCCAGGACCGCGGGTCGAGCCAGGACCGCGGGTCGAGCCTGTCGAGACCGGAAGAGGCCTCGACAGGCTCGACCACCGATGTCGCGGAGGAGACGGCGTCGTACCGGCAGACCTGGGACGACGACACGATCCACCGGTCCCTGCTGGCGGGCCTCCTGTCGCAGATCGGCATGCAGGACACCGGCGAGGTCAAGGCGTCCGCCGTCGCGCACCTGCGCGGGACCCAGCGCGAGATCGCGCTGAAGCGCGCGAAGAAGCAGGCCCGCAACGAGTACGTCGGCGCCCGCGGGGCGCGGTTCGCGATCTTCCCCGGTTCGCCCCTGTCCAAGAAGCCGCCCGTGTGGATCATGGCGGGCGAGCTGGTCGAGACCAGCCGCCTGTGGGCCCGCGACGTCAGCCGCATCCAGCCCGAGTGGGCCGAGGACCTCGCCGGGCCGCTCGCGAAGCGCACCTACTCCGAGCCGCACTGGTCCAGCAAGCAGGGCGCGGCGATGTGCACCGAGAAGGTGCTGCTGTACGGGGTGCCCATCGTGTCCGACCGCCGCGTGCTCTACGCCAAGGTGGACCCCGAGGCCGCGCGCGAGATGTTCGTGCGGCACGCGCTCGTGCAGGGCGAGTGGACCACGCACCACCGGTTCTTCCACGACAACCGCGCCCTCCTGGAGGAGGCCGGCGAGCTGGAGGCACGCTCCCGGCAGCGCGGCCTGGTCGCGGACGAGGACGACCTGTTCGCCTTCTACGACGAGCGCGTGCCCGACTCCGTGGTCTCCGCGGCGCACTTCGACCGCTGGTGGTCGCGGGCCCGCAAGGAGACGCCCGACCTGCTCGCCTTCACCATGGAGCAGCTCGTCGGCGACGCCTCCGTGGACACGGCCGAGTTCCCGGAGAGCTGGCCGCAGGGCGAGCTCTCCCTTCCGCTCACCTACCAGTTCCAGCCCGGGTCCGACGCCGACGGCGTGACCGTGCACGTCCCCGTCGCCGTGCTCGCCCGCGTGGTGCCCGACGGCTTCGACTGGATGGTGCCGGGGCTCCTCGAGGAGCTGACCGTCGCGACCATCAAGTCGCTGCCCAAGACGGTGCGGCGCGAGCTGGTGCCGGCGCCCGACGTGGCGCGCGACGTCGTCGCCTGGATGCGTACCGAGTGCCCGGCCTGGGAGGACATCGCCCGTGCGGGCGACATGGCGGAGCCCTACACGGCGGCGTTCACGCGTGCGGTGCGGGCGCTGCGTGACGTCGTCGTGCCGCCCGAGGTGTGGGACGACGAGCGCGTCTCGCGGCTCCCGCGGCACCTCCGGGTCACGTTCCGGGTGATCGAGGAGCGCGGGCGGGGACGTTCTGCGTCGTCCGTGGTGCTGGACGAGTCCAAGGATCTGGTGCTGCTGCAGCGCAAGCTCGCGTCCCGGGCCGAGGCGGCCGTGCGGTCGGCGGTGCGCGGGGCCGTGGGCGCTGCGCTGGCGGAGGCCCGGGCGGCCGCCGTCGCCGGGCCGGGGACGCCTGTGGTGCCCTCCGCGCCGAACGGTGCTCCGGCAGCCCCGGGCTCCGCCGTGCCGACGCCGCCCGCGCCCGCGCCGTCGCCGGGCGGCCGGTCCGCGAGCCCGGCCGCTGGGGCGTCGAGCGTCGTCGGCGAGCAGACCGGGCTCACCTCGTGGCCCTCCGGCCTGCCCGACGGCGGGGTGCTGCCCGGGTCGGTGTCCACCGACGTCGGCGCCGGGGTGGTGGTGCGGGGGTTCCCCGCGCTGGTCGAGGAGACCGCCCCCAAGGTGAAGGGGCAGGCGCGGACGGTCGGCGTCGCACTGCGCGTGCTGGCCGACGAGACCGCGCAGGCCGCGGCCCATGCCGCGGGCGTGCGGCGGCTGCTGCTGTCGGAGACGACGCTCGGGACCGGGCGGATCACGTCGCGGTGGACCGGGACGCAGTCGCTGACCCTGGCGGCGTCGCCGTACCCGAGCACCGAGGCGCTCGTGGCGGACCTGCAACTCGCGGCCGTCGTCTCGCTGACGTCGCCGGCGGACGAGGCACGGTACGACACGCCTCCGGGCGGGACCGACGCGGCGACGGTGCGGTCGGCGACCGACTACGCGGACGCGCTCGCCTTCGTGCGCAAGCACCTGGAGGACGAGGTGCACCGCGTCGTCGGGCACGTCGTCGCCGCGCTGTCGGCGAGCCGGACCCTGGAGGCGGAGGTCCGCGGGTCGGGCAGCCTGGCGCTGCTCAACACGCTGCAGGACATCCGCGAGCACCGCGCCGGCCTGGTCCACGACGGGTTCGTGTCGGCGACGCCGCCCCGGCGGCTGCCGCACCTGGCGCGATACCTGCGGGCCGACTCGCACCGCCTGACGAAGGCGGCGGAGAACCCGGGGCGGGACGCGGACCTCGCCTGGCGGATCGGCGACGTGACCTCGGCCTACGAGAAGGCCCAGGCCACGTACGCCGCCGGCTCCCCCGACGCCGCCCGCGCCGCCGAGCTCTCCGAGGTGCGCTGGATGCTGGAGGAGCTGCGCGTCTCGCTGTTCGCGCAGCAGCTCGGCACGGACGGGCCGGTCAGCGAGAAGCGGATCAGGAAGGTGCTGGCGCCGGGCGGGTGGTGACACCCGCCCGGCGGCAGCGCCGGCTCAGCGCAGGTAGGCCACCCGGCCGTTGCCGCTCTGCGGTGCCGGATCACCCTTCGGCACGAGCAGCACCTGCACGGCGGTGACCCGCTTCGCGTACGACGCCGAACCCGCCTCGCCGCCGTTCCTGGCCCAGCCGAGCCAGCCGGTACCGGCCACGTGCGCCCGGTAGTAGACGTGATAGTGCTCGGCCATCTGGCCGGTCAGCCGCATCCGGTACCCGGAGACCCGGTGGCTCTTGTGGTACGTCCCCGCGACGCGGTCGTTCCCCACGTAGCCGCGCCACCCGCTGCCCTCGACCTTGGCGGCCACCTGCACGCCGCCCGAGTAGCTGGTGCCGTCGACATCGACGCGCAGCGCGCTCAGGCGCTGGTTCGTCTTGGTCAGGCCGGCGGTCGACCCTCCGCCGACGGCCTTGCGCCACACGTTCGACGTCTTCAGGTACGACCGGACCTGCACCTGGCGCTGCGTGGCCGCCGAGTAGTAGGCCGCGTTGCCGGTCCCGGAGACCAGGCTCTTGCCCTGGGGCAGGACCTTGACCTGGATGGCCTCGATCCGGTTGCCGTAGCCCACGGTGCCGGCGTTCCCGCCGTTCTTGGCCCAGCCCAGCCAGCCGTACCCCGGCACGTAGGCGCGGTACCAGACGTCGTAGTGCGGGGCCAGGACGCCGCCGTCGTCGATCCGGAAGGCCTCCAGGCGGCGGCGCTCACCGACGCTGCCGACGTAGTAGACGTCGCCCTTCTTCTTGAGCCCCTCCCAGCCGCGGCCCTGGACGTAGCCCTCCATGTCGAACCAGTAGTCGGCCGGGTAGCCCTGGTCGGCGGGCGGTTCGCCGGAGCTCGACGCCGAGTAGCCGGCCGGCCGGGGCTCGGCGACCAGCATCTCGAGGGCGCGGCCGCTCCCCGGGTCACCCGCGGCGGCGTCCGCGCGCGTGCTGCAGTACGGGGAGCTGCTCAGCCATGCCGACCCCACGAACTTGCCGCCGGCACAGACCGCGGGATCAGGCCGGTCGCCGATCCTGACCGAGGCCGTGACGGTCCTGGGCAGCATGCGCGGGCCGTGAGCAGTCACCCTGAGGGTCAGCGTCTGGCCCTCGTCCGGAGGAAGGCTGAGGTAGTGGGCGTCGTCGTCGCTGGCGCCGGACGAGACCACCTTGCCTCCGCGAAGCCACTCGTACTCGTACGACGACGGCACCGGTGAGAAGCCGGACACCTTCGCGAACAGGTTCGGGTCGAGGCGGACGTCGCCGGGCGACGTGATCTCCGCCGTGCCTCCGGTGAAGGCGCAGTCCTTCGCGCAGATCCGGGCGGTCGTGGAGAGCACCGGGGCACCCGCCAGCTGCTGGTACTCCGCGGTGACCTGCTGGAACCCGGTACCGAGCGGCGCCTGGTCCACGAGGACGGTCTCGGTCGGTGCGTCGAACGTCGCGCGGCCGATCTCGCGGCTCCCGAACCGGAGCACGACCTCTCCCATCGGCTTGTCCACGAGGTCGCTCGTCAGGGAGACCTTCAGCGGGATGCGGCTGTCGTCGGGAGTTGCGTCCTCCGCGCCGACCGCCGTGACCGGCGGCGGGACCGGCCTCGACGTGCCCGCCGTGCCCACGAGGAGGTTCTTCCGCCACGTCGGACCGGCGACCCCGTACTCGTCGACCCCCCGCACGTGCAGGTACCGGCTGCCCGATACTGTCGGGACCACCGGGATCCTCGTCGGGCCGGCGTCCGACGCCGCGACGGTCTCCCACGCCGCGGGCCGGGCCGTGCTCCCGGTCAGGGCGTACTCGTACGCGACGGCCTCTCCCCGCCCCTGGTACGTGTCGGCCACCAGGTACCGCCCGGCCACGCCCGCGCCGCCGCGGGGCTCGCCGGACACGTACACCGCGTCGGCCCCGAGGTCCGGCACCGCCGCCCTGATGACGGGTGGGTGGCGGACGCCGAAGACGCACGACGCCACCGGCTCCTGCGCCCAGACCCCGTCCGCGTCACGGAGCCGCACCTCGAGGGTGTAGGCCGTGCCGTGGTCCAGAGGCAACGTGCGCGCCCTCGCCGTGGCGACGCCGTCGTCGACCGGCGCGGGGAGACGGTCGATGTCCACACCGTCCGGTCCGACGAGCGTGTAGAAGACGGATGTCTCCGTCGTCGGCGCAGTGAAGGTTGAGACCCACTGCAGCGTGATGTAGGTGCCGTCGCCCGTGTGCCAGACCGGCTCGTCGGCGCACGCCTCGCCGTTGACCGTGGTCGACAGGGCGGGGGCCGCCTCGGCGGCCGAGGGCTCCGTATCGGCTGTGGCCGGGACCGCCGGCACCGTCATCAGACCGGCCAGGAGGGCGCCTCCGGTCAGAAGGGCCAGCGTCCGGCTCGGTCCCGCCGAGAGTCGAAAGGGCTTCACGTCGCCGTCCTCCCACGGACCCCTCAGGGGTCGCCAAGGCCCCACGCAGGTCGGCAGGGATCTCGCTGAGAGTAGGGCCGGCGAGAACGCGGCAACAACGAAGTTCCGGGAAGATCACCCGAATCTGGACCGGAGCATCCTGGCGGGTTCTCAGGGCAAGATCCGGGAGAGCCCGGATGCCGCCGGGGGTGCGTCCCCCGTACCGTCGTCGGCATGAGCACAAACACCCTGTCCCGTCCGCGCCAGGGGCGCATCATCGGCGGTGTCTGCGCCGGGATCGCCCGCCGATTCGGCTGGAGCCCCACCGTCGTGCGGGTCGTCACCGTCGCGTCGATCCTCATCCCCGGCCCGCAGGTGCTGGCCTACGTCATCTGCTGGGTCGCCATCCCGAACGAGCGTCCGGCCGCCTGACCCCCTGGGTCCGGGCCCTCACCGCACCCCGACAGCCGTCAGGGCAGGTTCAGGGCCAGGCCCGGGGGTCACCGGATACCCGGCAGACCGCGGCGAACGTAGCGTCGACGACATGAGCACACAGACACTTTCCCGTCCGCGCCAGGGGCGCATGATCGCCGGTGTCTGCGCCGGTATCGCCCACCGATTCGGCTGGGACCCGACGCTCGTCCGGGTCCTCGCCGTCGCCTCGATCTTCATTCCCGGACCGCAGTTCCTCGCGTACATCGCGTTCTGGATCCTCATGCCCAACGAGGACTGAGCCCCTCCCCGACAGACCACCGACACGCCAGAGGCCCGGGTTTTTCACCCGGGCCTCTGGCGTGTCGGCGTACGCGTCTGCAACGCTTTGCAGCAAGATCCGGAAACGGCCGTGCAATGCCGCACGGGCCTCCGCCGGGACGACGCCGCAAGGAGCCGCCATGACGCGCCATCCGAACGTGCCCCGCCGCCTGCTAGCCACCCTGACGATGTTCGCGACCGCTCTCACGCTGGGCCTGGTCGCGACCGCCGCCACCCCTGCCGCCGAGCCGGCGCGGGCGGCGACCCCCGAGCACGGCGACGGGGACGTCATCCTGAACCTGTTCCAGTGGACCTGGGACTCCGTCGCCGCGGAGTGCACGAACGTCGTCGGCCCGGCCGGGTTCGGCTACGTGCAGGTCTCCCCGCCGATGGAGCACATCCGCGGCTCGCAGTGGTGGACCTCGTACCAGCCGGTCAGCTACCGGATCGAGTCGAAGCTCGGCACTCGCGCCGAGTTCGCGAACATGGTCGCGACCTGCGACGCCGCCGGGGTGGGCGTGATCGCGGACGCCGTCGTCAACCACATGGCGGGTGCCGGCCAGTCCGGCACGGGCGTGGCGGGCACGCAGTTCTCGGACGACAGCTTCGCCGGGACGTACAGCGCGGCGGACTTCAACGACTGCCGCAGCAACATCTCGAACTACGGCGACCGATACCAGGTGCAGAACTGCCGCCTGGTCTCGCTGCAGGACCTGCGCACCGGCTCCGACAACGTGCGGGGCCGGCTCGCCGCGTACTTCGACGACCTGGTCTCCCTCGGCGTCGACGGGTTCCGGATCGACGCCGCGAAGCACATCCCGGCGTCGGACCTGGAGGCGATCAAGGCGCGGATGGGCAACCCGAACGTGTTCTGGGTGCACGAGGTGATCGGGGCCGCGGGCGAGCCGATCCAGCCGTCGGAGTACCTGGGCAGCGGGGACTCGCACGAGTTCGACTACTCCCGGCAGCTCAAGCACGACTTCGACGGGCAGATCAAGAACCTGCGCTTCATCGGCGACGGCAAGCTGCCGAACGCCCGGGCGGGCGTGTTCGTGGACAACCACGACACCGAGCGCAACGGCGAGTCGATGAACTACAAGTGGGGCGCCAAGTACGTCCTGGCCAACACGTTCCTGCTGTCGTGGCCGTACGGCTCGCCCAGCGTGTACTCGGGCTACGAGTTCTCGAACAACGACGCCGGCGCGCCCGGCGCCAGCGACACCACGGTGCCCGACGCGACCTGCGGCACGGGCCGGTGGACGTGCACGCAGCGCTGGACGGAGGTCCGCGGCATGGTCGGCTTCCACAACGAGGTGGCCGGCACCGAGGTCACCAACTGGTGGGACGACGGCGGCAACCTCGTCTCCTACGGCCGCGGCTCGAAGGGCTACGTGGTGCTGAACAACACCGCGTCCGCGGTGCAGCGCTCGTTCCAGACGTCGCTCCCGGCGGGCACGTACTGCGACGTCGTCGCGTCGTCGAACTGCTCGGTGACCCGCACCGTCGACGCCAACGGCTGGTTCACGGCCTCGGTCCCGGCCTACGGCGCCCTCGCGCTCCACACGGCCGCCCGATCCTGACCCTCCCCCAGAACGACGCTCGCTGAGTGCTGGATATTCGCCCTTCTCGCGTACGAGAAAGGGCGAATACCCAGCACTCAGCGAGCGGGGTTACAGACGAGGGCGGGTCAGCGGAAGATCTTGCGGGCGCTGCCCAGGTCGAGGAACACCGTCTCGCCGGTCGCGTCCTGCACGCCGTCGTTGTCGGTGATCGCGTACACGCGGCCGTCGCCGCCGATCGTGAGGCCCTCGAGCTTCTCCTGCGTCCAGCCGTTGGTGGCGCGGAGCGCCGGCAGCACGTCGACGGCGAGCTTCTTGCGCAGCACCGGGACGGTCCCGGGCTGCGGGTCCCGCTTCGGCAGGTCCACCGTGTAGACCGCCTTGAGCGACGCCGCCGGGCCGTTGAGCTTGTCCCGCTCGATGACGGCGAGCGTGTCGCGGTCGACGACGGTCACCTCGGACAGGCCCACCCAGTCGCCGTCGGCCGTC
The DNA here is from genome assembly GCF_014137995.1 of Promicromonospora sukumoe. Classification (NCBI taxonomy): domain Bacteria; kingdom Bacillati; phylum Actinomycetota; class Actinomycetes; order Micrococcales; family Promicromonosporaceae; genus Promicromonospora; species Promicromonospora sukumoe. The sequence continues at coordinate 1,474,985 of NZ_JACGWV010000002.1, forward strand.
GGCTCGGACAGCTCGTAGCCAAACCAGGTCCACTCCTCCGACTCGACGTCGTACCGCCCGATGCGGGCGTAGCCGCCCAGGCCGTCGTCGCTGGTCAGGCCCCGCTGCAGGGCGACGAACAGGTGCTCGCCGTCGCGGTCCACGGTGCCGGCCACGCCCTCGATGCCCCACTTGCCGAGGCCCGCGGCGACGTCGTCGGGCAGGCTGACGCGCTCCTGCACGCGGCCCGACGCCGAGACGCGCACCAGGGCGTTCTCCGCACCGGTCGCGCCCTCGACGCCGAGCCAGAACCCGCCCGCCTGGCCCCGGACCGCCGGGCGCACCCAGATGCCCTCGGCGTCCAGGCCCACCGGCGCGCCGTCCTCCGTCACGACGATCTCGCGGTCGATCACGGCGGGGCTGTTCTTCGAGCCGCGTTGGCCGGAGGTCGAGACTCGCGCGGCACCTCGAGGAGGAATGCGAGTTCTCGGGCGCCAAGATGCTGGCCGACGAGATGCGCATCTTCTCCGAGCTCGACTTCGGGCGCGCCCTCTTCGACGACACCCTGCCGCCGCTCGACCTGAGCTCGCCGGCGATCGTGCTGCACACGCACAAGATGCAGCTGCCGTCGCGCGCCGACATGGAGCACGGGCACCTGTTCGCCGAGCTCAAGGCGGAGAAGGTGTTCGGCCGCGCGGCCTTCGCGCTCATCGCGGCCCTCGCGCGCTACCGCTGCTTCGCGGACCGCTCCCGGCTCGACATCTTCGCCGCCGACGAGGCGTCCAAGACGATGTCGTCACCCGAGGCGGCCGAGGAGATCGGCACGTTCATCCGCGACGGCCGTAAGCACAAGGCCGCGCTCCTGCTCGGCAGCCACGACGCCGAGGAGGACTTCGGCAACGAGGTGGTCCGGGGCCTGATCCCGTTCCGGGTGCTGCTGCGCCACCGCGACTCCAACCTCGCCCGCAGAGGCCTGCGCTGGCTGCACGGCCTGCCGACCGACGCCCCGGTGGACGAGGGCCTGGTCAAGCTGGTCACCGAGGGCACCGCCCCGGTGACGGACGCCGCGGTCGGCGTGGTCGAGGAGCGTCGCGGGGAGTGCCTCATCCGTGACTTCCAGGCCCGGTACGGCCGGGCGAAGGTCATGGCACCGCTCGTGGAGAAGCGCGCCCAGACGGTCAAGACGACGCCGACCAGCTCCGCCGGTGCGGTGATCGGGGCATGATCCGGCTGGCTCCCCTCGCGTTCGCCGACCCACAGGGTGGGCTGAACCTCGAGGACACGCAGGGCGTGAACTACAACCGGTTCACGCTGCAGTGGGACACGGGCTCGCCGTGGAACCCGCTCAACGTCGACTCCGAGATCTTCTCGACCCTCGCGGGCATGTTCTGGGTCTGGTACCGGGACATGGTCGCGGTGCAGATCTGGGTGCTCGACTGGGTGCTCGGGATGGACTGGCTCGGCTACATCCTGGCGCCGCTGGCCGGCCTGAGCATCATCGTGCAGGGCATGATCGCGCAGATCGGCCTGCTCAACGTGATGCTCATCATCCTGGCGTTCGTGGTGGGCTTCTGGCTACTCAAGGGCAGGTACGCGGGCGGCTTCATGGAGCTGCTCATCGGTTGTGTGATCGCCGCCCTGGCCACCGGGTTCCTCGCCAACCCCATGGCGACGATCGGCGGCGAGCAGGGCGTCATCATGCAGTCGCGCAACGCGGGCATGGACATCGCCACGGGCTTCGCCACGGAGGGCGCGTCGTTCGAGCGGGACTCCACGGTGATCCGGGACGGGCTCAAGGGCCAGCTCGTGGACACGCTGCTGCGCGCGCCGCACCAGATCATCAACTACGGCTCGGTCATCGACGGCACGGGCTGCGAGGACACCTACACCGAGAACGTGGGCCGTGAGGACGCCGTCGACGAGATCGGCGGCTGCGACTCGGCCTACGGCGAGGCGGCCTCCACGGTCGACGCCGGCACCGTCGTCTCGACGCTCAGTCTGCTCACCACCGGGTTCGTGTTCCTGCTGCTCTCGGTCGTGATCGTGGGCGGCACCATCTTCGCGGTGCTGCTGCTGGGCTGGTCGGCGATCAAGCTGCTCTGGCAGCTCCCGGTCGGCGTGATCTCGAGCGGCACGCGCGCGCAGCTCTTCCGCACGTTCGCGAGCGTGGGCTTCGGCTGCATCCTCGTCGCGATGGCCACGATGTTCCTGGTCGCGTGGATGAAGATGCTGCTCGGCTTCTACGACGCGACGAGCGGCCTGCCGTTCCTCGTGCGCCTGTACCTCTTCAACACGCTGGTCGTCGCGGGCGCCGTGTTCTACGTGCTGATGGGCGCGAGCGTGCGGCAGGGCCTGCGGGCGCTGGCCGACAAGCTCGCGGCCGCCGGCGTCCCCTCCCAGATCGGCGAGCCCGCGGCCATGCCGTGGGACGGCACCGCGAAGTGGCGCGACCGGTACAACAAGGCCAAGTCCTGGGCCGGCGTCGGGCTGGGCCCGGCACCCGTGCAGCCGAACGGCAACGCGGTGGAGGTCGACGGCGGCGACGCGCCGTCCGCGGGCCCGTCCGCCATGGACGGCACCCCCGGCGGGGGCACCGTCGGCGGCGCCGCGGCCGGTGCGGCGGCGGGAGCCGTCGCGGGCCGCGTGGCCGGCGACGACAACCGCACGGTCCCGATCCCGGTCGACGGTTCCGGCCGTGACGGCGGGCCCGACGGCGGTCCGGGCGGGCCGGGCGGCGCGAACGGCGGCGGGAACGCCTGGAGCACCGCCGCACGGACCGTCCAGGACGGTTCGCCCGACGGCGGACGCGCGGGCGACCCGCTGCCCGACGGGACCAACGTGGGCGAGAAGGCGTCGAACGAGCCGGCACCGCACCTGCCCCCCACGGCCGGCGAGCGGCTCAGCGACCGGCTGAGCAGCGCCGGCCGCACGGGCACGTCGGTCGCGCTGCAGGCGGGCGCCATGGTCGCGAGCGGCGGCACGTCCGCCGCCGCGGCCGGGGCCTCCAAGGCGCTCACCGTGGCCCGCCGGGCCGGGCAGGCCAAGCAGATGCTCGGCGCGGTGCGCGGCCTCGGCCGCCGGGGCGAACGCTCGCAGAGCGCGGCCCGGCTGGCGCAGTCCCTCAACGCCGCGCGGCAGGGCGGCGCGGCGCCGGGCGCCGGGCCGCAGCCCTCCGCCATCGTGCACAACCCGGGACGGCGTCAGATGCGAGGGCTGGGCCGCTCATGAAGCGCACCGTGATCGTCGTGCTGACGGTGGTCGTCCTCGCGATCGGCACCTGGGTCGGCTGGCCCCGCGAGGGCGGTCCCGCGGCCGACCCGACGGCGGACGTCAACCCGAACGCGGTGGCGCCCGGCGGCCAGGACGACTTCGGCAACCCCGAGGGGACGTCCGCCGGGGCGGCCGAGGACGCCGCCGCGACCGAGGAGGTCGACCAGCAGCCGGGCGCGGGCGACCCGGCGGTCGAGGTGACGGGCGAGCCGGAGTTCGACGAGGCCGCCCCCGCCGAGCCCGTCGAGGCGAGGTGGAACGACGGCGTCCGGCAGGCCGCGCGGGACGCGGCCCTCGCGACCGTCTCGGCGTTCGCCGCCACGGCCCGGGGCGAGGACGCCTGGTGGGACGGCCTGAAGCCGCACCTGACCCCGCAGGCGCAGCCCGTCTACCAGGACGTCGACCCGCGCCTCGTCCCGGTCACCGAGGTGACGGGCGACCCGGAGGTCACCGACGAGACGTCCACGCTGCTCGCCGAGGTCGCGGTGCCCACGGACGTGGGCTCGTACACGGTGCTGCTGACCCGGGCCGACGGCGCGGCGCCCTGGCTGGCCGAGCAGATCAGGCCGCCGGAGGGGTCGTGAGCGGGCGGGACGGCGTCGGGGTCGCGACGCGGGTCGTGTCGCAGGCGGTCCGGTCCTCGCGGTCCCGCAACGGCAGGAAGAAGGACGACGCGACCAGGCGCGCCGTGCTCGTGCTGGCCGTCCTGGTCGCGGCCGCCCTGGCCGTGCCCGCCGCGGTGGTCGCGATGGTCGTGCTGGTGGGCGGCGCCGTGAGCGAGAACCAGTCGCAGAACGGCTGCAGCATGTCGGCGTCGGTGGTGCCCGCCGGGCAGGTGGACGCCGCCGGCGGCTTCACGGCCGAGCAGATGCAGAACGCGGCCGTGATCCTCCAGGTGGGCGAGGAGCGCGGGGTCCCGGCCCGGGCCCAGGCCGTCGCGGTGATGACGGCGCTCGGCGAGTCCGGCATGCGCAACATCGACTACGGCGACGACCGGTTCGGGGTGCGCAACCCGGACGGCACGCTGACCTCCTCGATCGGCATGTTCCAGGAGCAGAAGTGGTACGGCACGGTCGAGGAGCGGCTCGATCCGGTGCAGTCGTCGGGCCGGTTCTACGACCGGCTGCTCGCCGTCACCGGTTGGGAGACGCTCGAGCCGACCATCGCGGCGCACAAGGCGCAGCGGAACGCCGACCCGTACCACTACCAGAAGTACTGGGACCAGGCGCTCCAGGTGATCCAGCTCGTCAGCGGCGCCGACCCGCAGGACCTCGAGGCGCTCTCGCGGTCCATCCAGGGCTCCTCGGCCGCCGCGCCCTGCATGAGCGGCTCGATCGGCCAGGCGGCCGTCAGCGCCGGCGGCTGGGCCAACCCGGCGGTCGGTTCCAAGGCGTCGGGGTTCGGGCCCCGCAACACCGGCATCGCGGGCGCGTCGACCTACCACCTCGGCCAGGACATCGCGGCGTCCTGCGGCACCCAGGTGTACGCGGCCGCGGCCGGGCGCGTGGTGATCTCCGGCGCGACCGGCTGGGGCACCGGCAACACGATCCGCATCGAGCACGGCCTGGGCCTCGACTCGACCTACGGGCACCTGCTCACGGGCACCAACCTGGTGCGGGTCGGCCAGACGGTGCAGGCGGGACAGCAGATCGCGTCCATGGGCGGCGACTCGCGCATCGACCCGGCGGGCGCAGGCACGTCGTCGGGCTGCCACCTGCACTACGAGGTGCGGATGAACGGCGAGGCCGTGGACCCCGAACCGTTCATGGCGGGGCAGGGCGTGACGCTCGGCGTCGCGACGCCGGTCACCGAGCCGGTCTCGCCCTCGGGCGGTCCCGCGGGCGACGGCGCGGAGCCGGCCGACGCGTCGGGCAACTGAGGCCGGCACCCGACCGATGATTTCTGCCGACCGCAGACGTCGACAAAAACAGGTCGCGATCGTCATCGGGAATACCGGACGATGATCCGGCGTCGTTAGACGTAGGTCGTGTGCAATGTCGCCCTCGATCTCGGCCCGCGCACCGTACCGAGAGGGCAGTCCCCATGACGACCGAAACACTCGACACCACAGATCCGCTCAACGACCGACCCGTCCGTCCGACGGCGGACGCCGTCGTCGTCGACGCCCCCTACGGGACGCGGTCCGACAAGCTGGCCCCCGGCCACTTCCGCGCCATCGCGCTGCTGATGGCGAGCGCCTTCACCGTGATCCTCAACGAGACCACCATGTCGGTGGCGCTCCCGCCGATCATGGACGAGCTGGGCATCACCCCGACGGTCGGCCAGTGGCTCACCACGGCCTTCCTGCTGACGATGGCGGTCGTCATCCCGGCGACCGGGTACCTCATCAACCGGCTCGGCACGCGCGGTGCCTACCTGCTGGCGATGTCCCTGTTCACCGTCGGCACCGCCCTGGCGATGATCGCGCCGGGCTTCAGCATCCTGGTGACGGGCCGCGTGGTGCAGGCGACCGGCACGGCGATCATGATGCCGTTGCTCATGACCACGATCATGACCATCGTGCCCCCGCACATGCGCGGCCGGATCATGGGCAACGTCGGCCTGGTCATCGCGGCGGCGCCGGCCCTCGGCCCCACCCTGTCCGGCGCGATCCTGGAGCCCCTCGGCTGGCGCGGCGTGTTCGGCGTCGTCCTGCCGATCTCGGTGCTGGCGCTGGTCGCCGGCCTGCTCTGGATCCGCGACGTCAACGACAAGGAGCACCACACCCTCGACCCGCTGTCGCTGCTGCTCACGCTCGTCGCGTTCGGTGGTCTGGTGTGGGGCCTGTCCGGCCTGGGTGAGGGCGCGCACGCCGGCGGCGGCACGCTGAACCCGTGGATCCCGCTGGTCACGGGCCTGGTATTCCTCGGCCTGTTCGTCTGGCGGCAGATCGTGCGGCAGCGGACGGAGTCCGCGCTGCTGGACCTGCGCACGTTCCTCGAGCCCAACTTCCGCGTGGCGATCGGCATCATGGCGGTCGCGATGCTGGCGATGCTCGGCACCCTGATCGTGCTGCCGCTGGTGCTGCAGGAGGCCATGGGCCTCTCGCCGCTCCAGTCCGGGCTGATCGTCCTGCCCGGCGCGCTCGCGATGGGCCTCCTGGGCCCGGTCGTCGGCCGCTGGTACGACAAGATCGGGCCGCGTCCGATCCTCGTGCCCGGCACGGTGCTCGTGACCCTCGGCATCGGGATGCTCGCGTTCCTGCACCCCGGTATCTCCCCGCTCTACGTGCTCGGCGCGCACGTCCTGCTGAGCCTGGGCCTGTCCGCGGTGTTCACGCCGCTGTTCAGCGCGGCGCTCGGGGTGCTCAAGCCGCACCAGTACTCGCACGGGTCGGCCACGATCAACACGGTCCAGCAGGTCGCGGGTGCCGCGGGCATCGCTCTCTTCATCGCGATCATGACGCTCCGCTCGGACACGCTGACCGCGGCCGGTGAGTCCGCCGCCGACGCCCTGACGGCCGGTGCGGGCCTGGCCTTCGCGATCGGCGCCAGCGTGATGGCGCTGACCATCGGCCTGGCCGTGATGATCAGGCGGCCCGAGACCGACGGCGAGTTCCACGGCGGGCACTGACACCTGAGCGGCCGGTCGCCGCGGGACTGACGAGGGCGGGAACCCATCCGGGTTCCCGCCCTCGTCGCGTGTGGGTGCCGGTCAGCGGTCGAAGAGGCGGCCGAGCAGACCCTTGCGTCGCGGACGATCCGCTCCCTCCGAGGACTCCTTGGACTCCGGAGCCCCCGGACGGTCGCCCTCCGGGCGGGTCAGCCGGGTGACCTCGATCAGCGCCTGACCGTGCAGCTCCAGCAGCCGGTTCGCCACCGCGATCGCGTCGGGCAGCGCCGGCGGGTTCGCACGGTCGGGCACCAACCCGGCGGCCTTGAGGCCGGGCGGCACGGTCCCGGCGTCGAGCTGCTCGGCCCAGACGGCCGGGTCGAGGTTCAGGAACTCGGGGTCCGACGACGAGCCGGGGTCGGCCTCCTCGTCCTCCGACCTGTCCGCCCGGTCCGGCCCGTCCACCGTCGGGTCCGAGCCGGCTCGGCCCACGCTGGCTCGGCCGGAGCCCTCCAGGTCGACGTCGCCGGACCCGGACCCCTGCCCCACGAGAAGCGCCGTCAGGCTCTCGGCCCGATACACCGCCCCGGCGTGCTGCTCGTGGTCAAGCAATACGACCTGACCCACGCGGCCGTTCGACGCCGGCGCGAGGTCGGCGGCGAAGACGTTCCCGGCGCCGTCGGTCCCGACCGGGAACCAGAGAGGCGAACCGATCGCGGCCCGCACCCGGCCCGCGGGGTCGGCCGGGGCCGAGGTGCCGGCGTCGGCGGTCCAGGTGCTGAAGCGGGCCGCGGGCAGGAACGCCTCGCGGAGAAAGCTCCCGCGCAGCGGCACGATCTCGAACCCGCCGAACCCACCCTGCTCGGCCGCGAGGCTCAGGTTGCCCGATCCGGCCGCCGCGTACAGCGCCCGCACCTCGTCCGGCAGCCGTGCGCCGTCGGGCAGCGCCGCCTCAGCCTCGTCGATCTCCGCGGCCTCCGCGCCAGCGGCGTCGGGCATCCGGTCCGCAATCAGCCGGGTCACGGCGTCCGGGTCGGCCGACGCCGCGGGTGCGCCGTCCGGCGGCGGCGAGATCGTCTCCCGGTACCGCGCCGGCAGCGCGCCGGGCTCCAGCACCACCTCGAGCACCGGCGTGACCGGCCCGGACACCACCGAGGGCGGCAGGTCGACGAGCTCGACCACGTCGTCGGCGGGGCGCGGGCCGGCGACGACCCGCACCGTCTGCCCGTCGTCGGGCGACAGGTCCGCGATCGCGCGGAGGGCGTCGTCCAGCTCGGCCTTGGGCCCGCGCCCGCCGGTCCGGGCGGCCTCCCGCGCGGCCTCGCGGTAGTGCGCGCGCCGGGCATCGGCGTCGCCGTCGTCCAGGTAGGACCCGTCCCACGCGCCGCCGCCCACGGTCCCGGCGAACTCGCTGACGTCGGTCCCGGGTGGCGCCGAGCGTCGGAGCGCGTCGACGAAGGGTGCCCAGGTCTGCCACTCGGTGAGGCTCACGACCCACATGATGCCTGTTCCCGCTCGGCGTGTCGGCCCGACGTTCCGTAGACTCCAGCCATGGCCGAGGTGAGGGTCTTTGCCGGTACCGGGGGCCAGCGATTCGCTCGGGAGATGTGTGCTGATCTCGACGTGCCGCTGAGCCCGATCAACATCCAGCGCTTCGCGAACGACTGCCTGCAGGTCCAGCTCCTGGAGAACTGCCGCGAACGCGACGTCTATCTCGTGCAGCCAGTCGTGCGCCCCGCGCAGGAGAGCCTCATGGAGCTCCTGCTGATGATCGACGCCGCCAAGGGCGCGTCGGCCGGCCGGATCACCGCCGTCATGCCGCACTTCGCGTACGCCCGCTCGGACAAGAAGGACGCACCGCGCATCTCGCTCGGGGGGCGCCTCGTCGCGGACCTGCTGGAGACGGCGGGCGTGAACCGCATCCTCACGATGACGCTGCACGCGCCGCAGGTGCACGCGTTCTTCCGGGTGCCGACCGACCAGCTCAACGCGCTCCGCGAGCTCGCGGAGCACTTCCTGCCGAGCGACCTCTCGAAGGCCACGGTGGTCTCCCCCGACCTGGGCAACGCGAAGAGCGCGTCGGCGTTCGCGAAGATGCTCGGGGTCCCCGTCGCGGCGGCCGCGAAGGAGCGGTTCGACGGCGACCGGGTCGAGATCACGTCCCTGATCGGCGACGTCACCGGCCGCGACATCATCGTGCTCGACGACGAGATCGCCAACGGGTCGACCATCCTCGCGATCCTCGACCTGCTCCGCGAGCACGGCGCGCGCAGCGTGCGGATCGCCTGCACGCACGGCATCTTCGCCAACGACGCCGCGCACCGCATCGCGGCCGACCCCGACGTCGTCGAGATCGTCACCACCAACACGGTGCCGTCCACCGGGCTCCTGGCGCACGACAAGCTGACGGTGATCAGCGTCGCCCCGGCGTTCGCCGAGGCGGTCCGCCGCATCCACAGCGGCGAGTCGGTCAGCGCCCTCTTCGACCCCACCCACGTCTAGGCCGCGCCCCGCCGCTGGTCGAGCTTGTCGAGACCCCGCCACTCGACCGCACCCGCCGGTCGAGCTGCACCCCCCGCTGGTCGAGCTTGTCGAGACCCCGCTCGATAGCTCAAGACTCGGCCCGTGAACAGTTTTCTTTGACACCTGGGTTATCCACAGATCCGCGACAAGCATCTCCGGACCCAGCTCCCCATGGCACCGTCACCCCATGGCCCACATGTACATACTCCGGTGCGGCGACGGTTCGTTCTACGTCGGGAGCACTGTCGACCTCGAACGGCGCCTCTGTCAGCACAACGAAGGCGAGGGTGCCGCATACACGCGTCGGCGTCGACCCGTCGAGCTCGTTCACTCCGAGGAGTTCTCCCGCATCGACGACGCGTATGCCCGAGAGAAGCAGGTACAGGGCTGGTCTCGAGCGAAACGGCTGGCGCTCATCGAAGATCGCCTGGAAGCACTGCCGGAGCTTGCTCGCTCGAGGACAGGCGTCAGAACGCGGTGAGGCGCTTCAGGGTCTCGACAAGCTCGACCAGCGATGGAGTACCAGCCGACCTGTACCAGGTCACCCCCGCTCGGCCCACCACTTCCTGAGCTCCTCGGTCGCGACCTCCTCGCCCAGCGGCCCCCGCTCCATGCGCAGGCCCAGCAGGTACTTGTAGGCCTCGCCGACCTCGCGCGACGGCGAGATCCCGAGGATCTCCATGATCTGCGTGCCGTCGAGGTCGGGCCGGATCGCGTCGATCTCCTCCTGCTCGCGCAGCGCGGAGATGCGGTGCTCCAGGTTGGTGTACGCGTCGGACAGCCGCTTGGCCTTGCGCTTGTTGCGCGTGGTCGAGTCGGCGCGGGTGAGGCGGTGCAGCCGCTCCAGGAGCGGGCCGGCGTCGGTCACGTACCGCCGGACGGCGGAGTCGGTCCACGCGCCGTCGCCGTACCCGTGGAACCGCAGGTGCAGCTCGACGAGCCGCGACACGTCCTTCACCACCTGCTTCTCGTACTTGAGCGCCCGCAGCCGCTTGGTGGTGAGCTTGGCGCCGACCACCTCGTGGTGGTGGAAGCTCACGCCGCCGCCGGACTCGAAGCGCCGCGTGGCCGGCTTGCCGATGTCGTGCAGGAGCGCGGCGAGGCGCAGCACCAGGTCGGGCGCGGGCACCGCGCCGTCGGCCCCGGTCTCCTGCGCGATCGCCTGGTCGAGCACGGTGAGCGAGTGCTGGTAGACGTCCTTGTGCCGGTGGTGCTCGTCGATCTCGAGCTGGAGGGCCGGCAGCTCGGGCAGCACCTGGTCGGCGAGGCCCGTGTCGACCAGCACCTCGAGGCCCGCGCGCGGGTTGTCGCTCAGCAGCAGCTTGGTGATCTCCGCCTGCACCCGTTCGGCCGACACGATCTCGATCCGGTCCGCCATGGCGACCAGCGCGGCGAGCGTCCCCGGTTCCACGTGAAACGAGAGCTGGGCCGCGAACCGCGCGGCGCGCATCATCCGCAGCGGGTCGTCGTCGAACGACCGCTCGGGCGCGATCGGCGTGCGCAGCACCCCGGCGGCGAGGTCGCTCAGCCCGTCGTACGGGTCGACGAAGGTCAGCTCGGGCACGCGCACCGCCATCGCGTTGACGGTGAAGTCGCGGCGCGACAGGTCGCCGTCGAGCGAGTCGCCGAACTCCACGAGCGGCTTGCGCGAGGCCGGGTCGTACTTGTCCGTCCGGTACGTCGTCACCTCGACGACGACGTCGCCCCGGCGCGCCCCGATGGTGCCGAACTCCTTGCCGATGTCCCAGTGCGCGTCGCCCCAGCGTGCGAGGAGCCGCTGCGTCTGGTCCGGCGACGCCGACGTCGCGAAGTCGAGGTCGTTGCTCGCGCGGCCGAGGAACGCGTCGCGGACCGGACCACCGACCAGCGAGAGCTCGTGGCCGGCGGCGCGGAACTGCTCGCCCAGCTCGAGCGCGGCGGGCGCCATCTCGGTCAGCACGCCGAGCGCACGACGCAGCAGATCCTGTTCAGGGGTAGACACAGCCCAAGATTCTCCCAGACCCGGCGCGGCCCCACTCACCGGGGACCAGCCCCTGCCCGAAACCGCCCGCACCCCCTCACCTGACCAGATCAAGGGTGGTCAGTCGGTAGTGTTGGGGCATGTCCACCCCTGTTCCGGCGAGCGACCGTCCCGACGGTCGCCCGGAGGTGCCCACGCCGCCCGGCGGGGCTCCGCTGCGGGTGAACCCTGCCCGGCGTGCCGCCGCCGCGACCGCTCCCGTGCACCTGCCGATCGTGGACGAGACCTCGGCGGGCGGGCTCGTCCTGCGGGCCGAGTCGGAGCGGCCCGAGGAGTTCAGCGCCGCGGTGCTGCTGCGGCGCAACCGCACGGGCCGCCTGGAGTGGTGCCTGCCCAAGGGGCACCTCGAGGGGCGCGAGACCCCGCAGGAGGCCGCGATCCGCGAGATCCGTGAGGAGACCGGCATCCGCGGCTCGATCCAGGCGGAGCTCGGCGTGATCGACTACTGGTTCACCGGTGAGGACCGGCGGGTGCACAAGGTGGTGCACCATTACCTCTTGCGCGCGGAGGGCGGTCACCTGACCGTGGAGAACGATCCGGACGGCGAAGCCGAGGACGCTCTCTGGGTCAGGGTGGACGAGCTCGCCGAGCGCCTGTCGTACCCGAACGAGCAGCGACTGGCCGCGGCCGCCCTGGATCTCCTCGTGTCGTCGAGGAACCTCCGGGACGCACTGCGCGCCGACGCCTTCCCCACGGAGCGCCCAGACCTGCCATGACGCAGCACCCCGACTTCTCCCGCAGTCCCGCCCGCAGCCGGGCGGCCCGCCGTCCCGGCACGCTCGGCGCCGTCCTCCTGGCGGGGGCGGTGCTCGCCGGGTCGGTCCTGCCCACGGCGTCCGCCGTCGTCCCGACGACGCCGCGCGCGGACGCGGCGACCGCCGCGCTCCCCGCCGGCACGCCGGTCCGTGCCGCCGAGGCCGAGGAGGGCTCTGTCGACGTCTCCGTCGTCAGTATCTCGCACCCGGTCGCGCACCCCGGCGACGAGGTGACCATCCGCGCGAAGGTCACCAACACGAGCGACGACGTGGTGCCGGACGCCACGGCCCAGCTGACCATCGACTACGTGGCGCTGACGTCGCGCACCCAGATCGACGAGTGGGCCTCCGCGAGCCTGCTCGACCCGGTCCCCGGCGCTCCCACGCAGAAGTCGGTCGGGAAGCTGTCACCGGGCGCGTCCAAGACCGTCTCGTTCACCTACGACCCGGGCGCCGCGACGTTCCAGGGCTTCGGCGCGCGCAAGCTCGCCGTCGCAGTGGGCGACGCCACGGGCCGCCTGGGCATCGCCCGCTCCTTCCTCGTGTACGACGCCGACGGCCTGGAGCGCGAGCCGATGCAGCTCAGCGTGCTGGCCGCCGTGACGAGCCCGGCCATCGACCCGGCCGACCCGAGCACCGCCCAGATCGAGCTCGCGCAGCAGACGGCGAGCGGCCAGCGGTTGGACGGCGTGCTGCAGGTCGCCGAGAAGTCCCGGCTGTCGCTGGCGATCGACCCGGACACGATGGGCGTGGCCGCAGGGTCGGACGACCCGGCCCTCATCGACTGGTCCGAACGCATGCTCGCGGCCGCCGGGAAGACCACGACGTACACCCTCCCGAGCCACGACCCCGACCTCGCCGCGCTCGCGCACGCGAACGTGCGGACCACCGGGGCGCGTAGCTTCCTCCACTCCCCCCGCCGGGGGAACTGGGACGTCCCGGAGGCGTGGAAGTCGAACCTGGCCTGGCCCGCGGACGGGGTCGTGCCGGACGTCGAGACCCTGAACCTCGCGGTCTCCGCCGGGCGCCGGAACGTCGTGGTCGGCAGCGGCGGGCTCGCGTACGACGGCACGCAGACCGTGACGGGCCGCGCGGAGGTCCGCACCCCGTCCGGCATGGCGCACGCCGTCCTGGCCGACACGGACCTCACGCGGGCGTTCCTCGCCGCCACCGACCTGTCGGCCGCGGACACCGCCTCGTCCACCGAGAGCTCCGCCACCGCGACGGCCGCCACCACGGTGTCCACCACCGCCGAGGGCACGCAGCGGCTCCTCGCGGAGACCGCGGCGGTCGCGAGCCAGTCGCCGACCGACCCGCCGGCGCTGGCGATCGTCGCACCCCGGACCTGGACGCCGGACGCCGAGAGCGCGAACACCGTCCTGGCCGAGCTCGACGAGGCGGGCTGGGTGGACCTCACCACCGTCGACACGCTGTTCGAGCAGGACGCGCCGGACGTCGCCCGCACCCCCCTGGAGCAGCGCCGCGTGGCCAAGGCCGAGCTGGGCGCGTCGAACGTGGCGGCCCTGGAGCGCGGGCGCGACGCCGTCGTCACGTTCTCCGCGGTCGGCGTCGACGGTTCCGCGCAGATCTGGCGGCCGGGCGTCACCCGCCTGGCCACGCCGCTCTCCGTGGCGCACCGCGCCGACACCGGGCTCCGCGAGGCGCTCGTCCAGCAGACCCTGGAGTCGACGAACGAGCTGACGCAGCAGTCGGTGACGGTCGTCCCCCGTCAGGACATCAACTTCATCACGGACTCGGGGGACATCCCGGTGCGGGTGCGCAACACGCTCGGCGTCGACGCGACGGTGACCGTGGTCCTGCGCCCCGACCACCCGCGCCTGACCGTCGACGCGCGCACCACCGAGGTCATCCCCGCCCGCCGTGAGGTGGACGTGCAGGTACCGGTGCGTGCCATCGGCTCGGGCGACGTCGAGGTGACCGCCCAGGTGCTCACGCCGTCCGGCGCCAAGATCAGCGACGACTCGTCGTTCCAGGTCCGCGTCCGCGCGGGCTGGGAGGAGCTCGGTACGTGGATCGCGGCCGGCGTCGTCGCGCTGCTGTTCCTGGCCGGGATCTGGCGCACGGCGCGCCGCGGGCGCTCCCCGTACCGCGCCACCAGCGAGGACGTCGAGGAGGCGACCGGGACGGGTGCCGAGGCGCCGGAGTCCGCCCAGGCGGCGTCGGCGGACTCGGTGACCGTCCGGGCAGAGTAGTGTTTCGGCCGCCGCACACCTCGGCCGACAGCGCCGGGCAGGGCCCCAGACCACGGGAGTAGTCGCTTGACCCAGGAGAACGCCGTGACCGCACCGACCGACCCGACGTCGGACCCGAGCGCCGAGGCCGCGAGCGGTCCGGGCGCGCCCGAGACACCGACCTCGGCGGCGTCGTCGGCCAGCAGCCTGGGGCGTAACTCCGTGGTGATGGCGGCCGGCACGGCCGCCTCCCGCCTCGGCGGCCTGGTCCGCAACCTGATGCTCGTGGCCGCCATCGGTGCCACGGGCACCGTCGCCGACGCGTTCGACGTCGCGAACAAGCTGCCCAACGTCCTGTTCGCGATCCTCGCGGGCGGGATGCTGAACGCCGTCCTCGTGCCGCAGATCGTCAAGGCGTTCCGCGCGCACAACGCGCAGGAGCGCGTCGACAAGCTGCTCACGATCTCGGCGGTCGGCATCCTCGCGATCACCGCCGTGCTGACCGGTGCCGCCGCGTGGGTCGTCATGCTCTACACCGACGGCTGGTCGGCCGAGCAGCTCGCGCTGGGCACCGTCTTCGCGTACTGGTGCATCCCCCAGCTCTTCTTCTACGGCCTGTACACGCTGCTGGGCCAGGTGCTGAACGCCCGCGAGCAGTTCGGGCCGTTCATGTGGGCGCCGGTCGCCAACAACGTGGTCTCCGTGCTCGGTTTCGCCATCTTCCTGGCCGTGTTCGGCGGCGCCGACAACGGCATCAACGACCTCTCCGAGTGGAACACCCCGCGCACGATCCTGCTGGCCGGTACGGCCACGCTCGGCATCGTGGCGCAGGCCCTGGTGCTGCTCGTCCCGCTGCTGCGCTCCGGCTTCCGCTGGAACCTGCGCCTGGGCCTGCGGGGCATCGGGCTGCGCTCCGCGGGCGCCGTCGCGCTGTGGACCTTCGCGGCCGTGGTCCTGGAGCAGGCGGGCGTCCTGTACCTGACGCGGGTCGCCTCCGAGGCCGGCGCCGCGAGCACGCCCACGGAGGCCTTCGCGGGTAACGCGTCCTACACGCAGGCGCTCCTGATCTACCTGCTGCCCCACTCTCTGGTGACGGTGTCCATCGCCACCGCGCTCTTCACGGGCATCAGCAAGGCCGCGCAGGAGGGCGACACCGACCGGGTCCGCGACGACCTCTCCCTGGGGCTGCGCACCGTCGGCGTCTTCACCGTGTTCGCCACCGCAGCCCTCGTGGTGCTCGCCGCGCCGGCCACGGCGTTCATCGTCCCGACCGCGGGCGCCGAGAACACCGCGCTCATCGCGCCCGTCCTGGTCGCGCTCTCGTTCGGCCTGGTGCCGCTCGGCGGCATGGCGCTCATGAAGTGGGTCTACTTCGCCTACGAGGACGGCCGCTCGGTGTTCTGGATCACCGTGCCGTCGACGGTCGCCCTGGTGGCCGGCCTGGTGGCCGCGCAGCTCTGGCTGCCGATCGAGCTCTGGGTCGTCGCCGCCGGTGGCGCCTACGCCCTGTCCAACTGGATCACGGTGCTGCTGCGCACGGGCGGCCTGAAGCGCAAGCTCGGCGGGCGGCTCGACGGCGGGCGCATCCTCGCCCTGCACGCCAAGACGGTGCTCGCCGCCGCGGTGGCCGGCGGGGCCGGGTGGGGCGTCTACCAGCTGGTCGGCGGGTTCGACGTGCTGTCGTTCGGGCAGGGCTGGGTGCTCACGATGCTCAGCGGCCTCTGGGTGTCGGCGGCGTGCGGCCTCGTGATGATCCTGATCTACGTGCTCCTGCTGCGCCTGCTGCGCGTCAGGGAGCTCGACCGGCTGCTCGGCCCGGTCCTGGCACGCCTGCGCCGCTGACCCCCGCCGCCGTCGTACCGGAAGCGCAGCCCGCACGCGTGGGCTGCGCTTTCGTACATAAGGACGACGCCTCGGCGGGTGCCCAGCGGTTCCGCGTAGCATGGCGATGGTGCGTGATCCCTCTGGTCACGTACCTGCTACTGTCCCCCGACCGAGCGAGGAGGTCCGCGTGAGCACAGTCGAACCAGGCACCGTGCTGGTCGAGAGGTACAGGCTGCGCCAGCAGGCGTCGACCGACCTCGCCGCGGCGACCGCCTGGGAGGCGTACGACCAGATCCTGGACCGTGAGGTGCGGGTCACCCTGGTGACCGGGCCTTATACCGGTGACGCCCTGGACGCCGCCCGACGCGCGGCACTCGTGACGGACCCCCGCCTGGTCCGCGTGCTCGACGCCGGCTCCGACGGGGACGGCAACAAGTACGTGGTCACCGAGCCGCACACCGGCACCACGCTGACCGAGGTCATCTCGAGCGGGCTGGTGGACGAGCAGCAGGCCCGGGTCATCGTCGGCGAGGCGGCGAGCGCGCTGGCCGTGGCCCACGCCCGCGGCGTGCACCACGCCGCGCTACGGCCAGAGGCCGTGCGGGTCGACGGGCACCAGGTCCGCGTCACCGGCCTCGGGCTGGACGGCGGGCTCGCCTCCGGCGAGACGCTCAACGTGAAGCCCGCGCAGCTCGACGCCCAGGGGCTCGTGGCCCTCCTCTACTACGCGATGACGGCGCGCTGGCCCGGCCAGGACCTCGAGGCCGACTGGATCGCGAAGGACACCCTGATCCCGCTGCCGGCGCAGCTCGACGACTCCGGCGCCGTGGCGCCTCTTTCCAGCTTGGTCCCGCACGTGGACACCGAGATCGATGCCCTGGTGGCCCGGACGTTCGACGCGTCCGGCGGCACCGGAGGGCCGATGAACCCCGACGACGTGACCGCGGCTCTCCAGCCGTGGGGAGAGGTTTCCGTAGTGGCATCGCTGCCTGGATTCGTGCAGCCCGAGCCGGAGGAGCCGCGGCGGCAGTCCATCGCCGAGGCCTTCGGTGGCGAGGGGGTGCCGCCCGCGCGGCGCCCCGTCACCGGCCGGATCGCACGTACAGACGAGACAATGGCGATGGGGGCGGGCAACGTTCCCGCCGGCTATCCCGAGCCTCAGAACGACTACACCTACGAACCGCAGGCCTACGGGCAGCACGCCCCCGTGCCTCCCCCGCCGCCCGAGGGCGCGCCGGCCGGCTACCCGCCGGCGGGCTACGACCAGGCGGGCTACGACCAGTACGGCCAGCCGGTCGCACAGGGCCAGCAGCAGTACAACCAGCAGCAGCCGCAGCAGTACCCGCCGCAGTCCTTCGCGCCGGGCGGCTACCCCCCGGAGGGCGGCGGTGGCGGTGGCGGCTACTACGAGCAGGACGGCGGCTTCGCCACCCAGCCCGCGCCCAAGCGCGGCGGCGTCAACCCGACGCCGATCGTGCTGGGCCTCGTCGGCGTCGCCGTCGTGGCCGGCCTCATCTGGGCCATCAACGCCATGATGTCGCCGTCGTCCGACATGATCGCGGACGCTTCCCCCTCCGCGTCCGCGTCGGCATCCGCCGGGGCCGACGGCGAGGGCAGCAGCGAGCCGTCGGCGCCCACGGAGACCGAGGCGCGCCCGGTGATCGACTCCGCGACGCTCCTGGGCCCGCTCGAGTCGGGTGGCCAGCCGATCGACCACACGGAGAAGGTCGAGCTGGCGTACGACACCGACCCCGCCACGTTCTACTTCACCACCACCTATCAGCAGGCCCAGTTCGGTGGCTTCAAGGACTTCCTCGGGATGGAGCTCCGGCTCCGCGAGCCGGCCTCGGTCTCCAAGATCGAGCTGCTCACCAACACCCCCGGCGGCAAGGTGCAGATCCTCAAGGGCGGCGAGGGCGGCGACGTGCTCGCGGAGGGCACCTTCTCCAACACGACGACGTTCGAGCTCTCCGAGCCGGTCGTGAGTGACACGTTCACCATCTGGATCACCGAGCTGCCGCAGGTATCGGACGGCTTCCGGCTGGAGCTGAACGAGGTAGTGCTGAGCTGACCGGCCGCTGTCGGCGTTCACCGCCCTCGGCGCTCGGGACCAGTCCGGAACACCGGCGGGTACGAACCACATCATGTCGATGGGTTCGTACCCGCCGGTGTTCTTTCGTGACAGGATCGGCTCGGAAGCCCCACACATCGACGGATGTCGATGTCGTGTGGCGAGATTCACGTCCACGACCGGGCCCCAGGGCACCTGGGCTGGAACACTGGGACCCGCCCGCGTGTTGTTGCGTGTGCCCATGGAACTCGAGGAGAACACCTTGACCGAACAGACCACCGCTCCGGCCGCCGGCACCACCGACGGCCCCGTGCTCGACGTCGTCATCGTCGGGTCCGGTCCCGCGGGCTACACCGCGGCCATCTACGCGGCTCGTGCCGGTTTCGCGCCCGTGGTCATCGCGGGTTCGGTCACCGCGGGCGGCGCACTCATGAACACCACCGAGGTCGAGAACTTCCCCGGTTTCCCGGCCGGCATCCAGGGTCCTGACCTGATGGAGGCCATGCGGGAGCAGGCGGAGAAGTTCGGCGCCAAGGTCGTCTGGGACGACGCGGAGCAGGTCGAGCTGACCGGCGACGTCAAGACGATCGTGACGGGCGGCGGCGACACCTACCGCGCCCGCTCCGTGATCCTGTCTACCGGCTCCGCGTACCGCGAGCTGGGCCTGCCCGACGAGAAGCGGCTCTCCGGCCGCGGCGTCTCGTGGTGCGCCACCTGTGACGGCTTCTTCTTCCGCGACCAGGACATCGTCGTCGTCGGCGGCGGCGACTCCGCGATGGAAGAAGCGACGTTCCTGACCCGGTTCGCCTCGAAGGTCACCGTGGTGCACCGCCGCGACGACCTGCGTGCCTCGAAGATCATGGCCGAGCGCGCCGTCGCCGACCCGAAGATCGAGTTCGCGTGGAACAGCGAGATCGCCGGCATCACGGGCGAGAGCAAGGTCGACGGCCTCAGCCTGCGCGACACCGTCACCGGCGAGGTCCGGGACCTGGACGCGACCGGCCTGTTCGTCGCGATCGGCCACGAGCCCCGCACCGACCTGGTCAAGGGCCAGGTCGACCTCGACGAGAACGGCTACATCGTCGTGGAGGGCCGGAGCACGCGCACTAACCTCTCCGGCGTCTTCGCCTGCGGCGACGCCGTCGACCACACCTACCGCCAGGCGATCACGGCCGCCGGCTCGGGCTGCTCCGCGGCGCTCGACGCCCAGGCGTTCCTGGACTCGCTGAACGACTGATCTCCGGCCGGCTCCCACCGGCCCGCCCCACTCGGCCCCCGCGAGGGGCCATGAACAAGGAGATGCTGGATGAGCACCATCAAGGTCACCGACGACACCTTCAAGACCGAGGTCCTCGACTCTGACATTCCTGTCTTCGTCGACTTCTGGGCCACCTGGTGCGGCCCGTGTCGCATGGTCGCGCCGATCCTCGAGGAGCTTTCCGACGAGTACGAGGGCAAGATCAAGATCGTCAAGATCGACACCGACGAGAACCGGCAGACCGCGATGGACTACGGCATCGTGTCGATCCCGACGCTCAACGTCTACAAGGGCGGCGAGGTCGTGAAGTCGATCATCGGTGCCCGCCCGAAGCGCGCGCTGACCGAGGAGATCGACGAGGTCCTCGCGGGCTGACCGACCCCTCCGCCGCGTGAACGAGCGCGTGCCCGGCCCTCCCTGGTGACGTCACCGGGTGCGGCGCCGGGCACGCGCTCTTCTGCGTCGGTCTCACCATTTCGCCACGAACTTCGCCACGAACGGGTACTGGGCCGGGCACGCGGTGCGTGCGAGACTGACGTGCGTGAACGAGCTTCCCGAGACCGCCGGTAACCGCCTCGACCCGTGGTTCGGTTCGTACGCGGCGCGAGCGCACGGCATGCGCGCCTCGGAGATCCGGGCGCTCTTCTCGGTCGCGAACCGGCCCGAGGTCGTGTCACTGGCGGGCGGCATGCCGTACCTCGAGGGCCTGCCGCTCGACGTCATCGCCGACACGATGCAGCGGCTCATCGCCACCAAGGGCACCACCGCCCTGCAGTACGGCTCCGGCCAGGGCGAGGAGGTGCTCCGCGAGCACATCACCCAGGTCGTGGCGCTGGAGGGTGTGTCCGCCCACCCCGACGACGTCGTGGTCACCACCGGCTCGCAGTCCGCGCTCGACCTCGTGACCCGCATCTTCGTGGACCCGGGCGACGTGGTCATCGCCGAGGCGCCGTCATACGTCGGCGCGCTGGGCGTCTTCCGCTCGTACCAGGCCGACGTCGTCCAGGTGCCGCTCGACGCCGACGGGCTGGTCCCGGCGGAGCTCGACGCCACGCTGACCCGGCTGGCCGCCGAGGGTCGCCGCGTGAAGTTCCTCTACACCGTCCCGACGTTCCAGAACCCCGCCGGTGTCTCGCTGTCCGCCGAGCGGCGGCCTCAGGTCCTGGAGATCTGCCGGCGGCACGGCGTCCTCGTCGTGGAGGACAACCCGTACGGGCTGCTCGGCTTCGACACGGAGCCGATGCCCGCGCTGCGCTCCTACGACACCGACGGCGTGCTGTACCTCGGTTCGTTCTCCAAGACGTTCGCCCCCGGCTACCGCGTCGGGTTCGTCATCGCGCCGCACGCCGTGCGCGACAAGCTCGTGCTGGCCAGCGAGTCGGCGGTCCTGTCGCCGTCCAACGCCTCCCAGCTCGCCGTGGCGACGTACCTGGAGACCTGCGACTGGAAGGCCCAGATCAAGACCTACCGGGAGACGTACCGCGAGCGGCGCGACGCCCTCGTCGGCGCGCTCGGCGAGCACCTGCCCCGCGCGTCGTGGAACGTGCCGCAGGGCGGGTTCTTCGTGTGGGTGCGGCTCCCCGACGGTCTCGACGCGCGGGCCATGCTGCCCCGCGCCGTCACCGCGCGCGTCGCGTACGTCCCCGGCACCGCCTTCTACTACGACGGCAGCGGCTCCGACCACATGCGCCTGTCGTTCTGCTTCCCGACGCCGGAGCGCATCCGCGAGGGTGTGCGCCGGCTGGCCGGCGTCGTGAACGGCGAGGCCGAGCTGGTACAGATCTTCGGCACCTCCGGTCAGCCCGACCCCGACACGGACGACGTCGGGGGCCCCGCACCCGACCTGGCCTGAACGGCCTGACCTGAACGGCCCGCTGTCAGACACACAGGTCACCCGGGTGACCTGTGTGTCTGACACGATGAAGGCCGACCGTCCTCCACCGATCCCGAGCGAGTGAGTCCTCGATGACCAGTCCCTCCCCTGTCCCGACCGCGCCGGCGTCGTCGGGACCCCCTGTGGGCTCGCCGTCCACGCCCGTCGTGCCCGACGCCGGCCCTGACGCCGCTCCCGGCGCCGTGCGGAGCTCACCGCTGGTCGTCGTGCTGGCGGGCGGCCTGTCGCACGAGCGGGACGTGTCCCTGCGCTCGGGCCGCCGGGTCGCCGAGGCGCTGCGCTCCACCGGCCTGGAGGTCCTCCTGCACGACGTCGACGCCGACCTCCTGTCGTTCCTGCGCACGACCCGGCCCGACGTCGTCTGGCCGTTGCTGCACGGCGCCTCCGGCGAGGACGGCTCCGTCCGCGACGTGCTCGACATGGCCGGCCTGCCCTACGTGGGCACCGGTCCACGTGCGAGCCGCCTGGTCTGGAACAAGCCGATCTCGAAGTCCGCGCTGCTCGACGCGGGTCTGGCGACCCCGGACTACGTGACTCTCCCGCAGAGCCTCTTCCGCGACCTCGGCGCCCAGCCGGTGCTCGACACGATCCTGCGGCGCATCGGGCTGCCCCTGGTCGTGAAGCCCACGGAGGGCGGGTCCGCGCTCGGCGTCACCGTCGTGACGCGCGCCGAGGACCTCCCGCGGGCGATGGTGGAGTGCTTCTCGTACGGCGAGACCGCCCTGGTCGAGCGTGCGATCGACGGTGTGGAGCTCGCGGTCAGCGTGATCGAGGGTCCGGACGGACCGGAGGCGCTTCCCGCGGTGGAGATCGTGGCGGAGGGCGGGTACGACTACGCCGCCCGGTACGTGGCAGGCGAGACCGAGTTCTTCGCGCCGGCCCGGCTCACCGCGGAACAGGCGGACCTGGTGGCCGACGTCGCGGTGCGCGCTCACCGTGCGCTGCACCTGCGGCACCTGTCGCGCACCGACCTGATCCTCGACCGCGCCGGCACGCCGCACGTGCTCGAGGTCAATGTCGCGCCAGGCATGACGGAGATGTCGCTCCTACCGCAGGCCGTTGCCGCCAGCGGCCACGACCTGCCGACGCTGTACCGCGCGATCGTCGACCGGGCGCTGGTGGCGGCGCGGTAGGTCGGTGACAGCGCGCTGGTGGGCGGCGCGCTAGATCGGTGACGGCGCGCTGCCAGAAGGCTCCTCAGACACGCGCGGCTCCGGGCCGGCATCCCTCGTGGGGTGCCGGCCCGGAGCCGTTCGCCTGCGGTGTGCGTCCGCGTCAGTCGTCGGACGACGGCTTGAGCAGGCCGCGCTCCTCCGGCGCCATGACGTTGAGGATGCGGTTCAGGTCCTCGACCGAGGCGAACTCGACGGTCATGCGGCCCTTGTTCTTGCCGAGTGCGACCTTCACGCGGGTCTCGAACCGGTCGGAGAGCCGGACGGCCAGCTCGTCGATCGCCTCGCTCCGGGTGCCGGCCCGTGGCGCCTTGCGGGCCTTGGAGCCCGTGCCGTCGGACTCCGTGAGCATCACGATCTCCTCGGTCGCGCGGACCGAGAGTCCCTCCGACACGATGCGCTGCGCGAGGCGCTCGATCTCCGCGCCGTCGCTCAGGCCGAGAAGCGCACGCGCGTGCCCGGCGGAGAGCACTCCCGCGGCGACGCGGCGCTGCACCAGCGGAGGCAGACGCAGGAGCCGAAGGGTGTTCGAGATCTGGGGCCGGCTGCGCGCGATCCGGTTCGCCAGCTCCTCGTGCGTGCAGTCGAAGTCGTCGAGGAGCTGCCGGTAGGCGGCGGCCTCTTCGAGCGGGTTCAGGTTCGAGCGGTGCAGGTTCTCCAGCAGCGCGTCGCGGAGCATGTCGCCGTCGTCGGTCTCGCGGACGATCGCCGGGATGGTCTCCAGCTCGGCGGCCTGCGTCGCACGCCAGCGCCGCTCACCCATGATGAGCTCGTACTCGCCCGGGTGCTCCTTGTCCGGGCGGACGACGATCGGCTGGAGCACGCCGATCTCCTTGATCGACTCGACCAGCTCGTCGAGGTCTCCCTCGTCGAAGACCGTCCGCGGCTGCCAGGTGTTGGGCCGGATCGCGGTGACGGGAAGCTCCGCGAACCGCGCCCCCGGGACGGGGACCAGATCCGGTGTTTCACGTGAAACGGCTTCGGGTGCGCTCTCTTCCCTGCTGAAGAACGCATCGTCGAGCGCCGAGGCGCTGCTGCTGTCGCCGGCCTCGTTCGCGACCGACAGGCGGCCGCTCGCGATCGCGGAGTCCCACTTCACGGTGCTCGGTCGCGGCCCCGTGTTCTTGGGGGCCTTCTTCTCGGGCGCCTGCTCCGGCGCCGGCTCCTCGATCGTCTCGATCGTCGAGGTGGAGGCGATGCCTGCGGGCACCTCGTCGGTGGAAGCGGACGAGGTGGTGGAATCGGCGGTGGCGGTGGAGCCGGCCAGGGCGATCGCGGGGTTCGGGCGCTCCTCGACGACGGTCGCGACCGAGCCGGCCGACACGTTGTCCGCGCCGTCCAGCTCTCCCGCCGCGGAAGCCCGCTCGTCCAGCTCCGGACCCGTCGGGATCAGCGCGCCCAGGCCCCGCCCGAGCCCCCGTCGCTTCGCAGTCATCGTGTCTCCTCGTCGGTTCCGGTCCGACGCCGAGCGCGGACGGGCTTCATCTCGTACACGGGATGCAACGCACCTCGTTCGTCACTGCCGATCATCAGTCCTGCGCCCCGACCGTCTCCGCCTTCATGCGGCGCGGGCTCGACCCGCCCTGTCCGCGCTCGGCGAGCTCCCGGGAGGACTGAAGATACGCGAGTGCGCCCGTGGATGTCGGGTCGTAGGTCATCACCGTCTGGCCGTAGCTCGGCGCCTCGGAGATGCGGACCGAACGCGGGATCGTCGTCTTGAACGTCTCTGCCGGGAAGTGCGACCGCACCTCCCCTGCGACCTGCTGGGCCAGGTTGGTCCTGCCGTCGTACATCGTCAGCAGGATCGACGAGACCCGGAGCTCCGGGTTGAGGTGAGACCGAATGAGGTCGATCGTCTTGAGCAGCTGGCTCAGCCCCTCGAGCGCGTAGTACTCGCACTGGACGGGGATGAAGACCTCACGGCCGGCGACGAACGCGTTCACGGTCAGGAGACCAAGGCTGGGCGGGCAGTCGATGAGCACGTAGTCGATGCGCTCCTCCCCTGCGGCGACGCGGTCGTCCAGGTACTTGTCGAGTGCCTTGCGGAGTCGCGTTTCACGTGAAACAAGCGAGATCAGCTCGATCTCCGAGCCCGACAGGTCGATCGTCGCGGGCACGCCCCAGAGGTTGGGGACGTCTGGGCACTGCTGCACGGTGTTCGCCAGAGGCTCGCCCTCGACCAGGATCTCGTAGACCGAGGGCGTCCCCGCGCGGTGCTCGATGCCGAGCGCCGTCGAGGCGTTGCCCTGGGGGTCGTTGTCGATCACGAGGACATTCAGGCCGGACTGCGCGAGGCCTGCGGCGATGTTGACCGTGGTCGTCGTCTTGCCGACGCCGCCCTTCTGGTTCGCCACCGTGATGATGCGAGTCTTCGGCGGGCGAGGGAACTTCCGCCCTTGAAGCTCGATGCGTCGGCGAGCGTCCATCGCAAGCTCGGCGGCGACAGGAGTCGTCTCGTCAACGGCCGGGACGGTTGCGATGAGGGCCGAACGCCGCTCGTCATCGCCACCGTGCGGGCCGCCCGTGGGCTGCTGAGTGCCATTGGGCGTCTGCGCGGACCCGGGCGTTTCACGTGAAACACCGGGAGCGGAGAGGCCCTGCACAGGAATCGGATCCGTCACGCGGACACTGTAATCGCTGGCCCCGTCTTCTGGCTTGGGCCCCGACGAGGTTTCTCTGTCGAAATGTGTGAATTCGGCGTCGACGACCTCGCCCAGCTCGTCGTCGAACGTCATCGTGGCGGAACCGATCACGGCGGGCGCGGCATTCACCGCCGCGTCCAGCGCCTCGGTCGCTCGCCGGATCGCATCCGCCGGGACCGGGCGGCGCGACGGCAGCTCCTCCATGAGGTCCGGATCCTCGGCGACCAGATCAGGCGCCGACTCCACATCCGCTTCTGGTGCAGGGCTCGGGGCGGCCTGCTCCGTCTGCGGTTCCACAACCTCGGTCATCGCTTCGTTCCCCAGAGCCTCTGCCACCTCGGTGGCGTCTTCGTCGTCGGCCGGCGCCGACTTCGTCACGGATTCGATCAGCTGGCTGAGCACCGCGGCGCTCCTGCCTTCGGGATCGGGGCGGTCCTGACCCCAGACCTCGTCACGCGGCGCATCGCTCACGACCTCGGCCGCCGGCGGAGCCATGTCCACGGTCGACGGAACCTCGTCGTCCACCGTGGTTGTGTCAGGACCTGCCTCGGGTGCGCTCCCGGGATGCGTGTCCACGACGTTCTCCGACGGAGTCGCTGTCGGAACGCTCTCTGCCGGCATCTTGCTCGTGTCGAGCTCCTCCCCCGGTTCCCCCGGAGTGCTCCCGGAGACAGCGCTTCCGGAGACGGCGTTCGCCGTGGCAATGGCATCGCCGGTCGGAGCGGCAGACGGAGCCTCCGCGGCGGCTTCTTCGCTCACCTCGACGGCGCGGGCCGAACCGGTCTCCCCTGGGGAAGTCTCTGCCGCGTCGGGTACCTGGTGCTCCGAGGCAGACGCCGACGTCGTCCCGTCCTCCTGGGCGGTCGGTGCTTCATCCGGAACTTCGGCCGCCGCCTCAGGCTCTGCGGCCTGGTCATCCGCCGCGGTCTCGCTGGTCTCGGCGGCCTGGTCAGTCTCGTTGGGCTGCCCGACCTGTGCCGACTGGTCGACGTCCGCGGGCTGGTCGAGCTGCGTCGCCCGACCGTCAGATACCGGCCGCCCGTCCAGCACCGCCCGGCCGTCAGACACCACCGACGCATCTCCGGAGGCACCGCCACTCGACGGTTCCACGGGACGACTGTCTGCTGCCTCCGTCTCTCCGTCCGTCTCCACAACCGGAGCAGGTCGGTCATCGAGCACCGCTACGGACGCGCCGGCTCTCGACGCCTCTTGGGCCGCCACCTCCCCCGTGCCTGCCTTCGAGGTGGACCGTGCCGCGGCAGCCGGTTCCGAAGCGGACGAGTCGGACGTATCTGGCTGAGCGGCGGACGCCGCTAGAGCCGCAGCCGCCGCCGCTCGCTTGGACTTTCGTCTGAAGAAGCACACCCGTGTAACGCTACGGTCGGGTGCCTGTTCGGGCGTGCCGAAACGCCGTCGCCTGAGGGATCAGATCCGCTCCACGCGGCAACCGGCACGGCACGCGCCGGGTCCGTCCGGTTCTGCGGCGCTCGGGTGCCGAGCGTTTCACGTGAAACAGGGCGACAGCCAGATCCACTGGCTTCACACCTCTTCCTGCGTTTCACGTGAAACAGACCCAGCCGAGTCCTCCCCCCACGAGCTTCCGCATCACGGCGCCGAGGCCACCTGCGGCTCACCCCCGCCGCTATGGCAAAACTGGTATGCCCCGAGCCGCGCCGGCCGCACCTATCCTCGAACTGCCCAGGTACGTCTGACTCCACGCAGGGAGGCGTCTTGTCCAGACCCATCACCCGAGCCACCGCACTTGTCACCGCGTTCACGGCAGCCCTCGTCCTCGCCTTCGCGGCTCCGGCCAGCGCCGCCACGTTCCTCACGCACGCACAGGCAACCAGCCAGCTCAGCGCCGCCGGTATCTCCTGGACGTCGAGCGGAGGCTGCAGCGATCGGAACGTCTCCACCTGCACGTCGTTCGACCAGGTCCGGCAGACGACGATCGACGGGATCAAGACCCTCCGGTCGGCGAGCGGGTGTGCGATCACCGTCACGGGCGGCACCGAGACCGGTCACTCCGGCGGCACCTACAGCCACTGGAACGGCTACAAGCTCGACACCAGGCAGAGCACCTGCATCGACAGCTACATCGCCAACAACTTCACGTACGTGGGGTACATCTCCGGCTGGGGCTACCAGTACCGCTCAGGCGCCGGGAATCTCTACACCGACGAGGGCAACCACTGGGACATCCTCTACTACAACTGCGGCGGCTGCTGACACCGGCCCGCCACACCCCACAGCACGCCTGACGCGTGCAACCGGCGCATGAAAGAACGGGAGCGACCGCCATCGGCGGCCGCTCCCGTTCCACGTGAAACATCGCTCGGGACTACTTCCCCCGACGCACCCGGACGATCGTCGTGGTCTCGACGCCGTCCACCGTCGCCCCCTCCAGGATCTCCGGGTCGCCCACGGCGTACTTCCGCAGCACCTTGCGGGCCGGCTCGACCTCCTGCGCCACGTTGCGCCCCTTGAGGATCACCAGCTCACCGCCCACCCGGACGAGCGGCATGCTCATCCGGACCAACTTCGACAGGGCGGCCACCGCCCGTGAGGTGACGGCGTCCGCCTCGAAGGCACCGTGGTACTCCTCGGCCCGACCGCGCTTGATCTCCACGTTCGGCAGTCCGAGCTCCGACACGACCTCGGCCAGCCACGTCGTCCGTCGCTCCATGGGCTCGACCAGGATCACCTGGAGCTGGGGCCGCATCGCCGCGATCACGATCCCGGGCAGCCCCGCCCCCGAACCGATGTCAGTCACGGAACCGGACTGCGGCAGGTACGGGACGACCGCCGCGGAGTTCAGGATGTGCCGCTCCCAGATGCGCGGGACCTCGCGCGGACCGATCAGCCCCCGCAGCTCACCCTGGTCGCGCAGCAGCTCGCCGTAGCGCACCACGCCGTCATACCCGTCACCCAGGTAAGCCTTGACCGCGTCGCTGGCGCCGAGCGTCTCGCCGTCGAACACCTCGGCCTCCGCCGAGCCGGCCTCCCCTGCCACGTCCGAACCTTCCACGTCCCGTCCTCCACTTGCTGTCGTAAGAAGCCAAACACACCGAGGGCCGGTGCACGTCCTCGGGACGCGCACCGGCCCTCGGCCGAAGCCACTGGATCAGTCGGTGACCGCGGCCACCGTGCCGGCCGGCTGAACCACCACGTACCGCTCCGGCTCGACCCCGCGCGAGTCGCTGACCAGGCCGGCCACGGCGACGGCGTCGTGCACGACCTTGCGCTCGAAGGCGTTCAGCGGCTCGAGCTCGACCTCTTCGCCCGAGGCCTGCACCTGCTCGACGGCCTTCTCCGCGATGCGGGTCAGCTCGACCCGACGGGCCGCCCGGTAGCCGCCGATGTCCAGCATCAGCCGACTCCGGTCCCCGGTCCGCGTCTGCACGGCGAGGCGGGTGAGCTCCTGCATCGCGTCGAGCACCTCACCCTCGCGACCGATCAGGTGCGACAGAGACTGGGGGTCGTCGGCGACCACCTCGACGGCGGCCCGGTCGTGCTTGATGTCGAGGTCGATGTCGCCGTCGAGGTCGGCGATGTCGAGGAACTCCTCGAGGTAGTCGGCGGCGATCTCGCCCTCCTCCTCGAGGCGCTTGGTCCGGTCCTCCGGATCGGCGACCGCGGCCGCGGGATCGGGGGCGGCCGTACCTGTGCTCGCGTTCATCGCGTCTCCTCCTACTTCTTCTGCTTGCGCTTGCCCGACGACGTCGGGGTCGCCCCCGGCGCCGTGCCGGACTGCTTCGGCTTGGACCCGGGCTGGGACCCGGCCGTGCCGCCGGACTGCTTCGGGCTACCCGACTGCTTGGGCGAGCCCGACTGCTTCGGCGTACCGGACTGCTTGGCGGCACCGGACTGCTTGGGCTTGGGGCCCGGCTGGCCGTCGACCGGCGCGTCGGTCACATCGGTCGCGTCCTGAGGAGCGGCCTGCGCGATGGCCGGACGCGTGGGCTCCGGGCGGGGGCCCGTCGTCTTCTGGCGGTTCTTGCGCTTCGGCTGCACACGCTGACCGGTCTTCGGCTCCTCGACGACCGGGACGTCCTCCTCGACGACCACGCCGCTCTTGGCAGCCTTGCGCGCGGCCTTCGCGGCCTGCCGCTCCTTCATCTGCTTCTCGGCGAGCGAACCGGGGGTCGGCATCCGCTTGATCGTGTAGTACTGCTGGCCCATGGACCAGAGGTTCGTCACGGTCCAGTAGATCAGCACACCGACCGGGAAGTTCACGCCGGAGATCGCGAAGACGATCGGCAGCATGTAGAGCATGAGCTTCTGCGTCTGCGCCATCGGGCCCTCGAGGGCCGACGGCGGCATGTTCTTCATCGTGAGCTGGCGCTGCGTGGTGAAGGTCGTGACGCTCATCGCGACGATCAGGCCGATCACGACGATGCGCGAGGTCAGCGAGTCGGTCTGCAGGAAGACGTCGCTCAGCTGCGCGCCGAACAGCGTCGACGACTCGATGTCGCCGGCGACCTCACGGGTGATCGGACCGATCGGGTCCTGGGCGCCGGTCGAGATCGGCTGCAGGCCGTTCAGCACCCGGAACAGTGCGAAGAAGATCGGCGACTGCAGCAGGATCGGCATGCACGAGGCGAACGGGTTCGTACCATGCTTCCGGTACAGCTCCATGGTCTCGCGCGTCATGTTCTCGCGGGACGCAGGGTCCGTCTTGCCCTTGTACTTCTTCTGCACCGCCTGCAGCTCGGGCTGGATCATCTGCATCCCGCGCGAAGCCTTGATCTGCTTGAAGAAGAGCGGGATGAGCACGATACGGATGACGATCACGAGGGCGACGATCGAGAGCACCCACGCGGTGCCGGGGCCGCTGGACATCCCGAGCGACGTGAACAGCCAGTGCGACCCGTACATGATCCAGGCCACGACCCACTCGATGGGGTAGAGGAAGGCGAAGAAGTCCATCGGTCAAGAAGCTCCAGTGTTGGTGACGCGAAGTCTGCGAGAGGTGCGAGGGGGGTCGTGTACGGCGGCACGATCCGGGGCAGGTCAGCCCTCGGTGTGGGTGTGCGTGCCGCGCGCGGGCGGCACGTCGTCGACACCGCCGAGACTCCACGGGTTGCACCGCAGCAGGCGCCACAGCGCGAGACCGAGCCCGCGCAGCGCACCGTGGCGACGCAGCGCGATCACGGTGTACTGCGAGCAGGACGGGTAGTACTTGCAGCTCGGAGGGCTCATCGGGCTGATGAACGCCTGGTAGAAGCGGACCATCCCCACAAGGAGGGTCACCGGGAGCCGGCCGATCAGCGACGGCTCACGCGTCGGTGCCTCACCCTCGGGTGCGGGGATGGTGGTCATCTCTTCCCGTCTCCGGATGCACGCGTGACGGCGCGCCGCAGGCACGCGTCGAGGTCGCGGTCGAGGTCCGCATAGGTCGCGTCTGCCGACGGCGGCAGCGCGCGGACGACGGCGCGAGCGGAGCTGGGCAGCACGGAGAGCTGGCCGAGCGCCGCGGCACGGAGCCGGCGCTTCACCAGGTTGCGCTGCACGGAGTTACCCACAGCCTTGGAAACGACAAAACCGACCTGTGGAGTTCCCGATCCTGGGTCCGAGACTTTTTCGTCCTGGACCAGGAGGTGAACCACCAAGGTCGATCGACCTGCGCGCGTGCCGCGGCGCACCGTCCGCTCGAAGTCGACGGAACGGCGCAAACGGTGCGCCGCGGGCAACATGGCTCAGGCTGAGAGCTCGGCGCGACCCTTGCGCCGGCGAGCCGCCAGGATGGCGCGGCCGGCACGGGTGCGCATGCGCAGTCGGAAGCCGTGGGTCTTCGCACGACGGCGGTTGTTCGGCTGGAAAGTCCGCTTGCTCACGAGGTACTCCAAGAACGTCGGGGTAGGCACACCGTCTGTCCTCGACGATGCAGTGAATGGTGGTCGTTCAGTACTTCGGACGACCGGACCGACCCGGGGCCTGGCCCACGTGGTCTCACCGTCGTCGGATGACGTGGCTCGAATCCGTGTGTGGGCGCGCAGAAGTACCTGGAACGGCTGTATGACGTTACGCCGCCGCGGCCCTCCGGGTCAAACCAGAACCGCGGGATCATGCGTGTCGGACGCGCCACACCGCGCGCCTCGCCGGGGCTCTCGGCGACCCCGTCCGCCCTGGCTACGTACCACTTACCCAGCCATGATCCCCGCCATCCACAACCTGTGGACAACTGTGTGGACGGTGCTTCATCATGGCAGACTCCAACACACCCCAGCATCGCGCATCACCCCACGCACGAGACTAAGGAAAGCCAGTGGCCAACCCGGACGAGAACATCGGCGACGTCTGGGCGCAGACCCTGACAGCGCTCGAGGCCCGGCCCGACATGAGCCCCCGGCAGCTCGCATTCATCCGTCTCGCCAAGCCGATGGCCGTCCTGGACGACATGGTCTTCATAGCCGTCCCGCACGAGCAGACACGGACCTACCTGGAGACGGCCGTCCGCGACGACCTGGTCTCCGCGATGTCGTCGGTCCTGGGGCGTGACGTCCGCTTCGGCATCACTGTGGACCCGGAGCTGAGCAGCAGCACCCTTGCGGGCCCGTCGCAGATCTCCGGGCCCGCGGCCCTCTCGCTCTCCCTCGAGCAGGAGCCGCCGGAGCCGGAGCAGGCGCAGATGCCGATCGCGCCGCAGCCCGCGCCGAAGCCGTCCGCCGAGCCCACCCGGCTGAACCCGAAGTACATCTTCGAGACGTTCGTCATCGGCTCGTCCAACCGGTTCGCGCACGCGGCCGCCGTAGCCGTCGCCGAGGCACCGGCCAAGGCGTACAACCCCCTGTTCATCTACGGGGACTCGGGGCTGGGCAAGACCCACCTGCTGCACGCCATCGGGCACTACGTCCACAACCTGTACCCACACATCCGGGTGCGGTACGTGAACTCCGAGGAGTTCACCAACGACTTCATCAACAGCATCGGCGAGGGCAAGGCCGGCGCCTTCCAGCGCCGCTACCGCGACGTCGACGTGCTCCTCATCGACGACATCCAGTTCCTGCAGGGCAAGGAACAGACGATGGAGGAGTTCTTCCACACCTTCAACGCGCTGCACAACGCGAACAAGCAGGTCGTGATCACGTCCGACGTCCCGCCCAAGCAGCTCAACGGGTTCGAGGACCGGCTGCGGTCGCGCTTCGAGTGGGGCCTGATCACCGACGTCCAGCCCCCCGACCTCGAGACCCGTATCGCCATCATGCGGAAGAAGGCCGCCAGCGAGCACCTCGACGTGCCCGCCGACGTCCTCTCCTACATCGGCTCCCGGATCTCGACGAACATCCGCGAGCTCGAGGGCGCGCTCATCCGGGTCACCGCGTTCGCCAACCTGAACCGGCAGCAGGTGGACCTGGCGTTGGCCGAGATCGTCCTCAAGGACCTCATCACGGACGACGACGACAGCGCGGAGATCACGCCCGCCGTCGTGATCGCCCAGACGGCCGCCTACTTCGGGCTCACGATCGACGACCTGTGCGGCTCGTCACGGTCCCGCGTGCTCGTCACCGCCCGGCAGATCGCCATGTACCTGTGCCGCGAGCTCACCGACCTGTCGCTGCCGAAGATCGGCCAGCAGTTCGGCGGGCGTGACCACACCACGGTCATGCACGCGAACAAGAAGATCGCCGGCCAGATGGCCGAACGCCGCTCGACCTACAACCAGGTCACCGAGCTCACGAGCCGGATCAAGCAGCAGCAGCGCGGCTGAGGCCCGCTCCCCCTGCTCCGCACGAACCCCTCTTCCACCGGGCTTCGTGCTGCCCAAAAATCCGGCATAGAGCCTCGATCCACACTTTTCCCCACCCCTGTGCACAACCGAACCGGTGCACGGGGGTGTTGCGTATACGCACCTCCACAGGTCTATCCACACGCGGAACGGCGGAATCCGGGGACTCTGGTTCGCTCGTCCCCAGCACTGTGGACACACCCTGTGCAGAACTTGGTCCGCGACGCTGACCTGCCGATACACACCTGGGGACAAGCCTGTGGACGGGTGTGGACAACCGCCTGTTTTCTGTGGGCGGAGGGACCCGAATCGGTGGACAGCCTGTGTGCAAAAACTGGCCGTCCACAGGGGTCCGTAGTTCATGCACAGATCGACCCACAGTTCCTCCACAGGAGGAAATGCCGTCTGACCTGCGGAAAGACACGATTTCCCCAGTTTCCACAACACCGACTACTACTACGACAGTTATCTCTAAGGGGGAATCCACACGCCTTCATAAGCCGGTCGAGCGCTTCGGGCGCCGTTCGAACACTAGTACGAGAGCAGTGAAGAAGTCCATCCACAGCGCTCCTCTGTCGAGTGCCGCGAGGTCCTCAACTCGCGTAGGGTTTCCCTCGACAGCCCAGGAACAAGAGGAGATGCAACGGCATGAAGTTCAGGGTCGAGCGCGACGTCCTCGCCGATGCCGTGACATGGACCGCTCGCACGCTCCCCACGCGTCCCCCGGCTCCCGTGCTCGCCGGTGTGCGCATCGAGGCGGACGCACAGGGCGTGATCAACCTCGCGAGCTTTGACTACGAGACGTCGGCACGCTCCGAGATCCCGGCCGAGGTCGCGGAGCCGGGCACCGTGCTGGTCTCCGGCCGTCTCCTCGCGGAGATCTCCCGGGCGCTCCCCAACAAGCCGGTGGACGTCGTCCTCGAGGGCAGCAAGGTCATCGTCACCTGCGGCGCCAGCCGGTTCACACTCCTCACCATGCCTGTGGACGAGTACCCCGCGCTGCCGGGGCTCCCCGACGTCAGCGGCACCGTCTCGGGCGACGCGTTCACCCACGCCGTCGCACAGGTCACCGTCGCCGCGAGCCGCGACGACACGCTCCCCCTGCTGACCGGCGTCCGCGTCGAGATCGAGGGCGAGCGCATCACGCTCCTGTCCACGGACCGCTACCGACTCGCGCTGCGCGAGCTGACGTGGACCCCGGCGACCCCGGGCTTCTCCGCCGTCGCGCTCGTCCGGGCACGCACGCTCAACGACGTCGCCAAGTCGCTCGGCTCGGGCGGCGGCCTCGTGAACGTCGGTCTGTCCACAGGCCAGGGCCTCGACCTCGTGGGTTTCGAGGCCGGCGGTCGACAGACCACGTCCCAGCTCGTCGACGGCGACTACCCCGCCGTCCGCCGGCTGTTCCCCGACAGCACCCCCATCCACGCCGTGGTCGCCACCGCGCCGCTGATCGAGGCGGCGAAGCGTGTGAGCCTGGTGGCGGAGCGCAACACGCCCATCCGGCTCTCGTTCAGCGAGGGTCAGGTCGTGCTGGACGCCGGCCAGGGCGACGACGCACAGGCGTCCGAGGCCCTGGAGGCGGTCCTGGTCGGTGAGGACATCGCGGTCGCGTTCAACCCGCAGTTCCTCCTCGACGGGCTCGGCGCCCTGGGGACGGACTTCGTCCGCCTGTCCTTCACGCACCCGAACAAGCCGGTCGAGTTCACCGGTCAGGGCAGCCTGGACGGCGAGGACGACTCCGCGTACCGGTACCTGCTGGTCCCGATCCGCTTCACCGGCTGACGGCCCGCCGCTCCCCCTCTCGCGGCGGGAGCGGCTCCATGCATCCAGAGCAACGTCAGCCCGCACCAAGGACGGCCGCCACGAGCGACCCCGTCGAACGACCCAGGAGGATTTCACGCACATGGTTACCCACATCGGTCTGGTCGGCCTGGGGAAGATGGGCAACAACATGCGGGCCCGTCTGCGCAAGGGCGGCATCGAGGTCACCGGGTTCGACCCGCGGCCGGAGGTGTCCGACGTCGCGACGCTCGCCGACCTGGCCGCCGCGCTCCCCGAGGAGAAGCGGGTCGTCTGGGTGATGGTCCCCGCGGGTGAGCCCACCCGTGGCGTGCTCGACCAGCTGGGCGAGATCCTGTCCGAGGGCGACATCGTCATCGAGGGCGGCAACTCGCACTACGTCGAGGACCAGGAGCGGGCCGCGGAGCTCGCGAAGAACGGGATCGGCTACCTCGACGTCGGCGTGAGCGGCGGCGTCTGGGGCCTGGAGAACGGGTACGGCCTGATGGTCGGCGGCTCGGCCGCGGACGTGGAGAGCGTGCTCCCGGTCTTCGACGCGCTGCGCCCCGAGGGACCGCGCGAGGAGGGCTTCGTGCACGCCGGCGGCGTCGGCGCCGGCCACTACGCCAAGATGGTCCACAACGGCATCGAGTACGGCCTCATGCAGGCATACGCCGAGGGCTACGAGCTCCTCGCGGCCAAGTCCGACCTGATCGACGACGTGCACGGCACGGTGCGGGCCTGGAGCCGCGGCACCGTCGTCCGCTCGTGGCTGCTGGACCTCATGGTCAAGGCGCTGGAGGAGGACCCGAAGCTCGCGCTGCTGGACGACTGGGTCGACGACTCCGGCGAGGGCCGCTGGACCGTGGACGAGGGCATCGACCTCGCCGTGCCGCTCCCCGTGATCTCCGCCGCGCTGTTCGCGCGGTTCGCGTCCCGCCAGGAGCAGTCGCCGGCGATGAAGGCCGTCGCCGCGCTCCGCCAGCAGTTCGGCGGCCACGCGGTCAAGTCGGCGGAGTAGCGGCCGGGACGTACGATCTCCTATCGATGTACGTCTCCCACCTCTCCCTGCTGGACTTCCGGTCGTACGCGTCGGCCGACGTGGAGCTCGAGCCCGGGGTCAACGCCTTCGTAGGGCGCAACGGCCGGGGCAAGACCAACCTCGTCGAGGCGATCGGCTACGTCGCGACCCTTGGCTCGCACCGCGTCGCGACGGACGCACCCCTGGTGCGTTCGGGCGCGGAGCGGGCGGTGGTGCGGACGCGGATCGTCCGGGGCGACCGGGCGAGCACGGTCGAGCTGGAGATCACCCAGGGCAAGGCGAACCGCGCACGGATCAACCGGGGCCAGCCCGTACGGGCGAGGGACGTGCTGGGGGTCCTGAGGACGGTCCTGTTCGCCCCCGAAGACCTCGCCCTGGTGAAGGGCGACCCGGACGGCCGACGGCGCTTCATGGACCAGCTGCTGGTCCTGATGATGCCGAGGGTGTCCGCCGTGCTCTCCGACTACGAGCGGGTCCTGCGTCAGCGGTCCGCGCTCCTCAAGTCGGCGCGGTCCGCACGGCGGTCCGGCGGGTCGGCGCGGTCCGAGAGCTCGGCCGCGGCGGAGCTGGCGACGCTCGACGTCTGGGACGCCAAGCTGGCCGAGCTGGGCGCGGAGATCCTGTCGTTGCGCGTTCAGCTGGTGCACGCGCTGCGGCCCGCGGTCGCCGCGGCGTACGAGCAGGTGAGTGATGCCGACGGCGACGCGGAGATCGCCTACCGGTCGTCGCTGCCGGCGCTCTCGACCGACAATCCACCGGAGTTGTCCACAGGCTCTGGGGATAACTTTTCGGACGTCGGAAGCCTCCGTGACCTGCTGCTCGAGGCACTCGTCGCGGCCCGGCCGCAGGAGCTCGAGCGCGGGGTCAGCCTGGTCGGACCGCACCGCGACGACCTCGTCCTGACCCTCGGCGGACTGCCCGCGAAGGGGTACGCGAGCCATGGCGAATCGTGGTCGTTCGCCCT
This sequence comes from Promicromonospora sukumoe, assembly GCF_014137995.1. Taxonomy (NCBI): domain Bacteria; kingdom Bacillati; phylum Actinomycetota; class Actinomycetes; order Micrococcales; family Promicromonosporaceae; genus Promicromonospora; species Promicromonospora sukumoe. Next base: position 1,511,651 of record NZ_JACGWV010000002.1, read on the forward strand.
GGCGCTACGTCTCGCATCGTTCCGTCTGCTGGGCGGAGATCCGCAGAATTCGGCGGATTCACCCACTTTCTGGGACCCCGATCTCGGCACCGACGCGGACCCTGTCCTCATCCTCGACGACGTGTTCGCGGAGCTCGACGTGCGGCGCCGGCAACGGCTCGCGGACCTGGTGCTCCCGGCCCGTCAGGTGCTCGTGACGGCGGCCGTGCCGGAGGACATCCCGGCGGCTCTCGACGGCGTACGGTTTCACGTGGAACCCGGGACGGTGACCCGTGACTGATGAATCTCCACAGGGGCCTGTGGATAACTCTGAGCCCCCGTTGACGCCTCCGTCGGAGGTGGCGCGCGCCGCGCTCAACCGCGCCAAGGCGGCTGCCCGCGCCCGCGGGCTGCGGCCCGGGTCACCCTCGCGCCGCTCTCCCCTGGCGGAGCCGCGGTCGAGCGGCTCGGGTCCGGGCGCGCGCGATCCACAGCTCCTCGGCTCCGTCGTGGGCCGGCTGCTGCGGGAGAAGGGCTGGACCGAGGAGGTGTCGGTCGGCGGCGTCGTCGGCCGCTGGCGCGAGGTCGTCGGCTCGGAGATCGCGGACCACTGCACGCCCGAGACGTTCGAGGACAAGGTGCTCGTCGTGCGTGCCGACTCGACGGCCTGGGCGACCCAGCTGCGGCTCCTGGTGCCGAACCTGATCCGCCGCATGGCGGAGGAGATCGGCGAGGGGGTCGTCGAGGAGGTCACGGTCCTCGGCCCCGCGGGCCCCGGTTTCCGGCGCGGCCCCCGGTCGGTGCGCGGCCCCGGCCCCCGGGACACCTGGGGCTGACGCCCCGCGCACAGCACGCGCCCGCACAGGCCCCTGCACAGCCCGTACGAGCACTCCGCACACGCACGAAGGGCCCCCGGCCGAAGCCGGGGGCCCTTCTCTGCTCAGCTGCGCCGTGGCGTCAGCCAGGAGCGGTCAGCTCACGCGTTCTGCTGCATGCGCTTGCGGGCCCAGACCAGGGCGACGCCACCAGCGGCGAGCAGAGCGGCGAACGCGATGGCGCCACCGACGGTCGCACCGGTCGCGGCGAGCTCCTCGGTCTCCGCAGGGGCGGGGCTCGGCGAGGCGGTGGTCGGCTCGTCAGAAGGCGCCGGGGCCTCCTCGCTGGGCTCGACGGACGGGGACGGCGACGGCTCGCAGTCCTCCTCGAGCACGATGACATCGGTCGGCAGCAGGGCCGAGCCGTCCTCCTGCGGGACGTAGGCGCCGAGCTCCTCGGGCCAGATGAAGTCCTCGGAGTTGAGGGTGGCGACGATGCCGGCCTCGGTCTTGGTGTAGGTGATCGCCTCGGTGCTCTCCGGGAGCACGATGTCGTCGAGGCTGGCGGCGCAGCCGGCAACGGCCTCCGGGACGACCGGCGTGACGACCTCGGCGGGCGGCGGCGTCTGGCAGACACCGATGGAGCCCGACTGCGACCAGTCGTACTGCGTGCCGTCGCGGCCGTCGTAGGCGTCGACCGTGACGGTCCACTCGTGCGCCTTGTCGAGCCCGAGGTTCTCCTCGTAGCGCTTCTGGAAGCCACCGTTGAACTCGGTGTCCTCGACGGTCACACCGTCAATGACGACCGTGACCTTGGCATCCTGGTAGTACTTGAGATCAACGTTCACGAAACCGCAGTCCGAGGAGACGCTCGGCGTGTGTGCGGATGCGGAGGTGGCAGTGGCGATCATGCCGCCGAATGCCAGGACGGCGAGGGTTCCGCCGGCGAGAAGCTTCTTCACTCTATAGCCCTTCGAAGTGAGAGTGCGCGAGCGCGCGCATGTGACCGGTCGGTGCCATTAGAGCAGAAAAAGAGAAATCAACGAAATGTCTACTTCTGCGTATAAATTTTCTGACCTTCGTCAGGCAGTGGCATTGCGATCCGGTGGTCATCCGCATGCTCGGGCGTAGTCGTGACATGCCCGTGCCGGGGTCTGCGCGCAGCCGGCGGACAGCGCTGTCGGGAAGCTGCGACCGGGGCTCCGCCCGACCCTGGATCAACACCCGGATCCGGGTCCCGATCGCGTCACGGATCGGCCCTCCGGTGACCCGTTCGGAGCCCTTCCAGGCCCCCAGAAATCACCCTGTGGAGAAAGGTTGTGGAGGAGTGGCTACAAACACCCTCGGATCCCGGGTTTTCGCCGCTCAGAAGGTAGTATGAGGGGGTCAACCGCGCCGGGTTCCCAGGAACGTCCTGAGGGCCCGGAACGCTGAGCACCGACGAGCCGTCGGACAGTACGTGGCACCCGAGCATGGCAGGGACCCCAACGGGTCCGAGTCGCTCGCGCAGCAGCTGGTACGTCCGTCGTCGTGCACATCGTGTGCCTGAAAGACGAGGAGCAACCCCGCCCGTGACAGAGCGAATCGACGGCGGCTACGACGCCGGGAACATCACAGTCCTGGAAGGTCTCGAGGCCGTTCGTAAGCGACCGGGCATGTATATCGGATCAACCGGTGAGCGTGGGCTTCACCACCTTGTGTACGAGATTGTGGATAACGCTGTGGACGAAGCCCTCGCGGGCCACGCCACCGAGATCGACGTACGCCTTCTGGCCGACGGCGGGGTGCGCGTCTCCGACGACGGCCGCGGCATCCCGGTCGCCATGCACCCGACCGAGGGCAAGCCCACGCTTGAGGTCGTGATGACGATCCTGCACGCCGGCGGAAAGTTCGGCGGCGGCGGGTACGCCGTCTCCGGCGGCCTGCACGGCGTCGGTATGTCCGTGGTGAACGCCCTGAGCTATCGGTTCGTCTCAGAGGTGCGCCGCGACGGGTTCAACTGGCGCCAGGAGTACACCGAGGGCGGCAACCCGATCACCGGCGTCGAGAAGCTCGAGCCGCTCGGTCCTGACGAGCACACCGGGACGACGCAGACGTTCTGGGCCGACGGGTCGATCTTCGAGACCACCGAGTACGACTTCGAGACGCTGCGTGCCCGCTTCCAGCAGTACGCGTTCCTCAACAAGGGCCTGAAGATCACGCTGACGGACGAGCGGGCGGGCCACTCCTCCGCGACGGACGAGGTGACGGGTGCGGAGCCCGCGGCCGACGGCGTCGAGCAGGGTGCCGACGGCCAGCCGGACGCCGGCGGAGCGCCGCAGGACGCGGCCGAGGGTGCCGACGCGTGGCGCACCGTCACGTTCAAGTACGAGAACGGCCTCATGGACTACGTCCACCACCTCAACTCGGCGAAGCGGGTGGAGCTCGTCCACCCCGACGTCATCTCGTTCGAGAGCGAGGACACCGAGCGCAAGATCTCGGTCGAGGTCGCGCTCCAGTGGACCAGCGCCTACAGCGAGTCGGTCCACACGTTCGCCAACACGATCTCCACCACCGAGGGCGGCACGCACGAGGAGGGCTTCCGTGCGGCGATGACCACGCTGGTCAACAGCTACGCCCGCGACAAGGGGATCATCAAGGAGAAGGACGAGAACCTCACGGGTGACGACATCCGCGAGGGGCTGACCGCCGTCATCTCCGTCAAGCTCGGCGAGCCCCAGTTCGAGGGCCAGACCAAGACCAAGCTCGGCAACACCGAGGCCAAGACGTTCGTGCAGCGCGTGGTCCGCGAGCAGCTCGTCGACTGGTTCGACGCGCACCCGAACGAGGCGCGCGACGTCATCCGCAAGGCGATCCAGGCCTCGCAGGCCCGGATCGCGGCGCGCAAGGCGCGTGAGGCCACCCGCCGCAAGGGCATCCTCAACGGCGGCGGCATGCCGGGCAAGCTCAAGGACTGCCAGTCCCGGTTCCCCGACGAGTGCGAGATCTACATCGTCGAGGGCGACTCGGCCGGCGGCTCGGCGGTGCGTGGCCGCAACCCGCACAACCAGGCGATCCTGCCGCTGCGCGGCAAGATCCTGAACGTCGAGCGCGCGCGCCTCGACAAGGCGCTCTCCAACGCCGAGGTCCAGGCCCTGATCACGTCGTTCGGCACGGGCATCGGCGAGGACTTCGACATCAGCAAGCTGAAGTACCACAAGATCGTGCTCATGGCCGACGCCGACGTCGACGGCCAGCACATCTGCACGCTGCTGCTGACGCTCCTGTTCCGCTACATGCGCCCCCTGATCGAGCACGGCCACGTGTACCTCGCGCAGCCGCCGCTCTACCGGATCAAGTGGAGCAACGCCCCGCACGACTACGTGTACTCGGACCGGGAGCGCGACGCGTTCCTGGAGGCCGGCGCCGCGCAGGGCAAGCGGATCCCCAAGGACAACGGCATCCAGCGCTACAAGGGTCTCGGCGAGATGGACTACTCCGAGCTCTGGGACACCACGATGGACCCGGACCACCGGACGCTGCTGCAGGTGACCATGGACGACGCGGCCGCGGCCGACGAGATCTTCTCGGTGCTCATGGGCGAGGACGTCGAGTCCCGCCGCACCTTCATCCAGCGCAACGCCAAGGACGTGCGGTTCCTCGATATCTGATGGGGCGCGTCGCCGTGGGGTCCGACAGGGCCCCGCGGCGTCCCCCGCACGCGACGAAGTGACACGCCCAGCGGCGTGGAAAGGAAGTAAAGACGGTGACGGACGAGACCCCCGGCGTGGAGAACTCCGACGACGGCATTCCCCTGGAGGACGCGCGGGTAGCGGTCCACCACGGTCGTGTCGAGCAGGTCGACCTGCAGCTCGAGATGCAGCGGTCGTACCTCGACTACGCGATGAGCGTGATCGTCGGGCGCGCGCTGCCCGACGTGCGGGACGGCCTCAAGCCGGTGCACCGCCGTGTCATCTACGCGATGTACGACGGCGGCTACCGCCCCGACCGCGCGTTCTCGAAGTGCTCGCGCGTCGTCGGCGACGTCATGGGCAAGTACCACCCGCACGGTGACACCGCGATCTACGACACCCTGGTGCGCCTCGTGCAGGACTGGGTGCTGCGGTACCCGCTGGTCGCGGGTCAGGGCAACTTCGGCTCGCCGGGCAACGACCCCGCGGCCGCCCCGCGGTACACCGAGTGCAAGATGGCGCCGCTCGCGATGGAGATGGTGCGCGACATCGAGAAGGGCACCGTCGACTTCCGGCCCAACTACGACGGGCGCACCCAGGAGCCCGTCGTGCTCCCGGCGCGCATCCCGAACCTGCTGGTCAACGGCTCGGCCGGCATCGCCGTCGGCATGGCCACCAACATCCCGCCGCACAACCTGCGCGAGGTCGCCGAGGGCGTGCGCTGGCACCTCGCCCACCCCGACGCGTCCCGCGAGGAGCTGCTCGAGGCGCTCCTGCAGCGCATCAAGGGCCCCGACTTCCCGTCGGGCGCGCAGATCCTGGGCCACAAGGGCATCGAGGACGCGTACCGCACGGGCCGCGGCTCCATCACGATGCGCGCGGTGGTGAGCGTCGAGGAGATCCAGAACCGGATCTGCCTGGTCGTCACCGAGCTGCCGTACATGGTGAACCCGGACAACCTGGCGTCCAAGATCGCGGACCTCGTCAACGACGGCCGCATCCAGGGCATCGCCGACATCCGCGACGAGACGTCAGGCCGTACCGGCCAGCGCCTGGTCATCGTGCTCAAGCGCGACGCGGTGGCGAAGGTCGTGCTGAACAACCTCTACAAGCACACGCCGCTGCAGGAGAACTTCAGCGCCAACATGCTCGCGCTGGTCGACGAGGTGCCCCGCACCCTCAGCGTCGACGCGTTCGTGCGCCACTGGACCACGCACCAGATCGAGGTCGTGCGCCGGCGCACGGAGTACCTCCTCAAGGAGGCCCAGGACCAGATCCACATCTACGAGGGCTACCTCAAGGCCCTCGACGCGCTCGACGAGGTCATCGCCCTGATCCGGCGCTCCCCCGACGTCGACGAGGCGCGCACGGGCCTGATGGACCTGCTCACGATCGACGAGCAGCAGGCCAACGCGATCCTGTCGATGCAGCTCCGCCGGCTGGCGGCCCTCGAGCGGCAGAAGATCCTCGACGAGCACGCCAAGCTGCGCGCCGAGATCGAGGACTACCTGGACATCCTCGCCAAGCCGGAGCGCCAGCGCCTCATCGTGGGCGAGGAGCTCGACGAGGTCACGGACCGCTGGGGCGACGAGCGCCGCACCACGATCCTGCCGTACGACGGGGACATGTCCATGGAGGACCTGATTCCTGAGGAGGACGTGGTCGTCACGATCACGCGCGGCGGCTACGCCAAGCGGACGCGGACGGACAACTACCGCTCGCAGAAGCGGGGCGGCAAGGGCGTGCGCGGCACGCAGCTCCGCGAGGACGACATCGTCGACCACTTCTTCACGACGACGACCCACCACTGGATGCTGTTCTTCACGAACCTCGGCCGGGTCTACCGGGCCAAGGGCTACGAGCTGCCCGAGGGCGGCCGGGACGCGAAGGGCCAGCACGTCGCGAACCTCCTGGCGTTCCAGCCCGGCGAGAAGATCGCCCAGGTGCTGGACATCCCCGACTACGAGGCCGCGGAGTACCTGGTGCTCGCTACACGGCGCGGGCTCGTGAAGAAGACCCGCCTGAGCGAGTACAACTCGCCGCGCTCGGGTGGCCTCATCGCGATCAACCTGCGGGAGGACGCCGACGGCGCCGCGGACGAGCTGGTCTCGGCCCGTCTGGTGAACGCCGACGACGACCTCATCCTGGTCTCCCGCAAGGGCCAGTCGATCCGGTTCCACGCCGACGACGAGTCGATCCGGCCGCTGGGCCGCGCGACGTCGGGCGTGACCGGGATGAAGTTCCGCGAGGAGGACGAGCTGCTGTCCGCCGACGTGGTCATCGACGGCGCCGACCTGTTCGTCGTCACCGAGGGCGGGTTCGCCAAGCGCACCCGCATCTCGGAGTACCGCATCCAGGGCCGTGGCGGTCTCGGTATCAAGGTCGCGAACCTCGTGGAGGCTCGCGGCGACCTCGTGGGCGCGCTCGTCACCCACACGGACGACGAGGTGCTGGTCATCATGGAGCGCGGCAAGATCGTGCGGTCGGCCGTCGCAGAAGTTAACCTCACCGGCCGGAACACCCAGGGGGTAACCTTCGCAAAGCCGGACAAGGGGGACAGGATCATCGCCGTCGCGCGCAACGCGGAGCGTGAGGACGCGGGCGATGCGGTCGGTGCCGCGGACGAGAACTCCGACGGCGATCCGACCGAGCGGGTTACCGTGGAAGACAATCCGACCCCCGACGAAGTTCCGAGCACCCCTGAGCAGGACAGCACCGGACGCGAGGACAGCTGATGACGAGTGACAAGAACGGGCCCGTGCGCATCGCGACGCCTGCGCTCGAAGAAGACCTGGAGATCACCCGGGATCGTAAGGCCGTGACGGAGGACAAGGCCCCGGCCGCGACCCCGGACACGGAACCGGCAGGGGCCGGTTCGGAGAAGGGCTCCGCGTCGAACGGCTCGGCCACGGCCAGGCCGGCCGGCGCCGGGAGCACGTCGAACGGAGCCGCTGCCGGCGCCGCGCAGGGCAAGGGCGGCGAGAAGCTCTCCGAGCCGGTCGTGGTGGCCTCCCCGGCGGCGAAGACGGACCAGCCCAAGCCGGAGAGCAAGTCGGCGAAGCCGGCCGCACCCGCTGACTCCAGCACGGACGTGCCCACGACGGGCGGGGTCTGGCGCTCCGCCTACGAGGCGGGCAAGTCGGGCAAGGAGCAGAAGTCTCCGCAGGCGGGACAGCCCACCGCGTCGTCGAACGGCGAGGCCAAGGAGACCGCGGGGCTCGGCTCGGCGATCGGACGCGCCTCGGGGAAGAACGACGCCTCGGCGTCGCAAGCCTCCCCCGCCACGGAACCTGACGCGAAGTCCTGGAACCGAGTCCCCGCACCCGGCACCCCCGGGAGCACGCCGGCGGCCGCGCCGGCGGGAGCCGCGGACGGCGTGAAGGCCGGCGCGATGAAGGCCGCTCAGGCCGCTCTCGACGCGGCCCGCAGCGCGGCGAAGAAGGTGTCCTCGATCATGCCTGACGACGAGGGGCAGACGGCGTCGGCCCAGAACGAGCCCAAGCCGCGGCCCGAGATGCACTACACGGCCGCCGGCGTCCGCGGCACCGCGACGCCGGTCGGTGCGACCGCCGACGGCGTGCCGGGCCAGCAGGCGCCGGCACAGCCGGCGTCGGCCCCGACGCCCGAGGCGCCGCGTCCGGCTCCGGCCGGCCCGCGCCGGGTGCGTCTCGCGCTCTCCCGGGTGGACCCGTGGTCCGTCATGAAGCTCGCCTTCCTGCTGGCCGTCGCCGTCGCGATCATGACCGTGGTCGCCACCGCGGTGTTCTGGTCGGTGCTGAACAGCCTCGGCGTGTTCACCACGGTGCAGAGCTTCGTGGAGGACGCCGTCGGCCCGCAGAGCAACGTGAACCTCACGCAGTTCGTGGAGTTCCCCCGCGTCATCTCCCTGGCGACCCTGATCAGCATCTGCAACATCGTGCTGCTGACGGCCATCGCGACGATCATGGCGTTCCTGTACAACATCACGGCAGCACTCGTCGGCGGCGTGCACATGACGCTGACCGACGACTGACCAGCGCTGCCAGAGCGTTCCTGTGCGTTCTCACGCACGGCTCGGCGCACGTCACACCGCGGACCATCATTTCGGTTTGGGACATCGTCCCGACCTGGGGTAATCTCCAGTGTCGCAAGAGCGTGCGTAACGCTCGTCCGGGGCTATAGCTCAGACGGTTAGAGCGCTTCCCTGATAAGGAAGAGGTCGGAGGTTCAAGTCCTCCTAGCCCCACTCCCGGACCTGCAGAGGCTCCCCAGGAGGAACTCGTGAAGAAGCTGCTGATAGTGCTGCTGGCGGCCGGCGCCGGCTACGTTCTCTGGCGCAAGCTGAGTGAGGACGCGGCTGGCCGCGATCTCTGGTCCGAGGTCACCGACTCGATCGACTGAGCGGCCCTCACCGGGGCCATGGCGCAATTGGTAGCGCACCTGCTTTGCAAGCAGGGGGTTGGGGGTTCGAGTCCCCCTGGCTCCACCCCACAGACCGAAGCCCGGATTCGTCCGGGCTTTTGTCGTTCCCGGGCTCTGTCGCCGCACGCCGAGAGCCGGGCCCGCCGCCGTCTCTCATGGTCGGCCGTCCCGCGTCAGCGATTCCACGTACGCCCTCCTGAGGGGATACCCGTAGGTTCGGGCCGTTCTGCGAATTTTTCACCCTTGATCTGCTCCGGGCTACTGACACGGCAGGACCCCTTCCATATCGTCGATCGCGAGGGGCAGCACCACCCAACTGTTCGGCCCCTCGTGATCTGAGGAGGACAGCGTGTCCCTGACCAGGAAGCTCGTCGGCACTGCCGCCGCACTGACCGCAGCCCTGTCGGCTGCCGTGGTCGCCACGCCGACAGCCACCGCAGTACCCGACACCATCCCGCTGACCATCACCAACGACTCCGGTCGCGGCGACCAGGTGTTCATCTACGTCCTGGGCGAGACCGGCGGCCAGCTCGGCTACGCCGACGCCGAGGGGACGTTCCACCCCTGGCCGGACGCCGGGAGCGCACCCGAGCCGGCGCCCGACGCGTCGATCGCCGGGCCCGCGGACGGGCAGGACGTCACGATCCAGATGCCCAAGCTGTCCGGCCGGGTGTACTTCTCGTACGGCAGCAAGCTCGACTTCAAGATCGTCAACGACGGCCAGCTCGTGCAGCCGGCCGTGCAGAACCCGAGCGACCCGAACCGGGACACCCTGTTCAACTGGACGGAGTACACGCTCAACGACTCGGGCCTGTGGATCAACAGCACCCAGGTCGACTTCTTCTCGGCCCCGTACCAGACGGGTCTGCGCTCCTCGAGCGGCGAGCTGATGCGTACCGGCATGCTCAAGCCCGACGGCTGGGACAACGTCGTCACGTCGCTCTCGCAGCAGGACGGCTGGGACGGCCTCGCGCAGACCGGACCTGACGGTTCAGTGCTCCGGGTCCTCTCGCCCGGCCACGGCGTCGGCACGGGCCAGGTCGACGCGAACATCCTGTCCGACTACGTCGACCGGGTCTGGAGCAAGTACTCGAGCGAGACGCTCACCGTCGTGCCCTACGGCGACCAGCCGGAGAAGAAGTTCCTCGGCGCGGTCTCGGGCGACACCATGACGTTCACCGACACCTCGGGCGCAGTGGTGACCACGTTCCCGAAGCCGTCGGGCGAGTCCATCTTCGGCTGCGCGGGTGACCTGGCGGCGCCGAACGACGACATCGGCGCCATCGCGCGCACACTGTGCGCCGGGTTCAACCGGTCCTCGCTGCTCGACAGCAGCACCCAGCCCACCCAGGACCCGGCCGGCTTCTACCAGGACTCGGTGACGAACTACTACGCCAAGTACATCCACGAGCAGATGGCGGACGGCAAGGCGTACGCATTCGCGTTCGACGACGTCGTCGCGCAGGAGTCACTGGTGCATGACGGTGACCCGACCGAGGCGTTCATCCAGCTCGACCCGTTCTCGGGATCGGCCACACCGATCGGCGGCTGACGCCGGTCCGCCCGTCGCCCCGCGTCGGGCGCTCAAGCAGAAGACAGGAGGGCCCGGCCGAGTCGGCCGGGCCCTCCTGGTGTGCGTGGGGACGAGCAGGGTCAGCTGCCCTGCTTGCTCTCCCCGGGCGGAACCTGGTCCACGACCGGCTCGTCCTTGACGGGCGGAGCCGGCTTGGCGTCCTTCGGGTCCGTGGCCTTCGCCGGCGGCTCGGTGGAGCTGTCGCCGGGACGGCCGGCCTTCTGCGCGGCGTCCGACGCCGCGCTGCTCGCCTTCTGCGCCGTGGACTTCGCGGCGTCGATGACGGGAGCGGCCTTCTCCTTGGCGGCGTCGATCACCGGGGCGGCCTTCTCGAGCACCGGACCGGCCTTCTCCTTCGCCGCCTCGAACGCGGGGCTCGCGGCCGAATAGGCCCGGGCACCGAGGTCCTTGGCCGTCTGTGCGGCCTTGGCCCCCGCCTCCTTGCCCTTCGCGACGACGGAACCCGCCGCTGAGCCGACGCCGGAGGAGTGCTTGGCGGCGCCGTCGGAGTAGTCGGCCCCGGAGCTCTGCTCCCAGGGCTCGGCCCACGGGTCGGTCTGGGGCTGTGCGCGCTTCCAGAAGACGTAGCCCGCGACGGCTGCGCCGCCCGCGGCCAGCGCGATGAGCCAGCCCTTCTTGGAGCCCTTCTTGCTGGCCTTGTCCGCCGCGTCCGTGACGCTCGCGGCGAGTGCGGCGGTCTTGCCCTGTGCCACCGCGGCGTTGTCCGCTGCGGCGTTGAACGCGGAGACCATCTTCGGGAGCAGGTCGTCCACGAGCTTGTCGTGCGCGGTGTCGATCAGCGGCGCTGCCTTGCCCGCCACCTTCTCGACCTGGGGCGCGGCGGCCTGCAGGCTGTCCTGCCAGGCCTTCTCCGCGCGCGGTGTCAGCCAGGCGATGAAGTCGTGCACGCGTGGCTGGGCCCAGTCCTTCGCGTTCGAGGCCCGGTCCTTGGCCTGGGCCGCGAACGACCCGGCCTGTGTCGCGGCCTTGGAGCTGACGTCGGAAAGCAGAGCACTGGCCTCCGCGGCCCTCTCCTTGACCTTCTCGGTGTCGATCTTGCTCGTGTCCACGTAGTCGGTCACCTTCTTGCGGGTCATGTAACTCCCCCCGAACTGTTCAATACTCCTCAAGGTGCCACTCTGCCATCGCCTGACCTTACTGGCGAGGGCGGCGCGACGACGGTGCAGCATCTGCGGCCTCCTCCGTGGGAGGATTGATACATGTTCGCAATCCTGCACACCACCTCCGGTGACATCCGCATCGAGCTCTTCCCGAACCACGCGCCCAAGACTGTCGAGAACTTCGTCGGCCTCGCGACGGGTGAGAAGGCCTGGACGGACCCGCGCACGGGCGAGGAGCGCAAGGACCCGTTCTACGACGGCCTGATCTTCCACCGCGTCATCGACGACTTCATGATCCAGGGCGGGTGCCCGCTCGGGACGGGAACCGGCGGCCCGGGGTACACGTTCAACGACGAGATCCACCCCGAGCTCCAGTTCAACGAGAAGTACATCCTCGCGATGGCCAACGCCGGCAAGCGCCGGAACCCGGTCACCGGGGAGATCGAGGGCACCAACGGCTCCCAGTTCTTCCTCACCACCGCCGAGACCCCGTGGCTGAACGGCAAGCACACGATCTTCGGCAAGGTCGCGGACGACGCGTCGCGTGAGGTCGTCGACAAGGTCGGCAAGACGCGCACGCGTCCCGGCGACCGTCCCGTCGAGGACATCACCATCGAGTCCGTCACCATCGAGCCCTGAGCCCTGGCGGCGCTCCGCCGTCGTACCGGCGCTCCGCCGTCGGACCGGACCCGCACGACCTGAGCACCGATGACCGAGGGGACTGAGGACGTATCGCGATGAACGACCCGGCCGCCGAGGAGCCGACCGAGGCCGCGGCTCCCGTCTGCCCGCGACACCCCGACCGGGTGTCCTACGTGCGCTGCCAGCGCTGTGGCCGGCCGACGTGCCCCGAGTGCCAACGGCCGGCCGCGGTCGGCATCCAGTGCGTGGACTGCGTCCGGGAGTCGAAGCGCGCCGCCCCGCGCATCCGGACGGTCTTCGGCGGCACGGCGACGACCACCACCGCCAACGGCCGGCCGGTCGTCACGCTGACGATCATCGGCATCTGCGTGGTGAGCTGGCTGCTGCAGCTGGTGACGGGAGGTGCGTGGACGCACGCGCTGTGGTTCTGGCCCTGGGGTGGAGCGGTCGAGCCGTGGCGTTTCCTCACGGCGTCGTTCCTGCACTCCACGTCGCCGCTGCACATCCTGTTCAACATGTACGCCCTGTGGATAACGGGCCAGTTCCTCGAGCCTCTGCTCGGCCGGGCGCGGTTCACGGTCCTGTGCCTGCTCTCCGCGGTGGGCGGCTCGGTCGGCGTGCTGCTCCTCGCGGGCGACCCGTTCACGTCGGACGCCTGGGTGACGCCCGTCGTGGGCGCGTCCGGCATGGTGTTCGGCCTGTTCGGCGCGATGCTCCCGGTGATGCGCCGGCTGGGTCGCAGCATGGGACAGGTGCTCGTCCTGCTCGCGCTCAACGGCGCCATCGGGTTCTTCGTGCCGAACATCTCGTGGCAGGCGCACCTGGGCGGGCTGGTCACGGGCGCGCTCGTGGCGACCGCCTACGCGTACGCCCCCAAGGAGCGGCGCGCGCTCGTGGCGTGGGCCGTCCCGGTGGTCGGCGTGGCCGTCCTGGTCGGCCTGGCGGTGTTCCGCTACGCCTCCGTCGGCGTCCTGTGAACAGGTCGTCGACGGGGCCGGCGGTGTGGCACCGGTCTCTTTTCCCCAGCTTTACCCACAGCTGTGGATAAATGGGTACACAGCTCCGCGGCCGCCTCGGTGCGGCCGCGGAGCCGCCGTTCTCAGCGCCAGCGGGTGGTGAGCCCGAACCCCACGATGATCAGGCCGAAGCCGACCGCGAGGTTCCACTGACCGATCGGCGGGATCGGCAGGCCGAGCTCGGAGCTCGTCAGGTAGTACGTCACGATCCAGGCGAGACCCAGGACCATGAGGCCGACCATCACGGGGGCGAGCCAACGCGGGTTGACGGCCTCTCCGGGCAGCGCGACCTTGGCCTCGGCCTTGTCGGCCTTGGGCGTGACCTTCTTCTTGTTGCGTGACTTCGACTCGGGCACGAGGCGGGCTCCTGTCCTGGGGGGTCCGCCCGACGGGTGTGCCGAGCCGACGTCTGCTTGCTCGTGGACTAGCGTAGTGGTCCACAGCCCGAGTCGTGACCAGACGCGTCCGCGGGTTGGTCGAATGTTGCAGGAGGGACGCGTGTGACCGGACCCGAGCCGACCTCCGCGCCGTCGCCCAAGGGCGGTGCGGGAGGCTTCCTTGGTGCACTCACCCACGCGCGCTGGCGTTCGTGGCTGAGCGTGGGCGCCGTCGCCGTGCTCGCCGGCCTCATGTTCAGCGCGAGCGCGCGCCTGGCCGACGGCGGTGGGGCCGACAACCGCGACCCGCAGGACCTCGCGCAGCTCGTGGACACCGAGACAGGGCGCGTCACCGACCTCACCGAGCGCACCGGCGTGCTGGACCGAGAGATCGAGACGCTGAGCGCCCGTGCCGGTACCGCCGTCCCCACGCTGGACGACGACCTCGTGCGGCGCGAGGGCGTCGTGTCGGGCACGGAGCCGGTCCAGGGCCCCGGCCTGACCGTGACCCTCGACGACGCGCCGTCGACGTCGGTGGGCGCGGGTCCGGGCGGCGTCGAGCCGCAGCCGGACGACCTCGTGGTGCACCAGCAGGACCTGCAGCACGTGATCAACGCGCTGTGGGCCGGCGGGGCCGAGGCGATGACGCTGCAGGGCGAGCGCGTGACGTCGACGTCGGCGTTCCGGTGCTCCGGAAACATCCTCCTGCTGCACGGAAAGGTCTTCTCACCGCCCTACAAGGTGACGGCAGTGGGAGACCCGGCGAAGATGGAGGCGTCGCTCGACAGGTCCGAGGGTGTGCAGACGTACCTCGAGTACGTGGACTGGGTACACCTGGGCTGGGACGTGCGACGTAGCGACCACCTGGACCTCCCCGCGTACGACGGCGGCGGTCTGCAGTACGCGACGGTTCCCGATGGTACGGAGGTCTTTGGATGACCCACGCGCAGGCCGGACACAACGTGCCGCTGCCCCAAGAGGTGTTTCCCATCGCGTACCAGCGCGGCCCGTCCGGGATGGGGCCGCGCAACGCACGCCGCCCCCAGTCGTCGGGAGGCCCGATGCGGCCCGTCGCCTGGCTGATCGGCGTGATGGGCGAGCTCCTGGTGACGGCCGGCCTGGTGCTCGGGCTGTTCGTGGTGTGGCAGCTCTGGTGGACCGACGTCGAGGGCGCGCGGGCCCAGAGCGAGATCATCGCCGAGATGGACTGGGAGGCCGCCCCGGCCGGCCCGCAGACCGCCGTCGAGAACCACGGGCCGCCGCCGGTGATGGCGGAGCCGCCGGACGCCGGGACCCTCTTCGCGCAGATGTACATCCCGCGGTTCGGGGACGACTACGTCAAGCCCGTCGCCGAGGGCACGGACAAGGCCACGGTGCTCGACACCATCGGCATCGGGCACTACGTGGACACCGCGATGCCGGGCGACCTCGGCAACTTCGCCGTCGCCGCGCACCGGACCACCTACGGCAAGCCGTTCAACCAGATCGCGGAGCTCAAGAACGGCGACGCGGTCGTGGTCCGTACCGAGGACACCTGGTACGTCTACAAGGTGACCGAGGCGAAGATCGTCTACCCGCAGAACGTCGAGGTCATCGCGCCGGTCCCCGGTGTCACCAAGGACCAGCCGATGCCGGAGCTGACGCAGCGGTTCATCACGCTGACGTCCTGCCACCCGATGTTCTCCGCGACCGAGCGGTACATCGTGCACGGCGAGCTGGAGTACTGGTCGCCCGTGGGCGAGGGCAAGCCGAAGGAGCTGGTGAGCTGATGTACGCGCTCCTGTGGCGGGCCATCCCCGGCCCGGGCTGGTTCAAGCTCGTGGTGTGCCTCGTGCTCGCCTTCGGCCTGATCGCGGTCTGCTTCACACAGTTCTTCCCGTGGCTCAGCGAGTACATGCCGTTCAACGACACCACCGTCGGCGCCTAGCGGTCCTCGCCGTAGCATGTGTCCATGACGCGCATCCTCGTCGTCGACAACTACGACTCGTTCGTCTACACGATCGTCGGCTACCTCGACCAGATCGGCGCCCGGACCGTGGTGGTCCGGAACGACGCCGTGCCCACCCCGGACGCCGACGGCCGCTACTGGTACGACGGCGACGACGGCGCGCGCGTGCCGTACGACGGCGTGCTCGTCTCCCCCGGCCCCGGCACACCGGCGGAGGCCGGTGCCTCCGAGGACGTGATCCGCGCCTGCGCCCGGTCGCGCACCCCGATGCTCGGCGTCTGCCTGGGGCACCAGGCGCTTGCCGAGGTGTACGGCGGCAAGGTGACGCACGCGCCCGAGCTCATGCACGGCAAGACGAGCCTGGTCGAGCACTCGGGCCAGGGTGTGCTCGCCGGCCTGCCCGCGCCGTTCACCGCGACGCGCTACCACTCGCTGGCGGTCACGCCGGACAGCGTTCCGTCCGAGCTCGAGGTGACCTGCACGACGGCGTCGGGCATCGTCATGGGGCTGCAGCACCGCGAGCTGCCGCTGCACGGCGTCCAGTTCCACCCGGAGTCCGTGCTGACCGAGGGCGGGCACCGGCTGCTGGCGAACTGGCTGGAGACCTGCGGGCTCGACGGCGCGGTCGAGCGGGCGAAGGGAATGGCGCCGCTGGTCACCTCGTGACCTGCGACGCCATGTGCGGAACGGCCCTGACCGGGTTCCCGGTCAGGGCCGTTCGCGCTACGGGATGATGTCCTCGCCGTCACCCTCGCCGCCGCCCTCAGGGCCGGACGAGATGACCAGGTCGATGACGCCGCCGACGTCGACCGTCGAGCCGGGAGCCGGGTTCGAGCTGATGACCTGGCCGGGCTCGGGGAAGATCGCGGACGGCTCCTGCGAGACCTCCCGGCAGGTGATCTGCACCCCGGTGCACGCGACCTGGGCCTCCTCGAGCTGCTTGCCCAGCAGGTCGGCCGGGACCGTCGTCTCCTTCGGCTCCGGCGCGGAGGCGAGGAACACGGTGACGAAGGACCGCTGGTCCACGTCGCCGTTGGGGTTGGTGCGCACCACCAGTCCCTCGGTGACGTCCTCGCTCGGCTCGTTCTTGAACTCGTAGCTCAGCCCCACGGCCTTGAGCTGCTGCTCGGCGGCCGCTCGCGACTGGCCCGCGAGGTCGGGAACGGTGACCTGGCCGGTCGAGAGGTACAGGACGACCTCCGACCCCTCCTGCACGGTCTCCCCGGCGCTGGGCTCGCTCTTGGTGACCTGGCCCTGGCCGACGTCCGCGCTGTTCTCCGTCTCGGTGCCGCTGACCGTGAGGTTCAGCTCCTCGAGCCGGGCCCGCGCGTCGCTCTCCGACAGGTTCTTCAGCGCGGGGAGGGTGACCTGTCCCGGGGCGCCCGCGACGAAGACGGTGACCGTCGAGCTCGGGTCGACCTGCTCGTCGGCCCCCGGGTCGGTCTGACCGGTGGTCAGCCCCTCGTCGAGGTCGGAGTCCTTGTCGATGGCCTGCTGGAACGTCAGGCCGGCGGCCTCGATCTGGGCCCTCGCCTCGTCGGCGGAGATGCCCTCCTGGATGCTCGGCACGGCGACCGTCGTCGGCTCTTCCTCGCCACCGCCGTTGATCACCATGGCGATGACGATGGCCGCGACCGCGGCCAGCGCGATCCCGAGCAGCCACCACATGAGGGCCTTGCTCTTCTTCTCGGGCTCGCGCTGGCCGGCGCGCGTCTGCGGGCCCGGGTAGCCGTTGCCCGGCGTGACCGGGCTCTGCTGCGCCGTCGTCTGGCCCCAGGCGCCCTGGCCCGGCGTCATGACCTGCGTGGCACCGTACGCGGGCTGGCCCGCGACCTGCGTGGCACCCATCATCGCGCCGACCATGGGCGCGCTGATCTGGCCGCCGCGCATCGCGGCCTCCAGGTCGTGGCGGAACTCCGCCGCGGTGCTGTACCGGTGGTCCCGGTCCTTGGTGAGGGCCTTGAGCGTGATGCGGTCCAGCACGTCGGGGACGTCGGTGGCGACCTCGGACGGGCGCTGCGGCTCCTGGCCCACGTGCTGGTAGGCCACGGCGACGGGCGAGTCACCCTGGAACGGCGGACGGCCGGTGAGCAGCTCGAACAGCATGCAGCCGGTCGAGTACAGGTCCGAGCGGGTGTCGACCTGCTCGCCGCGCGCCTGCTCCGGGGAGAGGTACTGCGCGGTGCCGATCACGGCGTTCGTCTGCGTCATGGTCGCGGCGGAGTCGGCCATGGCCCGGGCGATGCCGAAGTCCATCACCTTGACCGCGCCCGTGGGCGTGATCATCACGTTCGCGGGCTTGATGTCGCGGTGCACGATGCCCGCGTGGTGGGAGTACTCCAGGGCGCTCAGCACGCCGACCGTGATCTCCACGGCCTCCTCGATCGGCACGGCCGAGCCGTCGGTCAGGATGTCGCGGACGGTGTGGCCCTCGACGTACTCCATCACGATGAACGGGACGTGCACGTCCTCGCCGGCGGCGTTCTGGTGGATGTCCTCACCGGTGTCGTACACGGCGACGACCGCGGGGTGGTTCAGCGCGGCGGCCGACTGCGCCTCGCGCCGGAAGCGCGTGAGGAACGACGGGTCGCGAGCGAGGTCGGAACGGAGCACCTTGATCGCGACCGTACGACCGAGGCGGGTGTCGTGGCCGATGTGCACCTCGGCCATACCGCCACGGCCGACGAGCTCGCCGACCTCATAACGGCCGGCGAGTACGCGGGGCGTGTTCTCCACCACTCATAGGTCCTTTGATGTCGTGGCCGTCTGCCTCAGGGCATACGACTCGTTGAAGAGCATCATCCCAGAAGCGGCCAGTCCGGCCGCTGCCGGGGGATTCAGCGTTTCGGCGTAGATTTCGGAGGAACCCCACGGCTCCTGCAGAGCGCCGTCGTTGCCGTTCACGGTGACCAGCGTGATGATGAGGACCACGAGCAGCAACGCGACCAGTGCGACGAGCGGCCAGGACACGCGGACCCCCAGGCGGTCCTCGATCCCGTTCACCCAGCCTCGGATGTCGGACGACAGGCTGCGCCGTCCCTTCCCAGGGTGCCCTCCCGAGCGCCCTTGCTGGGGGACCCTTCGCCCGTCCTGGCGTGTCGAGTGCAGGTCGCGGCGCGACGGGTAGGAGCGCGCGGTCCCGTTCCCGGCGCCCGCCGGCGGTGGTACGTACCCGGGAGCGGTGGGCCTGCCGTAGGCGTCCGAGCCGTAGGAGCCCGACGTCGTGCCGTATCCCGCGGAGTCCGAGCCGTACCCGGCGGAGTCGGTGCCGTAGGCCCCCGAACCGGGGCCGCCGGCCGGGGTGCCGGGGGCCGGGGCGTAGGGGCGGCCGTAGGCGTCCGTCCCGTAGGTGCCCGACGTCGTGCCGTACCCGGCCGAGTCGGAACCGTAGGAGCCGGAGCCGAACGGGCCGGAACCGAAACCGCCCGCCGGGCTGCCCTGCCCGTAGCCGCCGTCGGGGGTGTAGCCGCCCGCGTCGGTGCCCGTGCCGTAGCCGCCGGCCGCGGTGCCGGAGCCGTAGCCGCCCGCGGGGGTTCCCGGACCGGCGGCCGGCTGGGGCGGCGCGGACTGGGCGTTGGCCACGGTCGTGTGCCGCCCGCCGCCGGTCGGGCTGAACGGGTTCTGCTTGCGGGCGTGCGACGGCCCGGGCTGCGGCGCGCTCGGCCGGCCGTTGCCGGAGCGCGTCGTCGAGGAGGACTGGCCGTCACGGCGCGAGCGGCGCGCGTAGCGCGAGCTGCCGAACGGGTCCTCGGCGATCTCCGCCGCGAGGATGTCGAGGTGTCGTGCGAGCTGGTCGGCCGACGCGATGCGCTGCGCCGGGTCCTTCTCCAGCATCTGGGTGATCGTCTCGGCGAGCCCCGGGTGCACCGAGGTCGGCAGCAGCGGCATCGGCGCGTTGACGTGCGCGATCGCGATGTCGACCGGCGTCCGGCCGGTGAAGGGGCGGCGGCCCGCCGTCGCCTCGTACGCGACCACGCCGAGCGCGTAGATGTCCGAGGCACCCGTGGCGGACTGGCCCACGGCCTGCTCCGGCGACAGATACTGCGCGGTGCCCATGACCATGCCGGTGGCGGTCATGGGCACCTGGTTCTGCGCGACCGAGACGCCGAAGTCCGTGATCTTCACGGTGCCGGAGTGCTCCAGCAGGATGTTGCCCGGCTTCACGTCCCGGTGCACCACACCCGCGAGGTGCGCGGCGTGGAGGCCGCGCGCGGTCTGCGCGAGGATCGGCAGCAGCCGCGCCGGCTGGAGCACCGGCTCCCGTTCGAGCAGGTCGGCGAGCGGCTCGCCCAGGACCAGCTCCATGACGAGGTAGCCGGCGCCGTTCTCCTCGCCGTAGTCGAACATCTGCGCGATGTTGGGGTGGACGAGGGTCGACGAGTTCCGTGCCTCCGTGCGCAGGCGACGGAGGAAGTCCTCGTTGCCCGTGTACTCCTCACGGAGCACCTTCACGGCGATCTCGCGCGCGAGCTTCTCGTCGCGCGCTACCCACACCTCGCCCATGCCGCCCATGGCGATACGCCGCACCAGCTTGTAGCGATCGCCCAGCGACAGACCCTCGACCGGTCTCATTTCGAGATCGCCGCCTGCATGATCTGCTTGGCGATCGGGCTGGCGAGCGCGCCACCCGTGGTCTCGTTGGTGGACTGGCCCTCGTTCTCCAGGACGACCGCGACCGCGACCTGCGGGTCGTCGGCCGGGGCGAACGACGTGAACCAGAGCGACGGCGACCGCGGCTCGTCCTGCGCCGTACCGGTCTTGCCGGCCACGGCGACGCCCGGGATCTGCGCGCCCTTGCCCGAGCCGTTGTCGACCACGGCCTGCATCATCTCGGTCAGCGCGTCGGCGGTGGACGAGGAGAACGGGCTCTTGTAGCGGCTCGGCTTGGTCTGGCTGACGAGCTCGAGGTCGCTGTCCCGGACGCTCTGGACGAGGTACGGCTCCATGAGGTCGCCGTCGTTCGCGATGGCCGCCGAGATCATGGCGACCTGGAGCGGCGTCATGCGGACGCTGCCCTGGCCGATGCCGGAGAGCGCGATGCGCGCGTCCGAGTCGTCGTCGTTCTCGCCGCCGATCAGGCCCGGGTAGGCGCCGACGGAGGTCGTCATCGGGACCTCGATCGAGTCGGTGAACCCGAACTCCTGGAACATCTGCTGCATCCCGTCCTTGCCGACCTCGTCGGCCAGGTTGAGGAACGCGGTGTTGCAGGAGATCTCCAGCGCCTCCAGGAGCGTCATCTGCTGCGAGGCCGCGCACGGGAAGCCGCCGAAGTTCCCCACGGGCGTCGAGGTGCCCGGCAGGGTGTACGTGTCCGGCGCCGGGATCTGGGTGCCCGGGGTCTTCCCGTCGTACTCGATGGCGGCGGCCGCCGTGAGCAGCTTGAACGTGGACCCCGGCGGGAACGTGGCGTTGATCGTGCGGTTGATCGTCGGGCCGTAGACGCTGCGCCGCTCCTCGCCGTCCTCGGAGTTGATCACCGGCTTCTCGTTGATGACCTTCTCCGCGGCGGCCTTGGCGGCATCCGAGTCGTGCGACGCGAGCGGGTTCGGGTCGTACGACGGCTTGGAGACCATCGCGAGGATGGCACCCGTCTTCGGGTCGAGGGCGACCGCGGCGCCGGTGTAGTCCCCGAGGGCGTCCCAGGCCGCCTTCTGCACCTTGGGGTCGATGGTCAGCTCGACCGAGGACCCCTGCGCCTCCTCACCCGTGATGAGGTTCTGCAGGCGGTCGAGCCACAGCGAGTCGTCCTCGCCCGCGAGGTAGCTGTTCGCGTACCGCTCCATGCCGCTGATCGTGCCGATGACGGAGTAGTAGCCGGTGATCGGCGCGTAGACGCTGGCGGCACCGGCGTCGCCGTCCGAGTAGGTGCGCTGGTACTTGTAGTTGTCGTCCACGGGGACGGAGGTGGCGATCGCCTCCCCACCCTTGACCACGATGGGGCCGCGGTCCCGGGAGAGCGAGCTGTACGTGCCGCGCACGTTCCGCGGGTTGTCGTTCAGGCTCTCCGCCGACACGAACTGGATCCAGGTGGTCGACACCATCAGGGCCAGGAACATGACCATGACGACGGTGGACAGGCGGCGCAGGGTGGCGTTCACAGGTCCACCCCCCGCACGATCTGGGTCGCGTCGTCGGGCGTCGAGTTACGGCCCGCGCCGGCCTCGGTCCCGGCCTGCACCGGGCCCACACCGGGGCCACCGACCTCGATGGCACCGCTGGTGGCTGCGGCGACGGGCGCCGGCTCGGCCAGCGCGCCGCGGGTGGGCAGCGCGGAGGGGCGTCGGGCGGCGTCGGAGATGCGCAGCATGAGGGCGATGACAATCCAGTTCGCGAGCAGGGAGGATCCGCCCTGCGCCATGAACGGCAGGGTCAGGCCGGTGAGTGGGATGACTCGGGTGATGCCGCCCACCACGACGAAGAGCTGGAGCGCCATCACGAACGCGAGGCCGCCCGCGAGCAGCTTCCCGAAGCCGTCCCGGACACCCACCGCGTGCCGCAGGCCGCGCTGCACGATCACCAGGTAGACGAGCAGGATCGCGAGCAGGCCGGTGAGGCCGAGCTCCTCGCCCAGAGCGGCGTAGATGAAGTCGGAGAAGGCGAACGGCACGTATTCGGGGTAGCCGCCACCCCAGCCGGCGCCGAACATGCCGCCGTAGGACATGGCGAACAGGCCCTGGACGAGCTGGTACGACGGGCCGGTCATCAGCTCGGGGTTGAGCGCGTCCAGCCAGATGTCCACGCGGAGCTGCACGTGGCTGAAGATCGACCAGGCCACGACGGCGCCGCCGGCGAACATCACGAGGCCGATGACGATCCAGCCCACGCGGTCCGTGGCGAGGTAGAGCATGCCGACGAACAGGCCGAAGAACAGCAGCGAGGTCCCGAGGTCCTTCTCGCCGACGAGGACCGCCAGCGACACCGCCCAGACGATGAGGATGGGGCCGAGGTCGCGCAGGCGCGGAAGCTGCAGGCCCACGAACTTCTTGCCGGCCAGCGCCAGCGTGTCGCGGTTCGCGACCAGGTAGCCCGCGAAGAACACGGCGAACGCGATCTTGGCGAACTCGGCGGGCTGCAGGGAGAACGGACCGATGAAGATCCAGATCTGGGCGCCGTTGATCTCGCGGCCCAGGCCCGGGATCAGGGGCAGGACCACCAGCACGATGCCGACGATCATCGCCGTGTAGGTCAGGCGGCGCAGGCTGCGGTGGTCGCGGATCACGAAGAGGGCGACGGCCGCCACGATGATGCCCAGCGACGTCCACATCAGGTGCCGGGACGCGTTCGCGCCGTTGATGCCGACCAGGTCCTGTCGCAGGATCATCGCCATGCTGATGCTGTTCAGCAGCACCACGGCGGGCAGGATCACCTGGTCGGCGTACGGCGCGCGCAGGCGCAGCACGATGTGCATCGTGAAGGCCAGCGCGGCCAGCACGATCGAGTACGTCCAGAAGCCCTCGGGCAGGCCGTCCTCGAGCGAGTAGCCCACCATCCACATGCCGCCCATGCCGAGCGCGAGCGCGACGACGAGCAGCACGGCCTCGGCGACACGGGCCGGGGCCTTCACCTCGGGCTGGAGGACGCTCATCCGTTCCCTCCCGTGGTGTTCCCCTTGGCGTCAGGCGTCGGCGTCGGCGTGGGTGTCGAGCTGGCGGTCGGCGTCGGCGTGGACGACGGCGAGGCTGGCGGCTCGGGCTCCGGCGCGGCCTCGGAGATCAGCCGCTCGGCGCGCCCGCGCGCGTCCTCGAGCGAGGTGGCGCGGATGGTCTCGTTCACCCGGTCGGCGACGAACCCGGGGAGCTCGTCGACACGGGTGCCGGTGAGCTCCACCGCGGTCGAGAAGGTCAGGGGCCCGGCCGTCGCTGGGATGCCGCGGAACACCGCGACCTGGCCGTCGGACTCGCCCACGTAGTACTGGGTCTGGGTCCAGCGGTAGCCGCCCCAGCCCGCCAGGCCGAGGCCCACCACGAGCAGCAGCGCGCCGACGACGGTCAGCCAGGCGCGCTTCTTCCGCGTCGGCGCCTCTTCCTCGGCGTCCTCGGCCAGGTCGCCGTCGGGCTGGATGTCCGGCTGGTACTGCTCCTCGTCGGAGCCGCCGGCGATCATGGCCTGCTCGAGCGTGTCGGCCAGGTTGTCCTGCGCCGCGGGGTCGGTCAGCACGCCCACTGCCACGGGCGCCGGGGCGGGCTGGCCGCCCGCCGCCGAGGCGTTCCGGCTGAAGCCGGTCACGGTGTCGCCGTCGATCTCCGCGTGCGGGGCCGCGCTCGCCGACGGCGTGCCGCCACCCGCCGCGGTCACGCCCGCGAGGGCGGCGGAGCCGACGATCTCGGGGGTGACGGTGGCAGTGGTGCCGGCAGCGGCGGCGTCGTCCAGGACGTCGGCCACGACGACGGTGATGTTGTCGGTGCTGCCGGAGCGCATGGACATCGAGACGAGGCGCTCGACGGCGTCGTACGGCTCGGGGACGGTGCTGAGCACCTCGGCGATCTCGTCGTCCGGGACGAACCCGGACAGGCCGTCGGAGCAGAGCATCCAGCGGTCGCCGGGTACCGCCTCGCGGATCGAGAGGTCGGGGGTCAGGTCCAGGTCGAAGTCGCCGAGGACCCGCATGACGACGTTGCGCTGCGGGTGGCTCTCGGCCTCGTCCGGCGTGATGCGGCCGGTGTCGACGAGGTGCTGCACGAAAGTGTGGTCGACCGTGACCTGCGCCAGCGTCCCGTCCCGCAGGAGGTACGCGCGCGAGTCACCCAGGTGGGCCATGGCAAGGGTGTTGCCGGACTTCAGCAGTGCGGTGACGGTGGTGCCCATGCCGGCCAGGTCCGGGTCGGCCGTGGTGGCGTCGACGAGGTCCTGCCGGGCGCGGTCGATCGAGCGTTCCAGCTCGGACATCGACTGGTCGGAGCTGTGGTCGGGCCGGTCGAGGCCCACCAGGGCCGCGATGGTCAGGGCGGACGCGACGTCGCCGCCCGCGTGTCCGCCCATCCCGTCGGCCACGACGAGGAGGTTGGGTCCCGCGTACGCGGAGTCCTGGTTGTTGGAGCGGACGAGGCCGACGTCGGAGCGCGCGGCATACCGCAAGGTCACGGTCACGTGGTGGTCATCCCTGGAGCTCGACGACGGACTGTCCGATCTGCACGCCCACACCCGGGCCGAGCGGGATGACTCCCTGCACCCGCTCCTCGCCGATGTAGGTGCCGTTCGTGGAACCGAGGTCCTCCACGAACCACTGGCCGCCCTGGGGGAAGATCCGCGCGTGGCGCGATGACGAGTAGTCGTCGTCGAGCACGAGGGTGCAGCTCGGCGCGCGCCCGATCAGCACTCCGGACGAGGTGAGGGGGATGGTCGTCCCGGTGAGCGGGCCGGCCACCACGACGAGCCGCGACGGACCACCGCGCTGGGGCGCGCGGGGCGCGCCGCCGGCGGGGGTCGGCGTCGGGGACGGCCCCGCGAGCTCAGGCCGGCGACGCCGGCTGCCGGACGTGCGCGGTCCCGCCAGGTCGCGCCGGAGCACGGCGACGGCCGAGAGCACGAACACCCACAGCAGCACGAGGTAGCCCAGCCGGAGCAGGGTGAACGTCAGCTCACTCATTTCGGATTTTTCACCAGTCCTCGTTGTCCGCACCGGACGCGCTGCCGGTCCAGAACATGATGCGGGTACGGCCGATGGTCATCGTGTTGCCGTCGAGCAAGGTCGCGGCAGGGACCTGGTGTCCCTCGACGTACAGGCCGTTGGTCGAGCCCATGTCCGTCGCGACGACGCCGTCCGGCGTCACACGGATCTCGAGGTGGCGCCGGGACACGCCCGGGTCGTCCACCACGATGTCCGCCTCGGCGTCGCGGCCGATGACGGTCACGGGTCCGGTGAGCAGGTAGCGCTGCCCGTCGATGTCGATGAGCGGGTGTCGTCCCGTCGGAGCGCCGGAGGTCGCCGGGGCGACACTTCCCTGCACGCTGCGCGACCGCACGGTGAAGCGGCCGGGGACGAGCTCGTACTGCTCGTCGAACGTCACGCTCACGGGGCCGACGAACGCGTAGTGCTGCGTCGCGGCGTACGCCGTGATGTTGGACGCGAGCTCGTCGGCGAGGGTCTGTGCGCCCCACGCCTCGATCTGGGCGAAGTCGTCGGGAGAAAGCTCGATCGTGAACTCGTTCGGTGCGACGGTACGGTCGCGTCCGACGACCGCGGCACGGTCGTCCAGCTCACGCCGCAGCCTGCTCGCTAGCTCGACGGGTTTCACTTCGCCACGTCCCACCTTGGCGAACGCGTTGTTCATCATGCGCTCCACGCTCTTCTCGAAGCGGTCCAGGGCGCCCATGCCACCTCCTTCCAGGGTCTGCGCCGGGCAGACTACCTAGATCGTATAGACCGGTAGGTCCCCGCAGACTCCAATACTGTGGATGTCCTGCGGATCTTCTCCGATCTTCCCTCAGGTGGCGCGGCGAGGAGAGACGTGGGCGGGTCCGCACGCTACTAGACCTGCGGCAGGACGTGAACCACTTCACCGTTATTGGATTCGGAACTGCCCTCCGAGTCGTGCTAGCGTCATCCTCGCAGCGCGCGAGTGGCGGAATAGGCAGACGCGCACGGTTCAGGTCCGTGTGCCCGAAAGGGCGTGGGGGTTCAACTCCCCCCTCGCGCACGTTGTACGCAAGGCCCCGGCTCATCGAGTCGGGGCCTTCGTCTTGCCCGGACTTCGGTATCAAAAAGTGACCCGGTATGGGTACTTCTACCCCGATATGTCCTAGCGGTGGTCGGGTGGCTCGCGGGGCCGGAGACGGCCAAGGCGGCGACATCCGGAGATGTCGCCGCCTCGGTCAGGCCTGGTCCAGGGGGTCAGCGGATCGTCGTCGTCCCGTAGCTCGTCACCGACCGGGTGGCGTAGCCGGTGCGGGACCCGACCACCGTGACCGTCAGCTTCTTGCCCCGGGTCTTGGCCGGGACGACGAACTTGCTGCTCGTCCGGGTCGAGATCGTGACGCCGTTCGCCTTCCAGACGTACTTGACCGCGGACGGCGTCGGCGACCAGGAGCCCCGGACCACGGTCAGGGTCGACCCGACCCGCGTCGTCCCCTTGATCGCCGGCCGCGTCGCGTCGAACGTGCCCGCCGCGACCGTCGAGGTCCTGGCGCTCGTCACCGACTTCGTCGTGTATCCGGTCCGCGTCCCGGTCACCGTGACCGTCAGCTTCTTGCCCCGGGCCGAGGCCGGGACCACGAACTCGCTCGACGTTCGGGTGGAGATGGTCGTTCCGTTCGCCTTCCACACGTACTTCACGGACGACGGCGACGGCGACCACGTGCCGCGGTACGCGATCAGCCTGCGGCCGACCTTGGCGGTGCCCTTGATCTTCGGCGTCGCCGTGGTGAAGGTCGCGGGTGCGACGGCGGCCGTCGGGGCGCTGGTCGCGGAACTGGTGCTGTAGTACTGCCGGTCCCCCGTGACCGTCACCGTGATCTTCTTCCCGACCGCCGACGTCGGCAGCTTCAGCGTCGAGCTCGTCGCATCCTTGATCGCCGCGCCGTCGGCCTTCCAGAGATACTGCACGCCGGTCGGTTCAGGGGCCCAGGTGCCGCGTGCGGCCTTCAGCGTCGATCCGGCCTTGGCCGTACCCGTCACCGTCGGCGCGACCGTGGTGAACCGGCCGGGCTGCACGGTGACCGTCTGCTCCCGGGTGGACGGCAGGGCGCCGAAGCCGCCCTCGTACTCGAAGCGGTAGAGGTAGGTGCCGGGTACGCGTTCCCACATGACGCTCATCGTGCCCGCGCCGTTCTCGAGGTCGGTGTCCGACGCGAACTCCCCGTCGATCAGCAGGCGCACCCTCCCCTGTGCGGTGAGCTCCTCGGCGTCGACAGCGACCGGGATGGCGCGGGGCATCTGGTCGTAGTGCCAGGTGGTCGGCAGGTCGGTCCGCACCGAGCTCACCGCCGGCGGTCGTACGACCACGCCGTCCAGCAGCTCGGCGGAGTCGACCGCGCCCCAGCCAAGGTAGTAGAACCGCACGGTCCAGGAGCCCGCCCGGAGGCCCAGGTCGTTGGCGCATGCCGGAGACCACGCGGCACTGATGCTCTTCGCCGGGTCCTCGACCACGCTCATCCCGAACCTCTGGTGCCAGAGGGGGGAGCCGTCGACCGACACCACCTCGAAGCAGCGCGCGCCTTGGTTCGCGCTCTGGCGCCAGGTCGTGGGGCCGGACGCCACGATCCGGACGGGGCTCGGCTCTGCCATGTCGGTCGAGGTCGTGGCCGTCGTGGTCACGAACGGCGACCTGCTGAAGGTGGCCGAGACGTTCCAGGTCCCGACCCCGTCGCCCTGTTCCAGGCGCGGGTCGAGGGTGAGCCGGATGTCCCCGCCGAGCATGGTCTTGTCGGGCAGCCGGGTGTCGATGCCGTCCGGACCGGTCGCCTCGAGCGAGATGTGCCCGAACGCAGGAGTTCCGTCCGCGGTGCGGGCCGTCACGTCGACGGTCAGGCCGTCCGTGACCCGGAGCGGCCTGCCGGCCGGCTGGGCGACGTTCGCGACGACGTCGACGGGGATCGGGTCGCCGACCATGATCGCCCAGCTGTGGCTCTTGAGGTCCCCGTTCTCGACGGCGGAGTACGTGGCACGCTCGGCCGGCAGCGCCGGAAGCCTGGCGGCCTCGCCGCTCAGCCCCCAGCGGAAGATCGATCCGTCGTCCAGGACCGCAGCACCGGACCCCTTGCCGACCGCCGCAAGCGAGACGACCGAGCGCCCCTCGGGCACCGCGGGCGGCTGAGCCCCGAGGACCGCCACGATCCGGCCGTCCGACGTGGCCGCGAGGATCTCTTCGGAGGACCGGTCCACGCCGACGAAGCGGGTCCCGGCGCTCGGCTGTCGCACGACGGCACTGCCGGACGTCGTGCAGTAGACCAGGGCGCCGTCGGAGCGCACCGCCGCCCAGACGGCATAGTCGGGGACGCTGCTGATCGCCGTGTATCGCAGCCCGGCGGCCGGTCGTCGAGCGGAGGCGCAGCTGGTGCTGGCATCGAAGGGCGCGATGATGCCGTCGGACCTCAGCGCGTCGAACCCGGACACTGCCGTGTAGAACGCCCCGGCGGGTGTCGTGAGGGCGATCCTCCCGGCCGTGTCCACGACGACGCCGTCGGACCGCAGGAGCCGTCCCGAGCTCGCCGCGATCCCGGTGTACGTGGTGCCCGCGGGCGGTGCTTTCGGGTTGAGCGTGCCGGCCGAGTCCCAGCCGTCGACCAGCCCGTCGCTCCGCAGCACCAGCAGGTCGCTGCTGTCCGACGAGATGGCCGTGGCGAGGACGCCGTCGGGCAGGGCCTCGGGGACCGCGTCCATGCTGGGCTGGTAGGCCCACGCCCGGTCGCCCCACATCACCACCTGTCCGCCGTGCGGGCTCGGTGCGCCCTCCTGGACGAAGGTCGGGTCAAGAGTCGTGGCGGCCGTCCTGGCCGTGCTCGACGGCGGTGCGGCCTGGGCAGGCGCCGCACCAGCAGCCGTCGTGGTGAGGGCGAGGACCAGCCCGGAAGCCACCAGCGACACACAAGCCCGCCGGGCCGAGGGAGGGAACCGCCGAGATACTGAGGTCGACATCGGACGCTCCAGCAGTAGCCGCGCACGGTTCGTGCGCGGAACGACAAGTCGCGTGACTGTATCCGTCGCTCGGCCACGTCTGCCCCGAAATAAACGCGTCTCGCGCATCTTCACCCGGTGACGTTCCGTCGACTCAGACCGCCCGCGCGATCTCCAGCCGTCCTGGCCGCTCCACCCCAGCACTCCGTCCCGGTGGATACCGCCCGTCCGGTCCCGGCGTCACGGACCCCAGCACGCTCGCGTGCCGTGCCCCGGTCGCCCCGGCGAGCACCCCGGGCAGGCCGTACCAGGTGTGCCAGCCCAGCACCGCGAACGCCAGCGCCTCCTTGGCCTGGCTCGGTACCCCCAGCTCGTCCGAGCCGAGCACGGCGACGCCGGGCAGCTCGGCGCGCAGCGCCGCCATCAGCACCGGGTTGCGCGTGCCGCCGCCCGACGCGACGACCTCGGTGGCGGTGCCCCGGACGGCGTCGGCCACGGTGCGGGCCGTCAGGGCCACGAGCGTGGCGAGCAGGTCCTCCGCCGTCGGCTCGGCCGGCCCCAGGCGGTCCAGCAGGTAGGAGAGGTGGAACAGCTCCTTGCCCGTTGACTTGGGGGCGGGGCGCGCGTAGTACGGCTCGTCGAGCAGCCGGGACAGCAGGTCGGGCAGCACGCGGCCGCGGGCGGCGAGCGCGCCGTCGGCGTCGAAGACGAGGTGGCCGCCGGTGACGTGCCTGGTCGCGGCGTCGAGTAGGGCGCACGCGGGGCCCGTGTCGAAGGCGACCGGCGCATCGCCCGTGCCGGCCAGCACGGTCACGTTCGCGATGCCGCCCAGGTTCAGGGCCACCGCCGTGCCGGGGCGCCCGGCGAGCCACAGGGCGTCGAACAGGCCGACCAGCGGGGCGCCCTGACCACCCGCCGCGACGTCGCGCGTGCGCAGGCCGGAGACGACGGGCAGGCCGGTCGCCTCGGCGATCCACGCGGGTTCGCCGATCTGCAGGGTCCCCCGCACGCCGCCGCCGGGGCCGCCGCCCGAAGCCCCGCCGCCCGAAGCCCCGCCGTCCG
Source organism: Promicromonospora sukumoe (assembly GCF_014137995.1). Lineage (NCBI taxonomy): Bacteria > Bacillati > Actinomycetota > Actinomycetes > Micrococcales > Promicromonosporaceae > Promicromonospora > Promicromonospora sukumoe. The sequence continues at coordinate 1,541,808 of NZ_JACGWV010000002.1, forward strand.
ACACCCAGTGGAAGACCGTCTGGCCGTGCGAGACGACGAGGTCGGCGCGTCCGTCGCACAGCTCCGCGACGGCCCGCGCGGCGACGTCGGCGAAGGCCTGGCCGATGCCGGTGTCGAGGCGGCAGAACGTCTCCGCCGAGGTGGCGGACGGCGGCAGGGCGGCCACGAGCTCGTTCCGCAGCGCCGTCGGACAGGGGACGGAGAGGTGTCCGAGGGGCGTGAGCGTCAGCGTGTCGCCGGCGAGCCGGAGCTCGCACGCCGCGGCGTCGACCCCGTCATGGGACGTGCCGGACATCAGGCCGACCACTCGGAGTGGAAACCGCGGGTCTGCCGGTGAGATGCGTGCTCCGGGTATGGGATCTCCCATCACGGCGACTCCTCCGGTCGTGTTTGTACCAGTGTTAGCCCTTACTCCCCGTTTGCGTCACAATCTCCCACATGCTTGACGTCTCGATCGCCCCTGCTCCGGCGCCGGACGCGCCGTTCGAGGACCACGTCGAATGGGCGCGCAACGCCCCTGCGACTCCTGCAACACCCGCGGCGCTGTTCACGGGTGGTCTCGACGCGACCCCCGCCGTCGACCGTCTCACGACCGACACGCCGGATTGGGACTACCCCGCCCTCGCACGCGAGATCGTGCTCAAGACACGGGGCGCCGTGCTCGACATCGGCACCGGTGACGGTGACTTCTTCGCGGGCCTCGGCCCGCTGCCCATCGCTTCGGCCGCCACGGAGGCCGGCCCGGTCTTCCTCGCGGCCCGACGCCGCCTGGCGCCGCTCGGCGTCGACGTGCGCCGGGTGGAGCCGTCCTGGACGGGCGACGTGCTGCTGCCGTTCTTCGACGGCCAGTTCAGCACGGTGCTCAGCCGGTTCAGCAGCATCGACCCCGACGAGGTCGGCCGCGTGCTGGAGCCGGGCGGGACGTTCCTGACCGAGCAGGTGGACACCCGCGACGGCATCGTGCTCAACCAGGCGCTCCGGGTGCCGCTGGGCTGGGACCCGGACGGCGTGACGATCGACGTGATCTCCGACGGCCTCGTCGCCTCCGGCCTCGAGATCGTCGAGGCCACGGAGTACGCGGGGACGCGCACGTTCAAGGACCTGTCGTCCGTGCTCTGGTACCTGCGGACGGCGGCATGGCAGGTGCCCGACCTCGCCGAGCTCACGCCGGCCGCCGTCGCGCGGCACGAGGCCGCGCTGCGCGGGCTGCACATGCACTTCGCGACGGGCAACGAGCTCGTGGACGAGGCGCCCCGCATCCTCGTCACCGCACGCCGGCCGTTCTGACGCACCAGGTCCGGGGGTAGCCGGCCGACGTGTCGGGGCCCAGGCCCCGGCACGTCCCGGCAACGGGTGAAGTGGCGGGTGAAGTGCGACGTGATTCCGCTGATCCGCAGGGGAATTCGCTTCCGGGCGAGGGCGGCGGGGGCTAGGTTCGCGGCGCGCGGGACCGACGACGGCCCGGCGCCCGTCCGAGTCACGGATCACGAAGGACCCCCCATGAACCCCACAGTCCTCGGCGACGCCACCCACGCGTCCGCCATACCCACCCGGAGCACGGTCCGCCGCTGGCGCGGCACCGCCTCGCTCGCCGCGCTGGCCCTGGTCGCGACACCCTTCGCCGCCGCCCCGGCGTCGGCTGCCGAGGCCGACGGCCCGGTCTTCGCCGGCACCCTGACGGCCGACGGCACCGCCGCCGTCGGCTCCGTGCTCACCCTCGACGAGTCCGGCGGCACCTGGACGCCCGAGCCCGAGAGCCGCGCCTACGCCTGGCTCCTGAGTGACGACGCGGCCCTCGACGACGCGGACGTCCCGGTCACGGACGCCACCGCGGAGTCGCTCACCCTGCTGCCCGAGCACCTCGGCAAGTACCTGATCGGCACCGTCACCGGGACGGCCGCAGGCCTCACGGGCGAGCCCGCCGCCGCCGTCGTCGGACCCGTGGTGGAGGGCGACCTGGTCGCGGGCACCGCGTCCGTCTCGGGCACCGTCCGGGTGGGTTACAAGCTGACCGCGAAGACCGCCGGCTGGCCGGCGGGAACCACGTTCGCCTACCGGTGGGTGGTGGGCGGCACGACCGCCGGCACCGCCGCGACCTACACGCCCCTGGCCACCCAGGCGGGCCGCACCCTGCGGCTCGAGGTGACGGGCACCCGGGCCGGCTACGGCTCGCGCACGGTGTCCAGCGCCGCGGCGACCGTCGCGAAGGCGACCTTCACCGCCACGTCGCTGAAGATCAGCGGCACCGTCAAGGTCGGCGGCAAGGTCAGCGCCACGACCGGCAACTTCTCCCCCGCGCCCAGCAAGGTGACCTACCGCTGGAAGGCGAACGGCCGGTCGATCTCCGGCGCGACCAGCCGCACCTACACGATCCCCTCGCGGCTGCACGGGGACAAGCTCACCGTCACCGCGACGGCGTCCCGCACCGGGTACACGACCCGCACGGTCACCTCGGCGTCGTCCGTCGTGGCCAAGCCGTTCGCCAGGACCGTCGCGCCCACGATCAGCGGCACCGTCCGCGTGGGCAAGACGCTCACGGCGAACCGCGGCACCTGGTCGCCCGCCCCGACGTCGGTCAGCTACCGCTGGCTCGCCAACGGCAAGGTGATCGCCGGTGCGACCGGCCGCACCTACAAGCTCACCACCAAGGAGCACGGCAAGAAGATCTCCGTGGAGGTCAAGGGCCGCAAGCACGCCTACCTGACGGCCACCCGCCGCAGCTCGAGCACGGCCGCCGTGAAGTGGCCCGTCGGCATCAGCGTGCCGCGGGTGACGAAGAACCCGACGCAGTCCACCGAGTCCACCGTCGGCCGCACCATCACGCTCAAGGTCTCCGCGACCGGTGGCGGCCTGCGCTACCAGTGGCAGCGCTGGACGCCGGCGAACCCGAAGTGGACCAACATGTCCGGCCGGACGAGCTCCACGCTCACCATGAAGGGCTCGACGACGCTCGACCTCAACCGGTTCCGCGTGGTCGTGACGAACATGGCGGGCAGGGACACCAGCGCCTACAGCTACATGTGGATCCAGTCCTCGCTGGCGCACCCGTTCGCGATCAACCAGTGGTTCAGCCTGTGGAACTACAACGCGCTGGTCACCAACTCCGACCAGTACCAGGGCTACCTGGCCGCCCAGGTCTGGATCTGCGCAGCGCCCGGGTACTACGCGAGCAACGACCTGAGCGTCCGGTTCGTCGGCAACAACGGCCACGTCTACGCCGACGCCGGCTCGGAGCAGGGCGACCACCTCTCGTGGGGCGTCCCGCTCGACGAAGACGGCTGCGGCTCCTTCGTCGCGTACTCCAACGCCCCGCAGTCGGTTCGCGACGGTGGACGGTGGCGCATCATCGACCGCTCCAGCGGGCAGAACTACATCCAGTACGCCAAGTACGAGCTGTTCAACCCCAGCGGTGCGAGCTCCGCCGCCCGGACGAGCCTCGCCGCCCCGGGCCTCGCCGCCCCGGCCGGCGTCGCCCCGCTGACCGGCTTCCGGGCCACGGTCACGGACTGATCCCGAGGAGGCCGGCCACGGCCTCCGCCATCGCTTCCGGCGGCACGTCCGTCCCGTGCCCGGGCAGGGTCACGCGACGCGCCGCCGGAAGCACCGCCGCGAGGGACCGCGCCGACGCCGCCACCTGCGCGGCGCTCGCGGCCCCGTGGGCCACCACGACCGGCTGGTCTATCCCGTCCCACCGGCCCATCAGCGCGCGCCGGCCCAGGGCGACGGCGGCGAGCACCCGGCCGTCGTAGGCGATGGTCGCCGCCATCGCCTCCAGGTCCGGCCACGACGCCGAGGCCCGCATCCGCGGCACCAGGGCGCACGGCATGCCCACCACGTCGAGGAACAGCTCGACCGCGCTGCCCGGGTCGCCGGCCTCGACGCAGGCCTCCACCCCCGCGATCATCCGGGGGTCGGCGGGCGGCTCCCCGCCGGCGACGTCGTAGCCCGGCTCGTAGCAGAGCACACCGGTCACGCAGGAGCCCAGGTCGGCGGCGGCGCGCAGGGCGAGGAACCCGCCCGTGGAGATCCCCACCAACGCCGCCGGGCCCGTGACCTCGAGCAACGCGGCGATGTCGTCGACCTCGCGGTCCACGCTGTACGGCCGGGTGTCACCGCTCCCGCCCCGCCCGCGCCGGTCGTACCGCAGCGTGGTCACGCGGTCGCCCAGCACGGACGCCACCGCGAGCGTGACGGGCATCCGGTGCGCGAGCACGCCGTCGACCACGACGACCGCAGGCGCCAGGCCACGGCCCGGCCCCGTGAGGTCGAACGCGATCCGCGTCCCGTCGGCCGACGTCGTCAGGGCGTCGACGGTGGTGGTGGTCATGCAGGGCAGACGAGCCGGTCCCCGAAAAATCGTCGCTCCCTGACATGCCCGGGGCGACGAATTTCGCCCGAAGGAAAAAGCCTGGGCGTACCGCGCGGTGCGGCGTAGGTTCAGTGGCACATGAGAAGGGAGGTGATCCGAGAAGTGATTTCACATCGGACCCATGAGGTGGTCGCGCGCTAGTCGCGTGACGCGTAAGCGTTTCGCGCCGACGGCGGTCGGGGGGCTCAGCACGGGGCCTTCCTGACCAGCTCAGGCGCAACGGGACACTGGTGGCGATTTCCTCGCGACCACCGGAGCCCGCGGGTGCCGTGCCCTCGTCCAGCACGGCTGACATTCGTCGCCCCGCGGGCTTTCCCGCGCCTCGGTTCCCTGCTCGCAGGCGGCTGGTGCGGCCGGGGAGAATGTGTGCGTGACTGCCTACCGCGTGATGACCGTCTGCACCGGAAACATCTGCAGGTCCCCGATGGCCGAGATCGTGCTCCGCGACCGTTTCGAGGCCGCGGGCCTGGGTGACGCCGTGGAGATCGACTCGACCGGCGTGAGCGACGAGGAGCACGGCAACCCGGTGGACCGGCGCGCCCGGGCCGTCCTCGCCGAGCACGGGTACCCCGTCGGCGACGGCCATCGGGCACGCCAGGTGACCAGGGACGACGTCGGCTCGCGAGACCTGGTGCTCGCGATGACGGCGCGCCACGCGCAGGCCCTCCGGAACCTCGCCGGCCGGGGCCAGGCCGATCCGGCGATCCGGATGTACCGGTCGTTCGACCCCGCCACGGAGGGCGCGTCCGAGCAGCAGCTCGACATCGCCGACCCCTGGTACGGCGGGCCCGAGGACTTCGAGGAGTGCCTCGCCGAGATCGAGGCCGCGGCCGACGGTGTCGTCGACTTCGTCCGGGCCGAGCTGGGTGTGTCCTCGGGCACCTGACCAGCTTTTCACCCTGCCCCGACCGGCTGACCGGCGGTCCGCCGTCTACGGTGAGTGGATGACCCCCGTGTCGCCGGAACGGCTGATCGTCCTCACCGGGGCCGACGGTCGGCTGGGTTCCAGACTGGCCTTCCGTCTCGCGGCGGCGGGCGGCCGGCAGCGCCTGCTGGTCACGGGCAGGGGGGTCGCACCGCGTCTGCCCGACGGCGCCCCGCTGCCCGAGTCCGAGGTCACGGCGATCCCGGCCGACGCCGACACAAGGGCTCTGACCAGCGCTTTCGCCGGCGCCGACGCCGTCTTCCTCGTGCCGGGCCGGGACCGGCCGGGCCGGCTGACCAGGCATCGCGCGGCGATCGACGCCGCCGTGCTCGCCGGGGTACGGCACGTCGTCTACGTCTCGTCGATCGGGGTGGCGCCGGACGCGATCGCCTCCGGCGCCCGCGACGACTGGCGCACCGAGGAGTACCTGCGGGGTACCGACCTCACGTGGACGATGCTGCGCACCAGCATGTTCCACCGCACCCCCACGTTCGCGGTGTACGACGAGTCGTCGGGCTCGGGTCAGAACGCGCTGCTCCGCGCACCGGCCGGCCGCGGCCGGGTCGCCACCGTGTCGCACGACGACGTGGCCGACGTCGCCACCGCCGTCCTCCTCGACGAGGACCCGGGCCGGCACGCGGGCCTGGCCTACCACCTGACCGGGCCCGAGGCCCTGGGCTTCGACGAGATCGCGGCGACGCTCTCGGAGGCCGTCGGCCGGACCATCAGGTACGTGCCCCAGACGGTGGAGCAGGCGCGCGCCCTGTTCTACCGGTCGACCGCCACCGAGGTGGAGGACTGGATCACGCAGTGCCAGGCGATCGAGGCGGGTGTGCTCGCGCGGGTGAGCCCCGACGTCGGGCACCTGGCCGGGCGTGCGGCGCGCTCGTTCGAGGTCTGGCTCGACGACTACCCGGCGGAGTGGGCGCACCTCCGGTTACCGTCGGTCAGATGACGAGCCTCTCCCCCGGTCTTGACGACGGGCCGGCCTCGGAGCCGGTCTGGGAGCCCGACGTGCTGCCGGGCTTCGAACGACTGACCCTGCCGCTGGAGCCCGACGAGGACGAGCCCGAGGTGGTCGCGACGCTGGTGCGCCGGGCCCGGCCCGCCCCTGACGGGACGGGCGAGGGCGCGGCGGACTGCGACGGCGAGGCCGGGCCACGCCGGGTCATGCACCGGATCGGCGCGGAGAACCCGCAGGTGGCCCGGCTCTGGGACGAGCTGTCGGAGCTCGGACGCCGGCTGCGGCTGCCGGGCGCGGCACGCCACCACGCGGACGCGGACGGCGAGCCGGGCGCAGCGCAGCAGGACGGGACCCCGCCCGACCCGACCCCGCCCGACGCCGGCGTCGACGTGCTCTACGTCCACGGCTGGCTCGACTACTTCTTCCAGACGCACCTCGCGGACTTCTGGGAGTCCCAGGGCGTGCGGTTCCACGCGCTCGACCTGCGGCGCTACGGCCGCAGCCTGCGCGAGGGCCAGACCCCGGGCTACGTCCGCAGCCTCGCGATCTACGACGAGGAGATCGAGGCGGCGCTCGATGTCATGGGGCACGGCCGCGACCAGCGGACGGACCGCAGGCTCGTGCTGATGGGCCACTCCACGGGCGGCCTCATCCTCAGCCTGTGGACGGCGCACAACCAGGAGCGTGTCGCGGGGCTCGTGCTGAACGGGCCGTGGCTGGAGTTCCAGACCCGCGAGGCGGGGCGCAAGCTCATGGAGCCCGGCATCCGGGTGCAGTCCGTGCTCGTGCCCCGCAGCCAGCTCGTCAACCTCGACCGCGGCCTCTACGCGCGCTCGATCTCGTCGCGGTTCGACGGCGAGTGGGACTACGACGTCGCCTGGCGGCCCGACGCCGGATGGCGCGCCACCCCCGCCTGGCTCGCCGCGATCTTCCGCGGCCAGGACCAGGTCGCCCGCGGCCTGGGCATTGACGTGCCGGTCCTGGTGCTGCTCAGCGCCCGCAGCAGCATCCCGACGCGGTGGAGCGAGGAGATGAGGAGCACGGACTCGGTGCTGGACGTGGTCGGCATCGCCCGCCGCGTGCCCGACGTCGGCTCCCTCACCACGCTCGTGCGCATCGCCGGCGGCCTGCACGACGCCACCCTCTCCGCCGCGCCCGCCCGGGAGCAGGTGTGGCGCGAGACGCGGCGCTGGTTCCGCGGCTACGTGCTCTCCCCGGCCGACGACGGCGCTCCACGGGCCTGATCCCGGGCGTCCCTGGATCCCGGGCGTCCCTGGCAAAGAACGGGTCATGGTGCGATCCTGGAACGGAGGTGCCCACACCGATGTCGGGCACGAGGGGCGATGCCATGACAACGCACCAGGAGACTCACTCGCGGGCCCGTCGAGGTGGCCCGTACCTCGCTCGCGGCGAGGCGGTCGTCGGGCTGGTGGCGCTCGTCCTCGGGATGCTGATCTCGCAGGGCGCGGCAGAGGGCGTGACCATCGTGGGCTGCCTGACGATGGCGGTCGGAGCGGTGTCCAGCAGGTTCGGCGCGGGCCGCGGACGGATGGCCATCGCAGCAGGTCTCGGGTTCGCGCTCGGGTCGGTGCCGTACTGGCTGATGACCGCCGTGGTCATCGTGACGGCCTACGGGTTCTGACCCGCCGTCACCAGAGCTTCCACCAGGGCCGGCGGGCCGGCGTCCCCGGTTCGCGCGACGGCGCCGGGGCCGACGCGGCGGCCCTTCGTGCTGCCCGCCGCTCCCGCCACCTGCGCACCTGCTCGTCGACGTCGCGGGTGGGCGTGACGATCGGTGGCCCGCCCTGGAGCTGGCGCCGCGCGTCCACCACGCGGGCGTTGAACTCGCCGACGATCTCCCGGACGCGCTCCTCCATCGCCTCGAGGTCGAGCCGGGCGTCCAGCTCGGCGTCGTCCTTGCGGAGCTGCGCCGACGGCAGGACGCCGGTGATGTTCTCGCGCTCGATCAGGCCCTTGACCCACCAGTCGGGGTCGTGCTTGCCGCCGATGCCCGGGATCGGCTTGCCGTGCAGGGGCAGGTTGTCGAACTCGCCGCGGTGCATCGCCTGGTCGATCACCACGTCCACGTAGCGGGAGCGCTCCTCGACGGTCATGCTGCCGGGCCGCTTGCCGGGGGAGCCGTTGGCGTCGTCGTCCGGTTCGTCGGCGGGGCGCTCGGGGGAGCGGGCGGTGTCCGCGCGCTCGGCGTCGGCCTCCCGGCTCACGCGGTACTGCGCGGCCCGGCGGAGGGGGTCGTTGTCTGCGTCGTCGCGCGGTCCCGGCGCCATGGGCGTCATGTTACAACTTTCACAAGCGGCCCGAAAGGGTGGCTCGCGGATGACAGGGGCCCCAGGTGGGCCATGATGGCGGCATGAAGGTCTCTCGTCGGTCCCACGTGCCCCCGTTCGCCGTCATGGAGGTGCTCGCCGCCGCGAACGCGCGCCGCGCCACCGGTGCCGACGTGCTCAACCTCTGTGCGGGGGAGCCGTCGACCGGCGCGTCCGACGTCGTGCGGGAGCGTGCCATCGCCCTGCTCCGCGACGGGAACCTCGGCTACACCGAGGCGATGGGCGTGCCGGCGCTGCGCGCCGAGATCTCGGGCCACTACAAGCGCTGGTACGACGTCGACGTCGACCCCGCGCGGATCGCCGTCACCACGGGGTCGAGCGGCGGTTTCGTGCTCGCGTTCCTCGCGTCGTTCGACGTCGGCGACCGGGTGGCGCTCGCGCGGCCCGGGTACCCCGCCTACAAGAACATCCTGTCTGCGCTGGGCTGCGAGGTCGTGGAGCTCGACTGCGGCCCCGAGACTCGCTACCAGCCCACGGTGTCGCAGCTCAACGAGGCGTACTACGGCGGCGGGCTCGACGGCGTGATGGTTGCCTCGCCCGCCAACCCGACCGGCACGATGATCACGCCGGCCGAGCTGGCGGCCGTCGCGGAGTGGTGCGCCGACCACGACGTGCGCCTGATCAGCGACGAGATCTACCACGGCATCGCCTACTCGGACGAGGTGGCGCAGGCAACCGCGTCGACGTTCGTCGACCAGGGCGCCGTCGTCGTGAACTCGTTCTCGAAGTACTGGGCGATGACCGGCTGGCGACTCGGCTGGCTGGTGCTGCCCGACGAGCTGGTCGCACCCGTCGACGCCCTCGCCAGCAACGTGGCGCTCTCGCCGCCCGCGCTCGCGCAGCACGCGGGCATCGCGGCGTTCACGCCCGAGGGATACGAGGCGGCGGCGCAGAACGTCGCGCGGTACGCGGCGTCGCGCAGGCTGCTCCTGGAGCGGCTCGGCGAGCTCGGCTGGCGGCCCGTCGCCCCGGCCGACGGCGCGTTCTACCTCTACGGGAACATCGCCTCGTTCGGGCTCGACTCGATCACCTACTGCGCCCGCCTCCTCGCGGAGGCCGACGTCGCCATCACGCCCGGCACCGACTTCGACGGCGTGCACGGCGGGGAGTGGGTGCGGCTGTCGTTCGCGTCGTCGCTCGACACGGTGTCGCGCGCGGTCGACCGGATCGTGGCCTGGCACAAGACGCTCTGAGGAGCTCGCGAAGATCACCCTGTGGATATCCGGCTGACCGCGTGGCCGGCAGGCCCTCTCTGGCAGGATCTCGGTGCCCGGGATCTCCGGTGACTTCTCCCTTCCTTCTTGCGAGGCCACGACAGTGATGTCACAGGTGAGGCGTGCGCTCGGCGCGACGCTCGGAACGATGCTGCTGATCACAGGCGCTGGTGTGATTCCGGCCGAGGCGGACGTGCGTGAAGGCACGGTCACCGTCACGTCCGGTGGGTACGAGGTGACGGCGCGCGTCGTCGTGGAGGATCGGTCCACGACCACGCCCTATGAGCTGCCGGTCGACATCTACCTCGAGCACGACGGCACTGCGATCTCGCTGGACCAGGGATGGGTGGTCGTGACCGACTCAGCCGGAAGAGACCTCAGGGCGGGGGACTCGGGTCTCACAGAGATTGCAGATGGTCACCTGCGGGCTGTACCGCGGCTCCAGAACTATGCGCCGATCGGCGACTACACGGTCTCTTTCACTGCGTTTGTCGATGTCGACGGTCCTTCGGGCCCCGCCTCGGTGCGGATCGGAGCGGCGGACGTCGTGACGTTCCAGGTTCTCTATCGGTCCGACCTCGAGATGACGGTTCGGTCGGCCAACATGCCGGTCGGGGCGGTCACCACGCTCGCGGGTTCTCTGGGCTGGCTCGTCCGCGACAGCACTGATGAATACGCCCCGGTCGCGGCGACGGGCGCGGTGGTCGATTTCGCGTTCGATCCTGACGGGGCCGCGACTCGCAGAACGCTGGGTAGCGCGAAGGTCGACCAAACGGGCTTCTACAGTTTCAGCACTCGTGTCGCGGGACCGGGCAAGTGGTACGCCTCCTACGCCGGGAACGAGACCCAGCTGGCGGCGACGGTCCGTGTCACACAGACCGCCCGGCCCCATGACTTGGCGATTCATCAAGGTACAGCTGAGCGGACGCAGAACGGTGTGACTGCGGGAATCCGTGTGACGTCGACGGACGTCGTGACGACGCTGGAACCGCAAACCGTGCGTGTCGACTTCGGTGTGACGACGTTCGGCACGATCCTGAGCGTCTACGGCGTGCACCTCGACGGGCGTCGGGGAGAAGGTATCTACCCCAACGGCCGTCATCTCTGGCCGCGCCACAAGTTCAGCGGGGACGGCACGGCGGGCTACATCACGACGAGGATGGACGCTCTGACTCCGCCCGGGGTGTACGACGTCGGCGCCGATGTCACGGTTAATTCCTGCACGAAGTGGTGGGGGGAGGCGTACCCGACGTCCGGCAGCTGCGGGAGCAAGAACGTGCGGATCAACGACGACACCGTCACGACCCTTACCGTGAAGCGGGCCAGCACGACGACGATCTCCGCGTCGTCGAAGGTACTCGCCAAGCCCGGTTGGGTCACCCTCAAGGGCTCCGTGCGGAAGCTGCAGCTCGTCAGCAAGAGGGAGGCCGCGTACCGCCTCGCCCCGAAGACGTCTGTGAAGCTCTACTGGGACCCGGCAGGCTCCGCTCCCGCCCGGTACAAGAAGACGGTTTCCACGAACGCGAAGGGCGCCTGGACCGCGAAGTTCCCGATGAGCGCGTCGGGCAGGTGGATCGCGGAGTTCCCGGGGACATCGCTGAACGCGCCGTCCAGCCGCACGGTCTCGGTCACCGTCAGGTAGTCCTGGGTGCTGCGCCGGCTCAGGCCCGCCGGCGCAGCACCGCGGGGAGCAGCACCCACAGCAGCGCCAGCAGCACGAGCGCGCTGGCCCCGGCCACGATCCCCGCCGTCCGTCCGACGACGACGTCGAACACGAGCAGGGTCGCACCCGTGATCACCAGGGCGAGGACCGCGAGGGCGGCGCGGGTGATGCGGTCCGCGAGGGTGACGATGCTGCGCTTGAGCTGCTTGCGGAACAGCGCGCGGTGCACGCTGACCGGGGCCACGATGAGGCCGGTCGCGGTGACCGAGGCGACGACGAGGGCCAGGTAGACGGTCACCTGGTACCGGTCGAGGTCCGCGAACCGCGACTGGAACGGCAGGGTCAGCAGGAAACCGGTGAGGATCTGGACGCCGGTCTGCATCACGCGCAGCTCCTGGAGGAGCTCGTTCCAGTTCCGGTCCGCGCGTTCGGTCTGCGTCTCCTGCCGGCCGTCGGTCTGCATAATCCCCATTCTCACTCAACGTCCGTTTTGGCGTTGCGGGTGAGAGAAATTCACCCGCTCGCATCACCGCCTCCCGTGGCCCGCCCCTGTCTGCCGGGGGAGCATGCGGCTGGGCGGGACGCGTCCGCGTCCTTCGAACAAGGGGGCTGCATTGATGAGATCGAGGATGCGCGCGCCACTGAGCATGGCGCTCGGGGCCGCACTGATGATGACCGGCGTTGCCGCTACTCCGGGCATCGCGGCGGAGGCGAGCAGCGCTCCCCCGCCCGGCACCACGACGGTCCAGGGCATGACCAAGAAGGTGGACGACGTCGTCGTCTCCGCGAAGATCTCCCTGCCGCCCGGCGGGGACGTGCAGGGCTCGATCACCGGCACCATGTCGATCACGCACAACGGCTCGTCCGCGGCCATGCGGTCCGGGCGCATGACGATGATCGACCCCGACGGGCGCAGCCTGACCGGCGCCCAGTTCGTGGCGTCGGGGACGGCGAACACGTGGACCTCGAAGGTCACGCTCCCCGCGGACGCCGCACCCGGCGTCTACGAGGTGTCCGTGTCCGCGGAGATCGACGTGACCACGACCGACGGCGTGGTCAAGGTGCCGATCCGCACCGCGGACCCGGTCCTGGTGCCGTTCCGGGCGAAGCGGAACATCCCCCTGATCTGGACCTCGCCGTCGAGCGCGCCCGCGGGCTCGACCATCTCGGTCTCCGGGGCGGCCAACATCCGGAGCCTCGGGACCGGTGACTACGAGCCGGCTGCCGACCAGGAGGTCAAGCTGTACTTCGACCCCACGGGCGACGCGCCGGAAGTCTTCATCGAGACCCTCACGACGGACGACCGCGGCTACTTCACGACCCGGCAGAAGCCGGGCGCGTCGGGCAAGTGGCGGGCCGAGATGCCGATGACGGACACCGGCGCCAAGGCCGTGTGGACGCTGACCTCGGGGGAGCGCGCCCGGGACACCAAGCTGCGCGAGGGCACCGTCTCCGCCACGCAGGGCGCCTACACCGCGGGCGACCACCTCATCACGCACGACGTCGTGCTGGGCCTCGCCCCCGTGCAGCGCCGGGTCGACGTCGGCAGCCTCGGCTTCACCGTCGGCGGCACCTCCGGCTGGATCAGTGCGGAGAGCCGGCGGGGCGAGGGCAACTACCCGGACGGGTACCGCGTGCAGCGCGACATGACGCACTCCGGTCTCGGCACGAGCCACGCGACGATCACGTTCAACCCGACCCTCCCGGCCGGTGTCTACGACATCGGCATCCGGGACGCCATGAAGGCGTGCTCCGCTCCGGACTGGGACGGCCTCGAGGGTGGCACCAGCAACTGCACGCACAACGTGCTGGTCGAGGACCCCGCGGTCACGACCATCTCGGTCAAGCGCGCCAGCACCACGACGGTCGCGGCGTCGCAGGCGTCGGTGCCCTCCGCCCGGAACATCACGCTGAGCGGCGACGTCGAGCGGGTGCAGCTGGTCAGCGGCGGTGGCGCGGCGATCCGTCCGGCGCCGAACGTGGCGGTCAAGCTGTTCTTCGACCCCGCGGGCTCCGCCGGGCCGACTCTGAAGAAGACGGTCACCACGGGCGCCGACGGGACGTTCTCGACGTCGGTCCGGGCTGCCTCCACGGGCCAGTGGATCGCCAAGTACGCCGGGACGGGCCTGCTGGCTCCGTCGCAGGCGGGCGTGAACGTGTCCGTCGGCTAGCTCCTCCTCGGCTGACGGTGGACAGAGGTCCGCCTTCGCCAGCCGGTCAGGCATGGGTTCTCCCGCGAATCCGTGCCTGATCGCCTGGTGGGGGCGGACCTTTGTGCTGCCCGGAAGTTCACCCGGAAATACCGGCCTGGAAATTCCCCGGTACTGGCAGGATCTGTGCTTGCTCCCGGTTCTCGGGTCACATTCTCCTCGCGAGGTATCCCATGGTCGTCGGTGCCCGAAAACTGTTCACTTCTGCGCTCGGACTGGTGCTGGCCGGGACATTGCTGGGCGGGCCGCCGGCGAGTGCCGCGAGCCCGGACGATGCGGCCTCGGGATCAGTCGGGCCGCAGATGTTGTACACCTATTACGACGTGGCGTTGGCGCCCAACGCCGCTCCGGCCGGTACAGCGGTCCAGCTCCACGGGTACGTCGGGGACGCAAGCTCGCGCCAACCCTTCGTCGAGGCGACGGTGGACGTGTACTTCAACCCCAAGGGAACGGCGCCCCGTCGTGCGGTGGACAGAGTCGTCACCGACGAGGACGGCTGGTTCCAGAGGACCTACCGGCCGTCCACCTCGGGGACGTACGACATCATCGCGCAGGAGAGCGGTGAGCCCAGGGGGACCAAGATGGCGACCTTCACCGCGAGGTCGACCAACGAGACCGTCCGGTCCGGCGGAATCTCGGCCACGAAGAACGGCTTTACCGCGAAGATGAGGGTGACGACTCAAGACGTCGTGACAGGTGTGGAACCGCAGACCGTGTACCTCGATGCGGGGATTCTGTCGCCGGGAGGCAACACGTCCTTCGACCCCCGGCCTTACCTGGTCACCCGCCGTGCCGAGGGGCAGTACAGCGCGGGCGAGTTCCTCACACCCGGCTGGGGAAGATGGTCCACGAGGTACAGCGCGGTGCAGACCTATCGCATGTCCGCGGTGCATCCCGCAGGCCTTTACGACGTCTACTACAACTACAAGATCGGCCACTACGACGACTACTGGGACCGGGACGGCAGCGGCACCCTCCGAAATCTGTACGTCAAGATGCCGCACAAGCCCATCACCACCATCCGGGTCCGCCGTGCCAGCACCACCACCATCTCCGCGTCGTCGACGTCGTTCACCGGGTCCCGGAACATCGAGCTCAAGGGCTCGGTGCGCAAGGTGCAGCTGATCAGTGCTGCCAAGGCCGCGAACCGCTGGGCACCGAACACGGCGGTCAAGCTGTACTTCGACCCGGCCGGCTCGGCCGGGCCCGTCTACAAGAAGACGGTCCGCACGAACTCGAGCGGCGTGTACCGGACGACCGCAAAGACGAGCAAGTCCGGCAAGTGGATCGCGAAGTACGTGGGCTCCAGCCTGCAGGCCCCGTCGGAGCGGTCGGTGACGATCACGGTCCGCTGACCGAACCCGGCGAAGCACCCGCAGAGGTCCGCCTCCAGGTCACATCCTGGAGGCGGACCTCTTCCGTCTCCGCACCGCTCAGTCGTAGGTGTGGAAGACGGCGTCCTCCGGGACTGTGACCAAAGGCGCGGCGGGTTTCGCCCCGGCAGACGTTCCGGGTGCCTCCGCCTCGGAGTCCCGGAGCGCGGCACCGGCGTCCGGGTCCAGCAGGGTGCCGACGTTGACCTGGGGCCCGGGGTCGCCTGCCGTGTTCCATGCGATCAGACCCCCGTTGAGGCCGATTATCATCCTGTGTTCCGGCCCGCTCTGACCGAGTCGTAGCAGGTCCGGTCGGCCTTCGCCGCCCGACGGGACGTCCCGCAGCAGGTATCCGATGCGCCCCGACGCCCAGGCGACCCTGTCGGCTTCAGCGGTCAGGGTGTCGACACCGGCGCCACCCGGCCGGATCACGACGCCGTTCGACGCCGCGGGATCGACCACTCCGCCGACCCGGGGCAGGACGACGAGGTCGCCACCCTCCAGCGTGTAGGCGAGGACATCCTCGGTGATGTCGACCAGCGGAACGGATGTGTCGCGCGGATGCTCCAGGACCAGCACCGTCGTCTCGCTGCCGTCGTCGTCGTAGCTGGTGAAGGTAGTGGTCCAGGCCCCGGACGCCGGCTGGTCGAGTGCGGCGACGACGATCTCGTGATGGCCTGCCCCGACGGCGGTCGCGTGGTCGGTCACCGTCTCCGGAGCTCCGGAGCCGTCGAAGGGGGCCAGCGACACGCTGGAACCGTGCTGCCAGGCGATGTGCTGCCCCGTCAACTTTAGGCTGCCGACGTCCAGCGAAGGGACCTGGGCGATCGTCCGGACAGGCTCGCCGATCCCGGCGACGCGAATCGTGCGTGGCATGTCGGCAATGCTTTCGGAACCGGTCAGCGTGCGCTCGTACCAGGCGATGCGGCCGTTCTCGGCGCTGAGCCCTCCGATGAAGGTCTCCTTGCCCTCCACACGCGCGATCTCCACGATGATCTCCCGGGAAGGACCGTCGACGAGGTGATGGCCGATCACGTAGGGGTCTTCGCTGGGGTTCCGTGCCTCCAGGCCGTTCTTGGTGCCCGTCCACCACAACCCTCCGGACTCGGTCAGGGTCTCCGGCCAGAGATCGGAGCGCTGGAAGACCTTGTCGAGCGTCACGTCGGAGCAGGCGGACACCGGTCGGGCGTCGGCCAGGTCGAACGTCACCTCCGGGCGCACACTGGTGTCCCAGTCGACGGAGTCTCGGCGTAACGCAGGTTCCGGCGCGACGCAGTCCGAAGCCTCCGTCAGCCCGAACAGCTCGCGGATCTGCTCGCTCCCCGGCAGCGTCAGCTCGCCGACCCCCGGCACCGGAACCGGACCGGCGAGGGCCAGCGAGAACGCGACCGCGGCCGCCGTCGTGCCGCCGCCCAGGGCCTGCCAGGCACGACGTCGCCGCAGGGCGCGCCGGCTCCCGGCCACCACCTGTGCCGCGTCGAACTCGTGCCGCTCGACCTGGTCGGCGCCGGCCCGGAGGCGCGCCACGACGCCCGTGTCGTCGATGCTCATCGCTCGCCCTCCTGGAAGATCTCGCGCAGGCGGGCGATCCCGCGTGCGTTGGCGGACTTGACGGTGCCGACGGCGATCCCGAGCTCGCGGGCCGTCTGCTGCTCGGTGAGGTCGAGCAGGTGCCGCAGCACCACCACCCGGCGCTGCGCCAGCGGGAGCGCGGCCAGCGCGCGCACCACCTCGTCGCGCACGGCCACACCCTCGGCCGGACCGGCGACCGACCCCGCGGGGACGACGTCGGACACCACCTCGCCGCGGGTGCGCCGCCAGCCGTCGATGCGCAGGTTGAGCAGGATGCGGCGGGCATAGGCCCGCGGCTCTCCGGCGCGCGCCCGGTGCCAGGACCGGTAGGTGCGCTCGAAGGTCGCCTGGACCAGCTCCTCCGCGCGGTGCGCGTCACCGGACAGGAGGAGTGCCGTCTTGTGGAGGTACGGTCCCGCCTCGTGCACGAACGCCGTGAACTCCTGGTCCTTGGTGCGCGTGACGTCGACCTGGACCCGCGCCTCGTCGCTCACCTCGGCGAACATGTTCGCGTGCTCTCCCTCGTCATGTCCCCCACCACGCGGCGACCCACGAGAAAGGTTCCATGCCCCGTGACGCGTCTCCGAATCCGCAGGTCAGACGGCCGCCGCGAGCGTGTTGACCGGGCCGGCGCCCAGATCTAGCCTCCGAGGACGGCCAGATCGAAGGAGAACCGTCGTGAGCACGGACGTCACGCACTCGTTCACGCTGCCGCTCGACGACCCCACGGCGGTGGAACTGGCCGTGACCGGCGGAAAGGGCTCGTCCCTCGCCCGCCTGGCCGCGGCCGGCCTGCCGGTCCCGGGCGGGTTCCACGTCACCACCGACGCATACCGGTCCGCGGTGGCCGGTCCGCCGCAGCAGGCGATCCTCGCCGCCGCGCGGGACGTGGACCCCGACCGCCCCGAGACCCACGAGGCCGCGGCTGCCCGGATCGCCGAGGTCTTCGCCGCGCTGGAGGTCCCGGAGCCGCTGGCCGACGCCGTCCGGGCCGGGTACGCGAGCCTGCGCGCCGCGGGCGGCTCCCCGGACGGCGCCGCGGGCGGCAGCACGGCCGGATCGGCACACGCCGTCGAACCCGCCGTCGCCGTCCGCTCCTCCGCGACGGCCGAGGATCTGCCGGGCATGTCGTTCGCGGGCCAGCAGGACTCGTTCCTCAACATCCGCGGCGAGGGTGCCCTGCTCCGGGCGGTCCGCGACTGCTGGGCCTCGCTGTGGACGGCGCGCGCGATCGCCTACCGGGCGCGACGCGGCATCCCCGCCGACGAGGTCACGCTCGCCGTGGTGGTGCAGCGGCTGGTCGACGCCGACGCGGCCGGCGTCCTGTTCACCGTCGACCCGATGACCGGCTCCCGCGACCGGGTGCTGATCAACGCGGCCTGGGGACTGGGCGAGGCGGTCGTCGGCGGCCGGGTCACGCCCGACACCTTCTACGTCGCCCGGGTCGGCGGGGCGGTCGAGCGCGCGGTGAGCACCAAGGAGGTCCGCACCGTGCGCACGGCTGACGGCACCCGCGACGAGCCGGTGTCCGCCGCGCTCCGGGACCGGCCCTCGCTCACCGACGAGCAGGCGGTGCGGCTCGCCACGCTCGGTGTCCGGATCGAGGAGCTGTACGGCGTCGCGATGGACGTCGAGTGGGCGGTGCACGACGGCACGCCGGCCGTCCTGCAGGCGCGCCCCGTCACGGGCGCCGCCGGACGCTCCTAGAACACCGGCTTGCCGCCCGTCACCCCGAGCACCGTCCCCGACACGTACGACGCCGTGGCCGGCGAGGCCAGGAAGACGAACGCCGGCGCCACCTCGGCGGGCTGGCCGGCCCGGCCCAGCGGGGTGTCCGTGCCGAACGACGTGATCTTCTCCTCGGGCTGGGTGGCCGGCTGCAGCGGCGTCCAGATGGGACCGGGCGCCACGGCGTTCACGCGGATGCCGCGCGGACCCAGCTCGGCGGCGAGGTTCACCGTGAGGTTGTTGATCGCGGCCTTGGTGGACGCGTAGTCGAGCAGCGACGTCGACGGCTGGTACGCCTGGATCGACGAGTTGTTGATGATCACGCCGCCCTCGCCCATGTGCTCCAGCGCCGCCTGCGTCACCCAGAACAGCGCGTACAGGTTGGTCTTGAACACCCGGTCCAGGTCCTCGGTGGTCACGTCCGCCACCGACTCGCGCCGTGCCATCTGGTAGCCGGCGTTGTTCACCAGCACGTCGAGTCCGCCCAGCTCGCCGGCGGCCCGGTGCGCGACGCCGCGCGCCGTCGCCTCGTCCCGCAGGTCACCCGGGAGCAGGGCGCACTGCCGTCCCGCGCCGCGCACCCACTCCGCCGTCGCCCGCGCGTCGTGCTCCTCCTCGGGCAGGTAGGACAGGGCGACGTCGGCGCCCTCGCGCGCGAACGCGATCGCGACCGCCCGGCCTATCCCCGAGTCGCCTCCGGTCACGAGCGCCTTGCGGCCGAGCAGCTTCTCGCTGCCCACGTAGCTGGTCTCCCCGTGGTCCGGCGTCGGGATCATCTGGTCGGTGGTCCCGGGCGGGTTCTGCTGCTGCGGTGGGAACGCCTGGTCCTGGCTCATGTCGTCCTCCATCGTCGTGCGACGCGTCGACGTAGTGGCCTCTCTTCGACCGCTGTTCACGCTAGCCCGGGGGTCACCGAGCCGCACTTCCCGTACTCTCGGTCCCGCCAGGTTGGGGACAACGGCCCTGGAAGGAGCCTTGTGAACTCTGCACCGACGCCGGACGAGCCCGCGATCGCGGACGAGGTCGAGGAGGTGCTCGCGGTCGGCAGCACGTCCCCGGTGGGACGGTACCGGCTGGACCTGGCCACGGGCGAGTGGGCGTGGTCCGACGAGGTGTACGTGATGCACGGCTTCGAGCCGGGCCAGGTCGTGCCGACGACGCCCCTGATGCTCTCGCACAAGCATCCCGACGACCGGGACCGGGTGGACGGCGTGCTGCTGGAGGCGGCCGAGACGGGCCAGCCGTTCAGCTCGGTGCACCGGATCCTCGACGCCGCGGGCGAGACGCGGACGCTCGCGGTGACCGGGCAGGGGCTCCGCGACCCGGAGAGCGGCCGGGTGACGGAGCTGTTCGGGTACTTCATCGACGTCACCGACTCGCACCGGGCGGCGGCGGCACGCGACGCGACGGCCTCCATCCGGGCCTCGGCGCAGCGGCGCGCGGTGATCGAGCAGGCCAAGGGCGTGCTGATGGTGGTCTACGGCGTGGACGAGGAAGAGGCGTTCGGCCTGCTCCGTGAGGCGTCGAACCTGGCGAACATCGCGGTGCGCGACATCGCCCTCACGCTGGTGGACCTGTTCTCCGGCCCGGACGTGACCGTGGTCCCCACCCGCGAGGCGATCGACCGGTTCCTCGCCGACCCGGGCGCCCCGGGCGGCCACTGATCTTTGGCCGGTATGTCCGGGTGGAACCGCCGGGAGGGCGCCGAGTTCACCCGAACATTCCGTGCGTACCGCTCGTCCGAGGTTCACAGTGGACGGGACCCCCGGGTATCGGGGACCTCGAGCGAGGGGCACGGCGATGAGGTCGAAGAACCGTACGATCCTGGTCCTGACGGCAGCTCTCGGGCTGGTGGTGAGCGGCGCGGTGGCGCCCGCGACGGCGGACGAGGAGCCCGCCGAGCTGACCGAGACGCAGTTCATGGACGTCTACGTGACGCCGGACACCGCGTACCAGAGCGGGTCCGGCCGCGTGTACGGCCTCCTGGCCCGCGGCTCCGAGCCGGGGAGCGAGCCCGCGGACTGGGTGCCGCACGAGGGCGCGCCGTTCAGCGTCTACCGCGTGCTCGACGACGGACGCGAGTTCTTCTCCAGCCACGGGCTCGTGAGCGCGAGCGGCGCCTTCGCGTTCAACATCAACCCGCAGCGCACGGCCACGTGGAGCCTCCGCTACTACGGCGACGACACGCACGAGCCCGCGACGGTCGAGGTACGCCAGGAGATCCGGCCGATCAACAGGTGGACCCTCAAGACGTCGGGTTTCACGGTGAACACCGCTCCCCGGGCGGAGGGCCGCGTCTTCGCGCGGGACGTGGTGCTCGGCACCACGCCCGTGAAGGTGCCGCTCGACGCCACGATGGAGAGCTACGGCCAGGGTGACTTCACGCCCTGCTTCCGGAACATCAGCGTCGAGGGCCGGTGGGCGTCCGGCGAGCGGACCAACACCGCCCCGACCCGCTGGACCAACCCGGGCTCCGGCCACACGACGGAGACCTTCCGGGCCACGGACCCCGTCGGCCTCTACGAGATCGGCGCCTGCGGTTCGATGAGCGTGTACACGGAGACGCCGCTGACCGACGACGACGGCGAGATCGCCTCCGAGGACTTCTCGTTCGAGGAGCACAGCCTCGAGGTCTTCCGCCTGCGCCGCGCCAGCCTCGTCACGGCCACCGCGAACAGGACCTCGCTGGACGAGCCCGGCTGGGTCACGCTGACCGGCCGCGTGCGCAAGCTGTCCCTGGCCGCTGACGGCGGCAGCGCCGCGTTCAAGGCCGCCCGCTACACCAACGTGGACGTCTCCTGGATCGTGGGGTCGCGGCCCGAGCTGGAGAAGACGGTGAAGACGGACGCCGACGGCGTCTACAAGGTCCGGGTGTGGACCGACGCGTCCGGCACCTGGCAGGTGGGCAACCGGCAGAACAACGTCAACGCCACCGACGTCAAGAAGGTGCGGGTCACCGTCGGCTGACCCGCCCCGGGCACCGCTCACCGCACCGCTGACGATGGCGGATGTCGCACGGCACCGCCATGATCGGTGCTGTGCGCATCGCCACCTTCAACGTCCAGCACGGCCTCGGCCCGGACGGTCGCGTCGACAACGACCGCCTGGCCGGGGCCGTCGCCGCGCTCGACGCCGACGTCGTCGGGCTGCAGGAGGTCGACCAGGGGCAGGCGCGCTCCGGGGGAGCGGACCAGGCCGCGCTCTGCGCCGAGGCCATGGGCGCCGTCGACCACCGGTTCCGGCCGGCGCTCGCCGGCCCGTTCCGCTACCCCGGCGTCCGACGTCGGGCCCGCCGCCGGGAACGCGACGGCGCCCCCGGCTACGGCATCGCGCTCCTGTCCCGGTACCCCGTCCTGAGCTGGCACGCCGTGCTCCTGCCACCCGCGACGCCGTGGGTCTGGGGCCGCGTGCAGCTCGGCACCGACGAGCCGCGGGTGGCGCTCGCGGCCCGGGTGGACGCGCCGTCCGGGCCGGTCACCGTGGTGTGCACGCACCTCAGCGTGTACAAGTTCTCCGCCGTCGGCCGCGCGGCCGGGCTGGCACGCCGCGTCGTCGGCTACCGCCGTGGCACCCCCGGCGAGCGGCAGGCGGAGCACCAGGTGGACTACCTGCGCCGTCGGCTCGTGGGGCTGCCCCGGCCCCTGGTGCTCCTGGGCGACTTCAACCTGCGCGGTTCCCTGCCCGCCGACCGCACCGGCTGGCGGCCGCTCGCGACGGGCGACACGTTCCCGCGGCACGACCCGCGCTTCCAGATCGACCACGTGCTCCTGGACGACGACGGACCCGGCCGCCTCGGCCCCGTGGAGGGCCGGGCCGTGGACACCGGGGTCTCGGACCACCAGGCCCTGGTCGTCGACCTGACCCTCGCCGGCCCGACGGCGTAGCGCCGCCTACCGAAGCCGCGGTCTCAGGCCACGAAGACGCAGAACGGATGGCCCATCGGGTCGCCGAAGACGTAGAGGGGCTCCTCCGGGTCGTCCGACCGGTCGTAGAGCAGCGTCGCGCCGAGCGCGAGGGCATGGTCGCGGGCCTCGACGAGGGCGTCGACGTCCGGCACCGTCGTGTCGAGGTGGAGCTGTTGCGGGATGCCGGACTCCGGCCAGGTCGACCGCGGCAGGTCGTAGACCTGCTGGAACGCCAGGTGCGCGCCGTCGTCGTTGCGCAGCACGAGCCAGTCGTTGCCGTTCGGGTCGGGTTCGCCCTCGGGCGGCGCCTCGTCGCCGGGGCGGTAGGTGAGCCCGAACAGCTCCCGGTAGAACTCGGCGAGGGCACGGGCGTCCGTGGTGTCGAGCACCACCTGCTGGATGCGCGGGGTCATGAGGCCAGCGCACCACATACCGCGCCGGTCGCAACGGGAGACGCGCGATGCTCCGCGAGATCCGAGGGGAGACACCGGATCTCGCGGAGCGGGCACTACGTGTCAGACGTACAGGTCACCCGGGTGACCTGTACGTCTGACACGTCCGCTCGTCAGGCGGCCTCGGCGTACGCGCGGTAGCCGACGGCGGGCTGCGCCGCGGGCATGCGGTCCGCGAGGCCGGCCGGCACGTGGTCCGGCACCTGGACGGGCGTCACGTCCTCGACGACCGTCAGGACGGGCACCTCCGCGGCCGCCTCCTTGGCGGCGCGCTTCCTGGCGCGGACCACGGTGTAGACCGCGTTCACGCCGATCAGGATGGCGGCCAGGTTCGAGGCGGCGGACGGCCAGATGCCGTTCGCCGCGGCCACGGTGAGCAGGGTCCCGGCCGCCAGCATGTTGGTGCCCTGGAACGCCATCGAGTCCGCGCTCCAGCGACCGCGGCTGACCATGGCATAGGCCACGAGGCCGGCGAGCGCGCCAACCCAGCCGAGGACGGTGACGACCAGCATGAGGGACATGAGAGAACTCCTGGGGAACTTCTCGAAACGATTCGAGGATGTGGCGGAGACCGAGACGCGGAATCCATGGGGGAGGGTGTGGCAGTGGCCCGGGACCCGGGGGTCCGGCTGCCGCCACGGTCAATCATGAGACAGATCTGCGTTCAGCACAATCGAATGTTCGTGACTCCGGGATGTAGCATCGCTACATGGCCACTGACCCGCGCCGACTCGCGTTCCTCCTTGCCGTGCACCGCGCCGGCGGAGTCCTCGCGGCGGCCGACCTGCTGCACGTGACCCCGTCGGCGGTGTCGCAGCAGATCGCCCGGCTGGAGGCCGAGGAGGGCATCGACGTGCTGGACCGGGGCCCCCGCGGCGTCACGCTCACCCCCGCCGGCCGGGTGCTCGCCGACGCCGCCGAGCGCATCGAGGCGGAGCTCGTCCAGGCGCGGCAGGCCGTTGCCGCCCTGGAGGGCGAGCTCACGGGCCGCATCTCGGTCGGGTCCATCCAGACGGCGATCCGTACCGTCATCGCCCCGATGCTCGTCTCGCTCGCGGAACGCCACCCGCACATCGAGGTCGACGTCCAGGAGTACGACCCGATCGAGTCGGTGCGCAAGCTGCGGGCCGGCGACCTGGACGCGGTGGTGCTGGAGCGCGACGTCGCCGTCGACGCCCCGGCGCCGCGGGGCGCGCACGACGTGCCGCTGCTCGACGAGCCGTGGCGCATCGTCGTGCCCACCAGCCTTCCCGAGCCGGAGCGGCTGGACGACCTCGCCGCGCTCGCCTGGGTGGGGCCGCAGGCCGAGTCGGCCGCCGAGCGCGCCCTGAGCAGGCTCGCCGCCCAGCTCGGCACCACCTTCGAGACCCGCCACGCGTACAACGACTTCGACACCGCCATCTCGCTGGTCGCCGCCGGACAGGGCGTCGCGATGCTGCCCGCCCTGGCGCTCCAGCGGGAGGTGCCCGACAACGTCGTCGTCGTGTCGCTCGCCGGGCTCGGCTCGCGCCGGCTCGTGGTGCGGCACCGCCAGAACCGGCACGAGCCCGGCCCGATCGTCCGGGCGGTGGTGGACGAGATGGTCCTCGCGGCCCGAGAGATCGACCTCGGGTAGCGCCCGCTACGATGTCCGCATAACTGAACATCTTCAACGGCCCCGGCCCGACCTCCATCGGCTCGAACCGGGACCGTGCCGCCCGAACCGCGGCGGGAGAGTCCGGCCCCGCGCCGTCGTCGTCCAGACGCCGCGCGAACCGGCGCCGAAGGAGCAATTTCCTCCCCGGGAATCTCTCAGGCCCCCGTACCGCCGCGGTGAGGCAACTCTGGAAAGCGAGCCGCCGCCGCGGTGCCTTGAGCCTGTCGAAGGCCCGGGCCGCCGGGCGCGGGGGCTCCACCGACGGTGCAAGCCGGCGCGTCCCGCCCTTCTCCCCGCTGTCCGGGAGGGATGACGGACCGGCAAAACTCTCAGGTCGACGCATGCCCGCACGCGGGCAGGGTCCGATGACAGAGCGGGGAGGGACCGCAGTCGTCCCCACGCCCTCGGACAGCCAGGAGCCCGCCGTGAGCACGCCCCACCATTCCGACGTCTTCGACCCCGACGTCTTCGCCGACCGGCACCTCGGCCCCCGCGGCCGCGAGGTCCGCGCCATGCTGGACCAGCTCGGCATCGACACGATGGATACCCTCGTCGACCGGGCCGTCCCCAAGGCGATCCGCAGCCAGGCGCCGCTGGACCTGCCGGCCGCCCGCACCGAGGCCGAGGTGCTCGCGCACCTCCGTGAGCTCGCGGGCAAGAACCAGGTCAAGACCCAGATGATCGGGCAGGGCTTCTACGGCACGCACACGCCCGCCGTCATCCGGCGCAACGTGCTCGAGTCGCCCGCCTGGTACACGGCCTACACGCCGTACCAGCCGGAGATCAGCCAGGGCCGCCTGGAGGCGCTGCTCAACTTCCAGACCGCGGTCGAGGACCTCACGGGCCTCGAGATCGCGAACGCCTCCCTGCTTGACGAGGCCAGCGCCGTGGCCGAGGCCGTCGCCCTGATGTGGCGCGCCTCGCGGGCCAAGGAGGGCTACGTCGTCCTGGACGCCGACCTGTTCGGCCAGTCGCTCGCCGTCGCGCGCGGCCGCGCCGAGGCGATCGGCCTCCCCGTCGTGGTCGCGGACCTCTCGGGCGGCCTGCGGGCGGGCCTGCCCGCCGAGCTGCCGGCCGGCCAGCTCGTCGGCGTCGTGCTGCAGCAGGCCGGGGCGTCCGGCCGGGTGCTCGACGCCCGCGCCGTCGTCGCCGAGGCCAAGGAGGCCGGCGCGCTCGTCACCGTAGCCACCGACCTGCTCGCGCTGACGCTCCTGGCCAGCCCGGGCGAGCTCGGCGCCGACATCTCGGTGGGCTCCGCGCAGCGCTTCGGCGTCCCGCTGTTCTACGGCGGCCCGCACGCCGCCTACATGGCGGTGAAGAAGGGCCTGGAGCGGCAGCTCCCCGGCCGACTGGTCGGCGTCTCGATCGACGCCGACGGCGCCGCGGGCTACCGCCTGGCGCTCGCCACCCGCGAGCAGCACATCCGCCGCGAGAAGGCCACGAGCAACATCTGCACCGCGCAGGCGCTGCTGGCCATCGTCGCCAGCATGTACGCGGTCTACCACGGCCCCGAGGGGCTCAAGGCGATCGCGACCCGCGTGCACGGGCACGCCGTGTCTCTCGCCGAGGGCCTGCGCGCCGCCGGCGGCGAGGTCGAGCACGACGTCTTCTTCGACACGGTCCGCGCCGTCGTCCCGGGCAGGGCCCGGGAGATCGCGCGCACCGCGGCCGACGCCGGGTACAACCTGTTCGTGCCGGACGCCGACCACGTGCAGGTCAGCGCCGACGAGACCACGACCGCCCAGGACGTCGCGGCCGTGCTCGCGGTCGTCGCGGGCACGTCGCCCGAGGTGACGGTCCCGGCCGCCGCGTCCGTCCTGTCCGCGGACGTGACCCGCACGACCCAGTACCTCCAGCACCCGATCTTCCACAGCCACCGCTCCGAGACCAGCATGCTGCGCTACCTGCGCAAGCTCTCGGACAAGGACCTGGCCCTGGACCGCACCATGATCCCGCTGGGCTCCTGCACCATGAAGCTCAACGCGACCGCCGAGATGGAGGCCATCTCCTGGCCCGGCTTCGCGGACATCCACCCGTACGCCCCCGTCGACCAGACGCAGGGCTACACCGAGCTCGTCACCGCGCTGGAGAGCCAGCTCGCCGAGATCACCGGCTACGCCGCCGTCTCCGTGCAGCCCAACGCCGGCAGCCAGGGCGAGTTCGCCGGCCTGCTCGCGATCAAGGGCTACCACGCCTCCCGCGGCGAGGAGCACCGCGACATCGTGCTCATCCCGGCGTCCGCGCACGGCACGAACGCGGCGTCGGCGGCGCTCGCGGGCCTGCGCGTCGTGGTGGTGTCCACGGCCGACGACGGCGAGATCCTGCTCGACGACCTGCGCGCCAAGCTCGACCAGCACGGCCCCCAGGTCGCGGGGATCATGATCACCTACCCGTCCACGCACGGCGTGTACGAGGAGCACGTGCGCGAGGTCTGCGACCTGGTGCACGAGGCCGGCGGCCAGGTCTACATCGACGGCGCCAACCTGAACGCCCTGGTGGGCCTGGCCCGGCCGGGCGAGTTCGGCGGCGACGTCTCGCACCTGAACCTGCACAAGACGTTCTGCATCCCGCACGGCGGCGGCGGCCCGGGCGTGGGCCCGGTCGCGGTGGCCGAGCACCTCGTGCCGTTCCTCCCGGGCGACCCGACGCCGGGTCTCGGGCAGGGCGAGGCCGGGGCGGCGGGCATCCCCGTGGCCTCGACGCGCTACGGCTCCGCCGGCATCCTGCCGATCTCGTACGCCTACGTGGCGCTCATGGGACCGGACGGGCTGACCGAGGCGACCAAGGCCGCCGTGCTGACCGCCAACTACGTGGCGAGCCGGCTCGACCCGCACTTCCCCGTGCTCTACACGGGCCCGAACGGGCTCGTGGCCCACGAGTGCATCCTCGACCTGCGCAGGATCACCGCCGAGACCGGCGTGACCGCGGAGGACGTCTCCAAGCGCCTCATGGACTACGGCTTCCACGCCCCGACCCTCGCGTTCCCCGTGCCGGGCACCCTCATGGTGGAGCCCACGGAGTCGGAGGACCTGGCCGAGCTCGACCGGTTCATCGACGCGATGATCGCCATCCGCGGCGAGATCGACGCCGTCGGCGCCGGCACGTGGCCGCGCGACGACAACCCGCTGCACAACGCGCCGCACACGGCGGTGTCGGTCACGACGGACGAGTGGACCAAGCCGTACTCCCGCGAGCTGGCCGCGTTCCCCGTGGCGAGCCTGCGGGCCGCGAAGTACTGGCCGCCGGTGCGCCGCATCGACGGCGCCAAGGGCGACCGCAACCTGGTGTGCTCCTGCCCGCCGGTCGAGGCCTTCGCCGAGTGAGGACCAACCTGCATTTGTCAGACGTACAGGTCACCCCGGTGACCTGTACGTCTGACACGTCGCCGACGAGAGGATCGATCCATGGGTGAGGACCGCAAGACCCCGCTGCACGACGAGCACGTGGCGCTGGGCGCGTCGATGACGCCGTTCGGCGGCTGGCTGATGCCGCTGCGCTACACGTCCGACCTGGCCGAGCACCGCGCCGTGCGCGAGGCCGCCGGCCTGTTCGACCTGTCGCACATGGGCAACATCAACGTGACCGGCCCCGACGCCGCCGCGTTCCTCGACCACGCGCTGGTCGGGTACATCTCGAAGGTCCGCGAGATGGGTGCGCGCTACTCGATGATCTGCGCCGAGGACGGCAGCGTCCTGGACGACCTGATCGTCTACCACGACGCCCCCGGCGAGTACTCCGTCGTCGCGAACGCCGCCAACGCCGAGCTCGTCCTGGCGAAGCTGGGGGAGCGCACCGCCGGTTTCGACGTCGTGCTGAAGGACGTCCAGCCCGGCCAGGCGCTGATCGCGGTGCAGGGCCCGCGGGCCGCCGAGATCATGCTCGCCACGGCCGGTCTCGTGGAGGACGCCGAGATCTCGGGCGGCACCGCGTTCGCCGACCTCAAGTACTACGCGTGCATGGGGATGCGGTTCGAGGGCGAGCCCCTGCTCGTCGGCCGGACGGGGTACACGGGCGAGGACGGGTTCGAGCTCTGGGTCTCCGCCGAGAAGGCCGTCGCGCTCTGGCGCGCGCTGCTCGCCGCGGGCGAGCCCTTCGGGCTGGTCCCGGCCGGTCTGTCGGCCCGCGACTCGCTGCGCCTGGAGGCCGGCATGCCGCTCTACGGCCACGAGCTCGACACCACGACCACGCCCTTCGAGGCGGGGCTGGGCCGCGTGGTGCGCCTCGACAAGGTGTCCGACGACGGCACGCCGATCCCCTTCGTGGGCCGGGACGCCCTGGCCGCGCGCAAGCAGTCGCCGCCCGCGCGCGTGCTCGTCGGGCTGCGCGGCGAGGGCCGCCGCCCCGCCCGCGCCGACCACGAGGTCGTGCAGCGGGGTGTCGGTACCGAGGTGGGCGCCGTCGTCGGGCGCGTGACGTCCGGTGCGCCGTCGCCCACGCTCGGCTACCCGATCGCGCTGGCGTACGTGACGCCCGAGGTGTCGGCCGAGGGCACCGAGCTCGCCGTCGACGTGCGCGGGCGGGCCGAACCGTTCGTGGTGGTGCCCGTGCCGTTCTACCGTCGTCCTCAGAACTGACCTACACGCAAGGAGCTGTCATGGCTGACTTCCCCGAGAACCTGAAGTACACCACCGAGCACGAGTGGCTGGACCAGTCGACCCCCGCCGTCATCGGCGTGACGGACGTCGCGGCCGAGGCGCTGGGCGACGTCGTCTACCTGGAGCTGCCCGAGGTGGGCGCCACGATCGAGGCGGGCTCCGTCGTGGGCGAGATCGAGTCCACCAAGTCGGTGTCCGAGCTCTACTCCCCGGTGAGCGGCACCGTCGCCGAGGTGAACACCGAGGCGGTGGACAACCCGGAGATCGTGAACCAGGACCCGTACGGCAAGGGCTGGCTCTTCAAGGTCGAGGTCTCCGGCACCGGTGAGCTCCTCACCGCGGCCCAGTACGCGGAGCACACCGGGGCCTGACGGGCCCCTCGCTGGTGCCCCCGCAGGCGGGGCCCGGGCGAAACCGCCCCTCGACGTGCAGTTTCATGCGCTCGGGGGGCGGTTTTTATATCGGACTGATAACGGTCAAGAAGTTCTTGCAGAACCGCGTCATGAACCTGCGTCAGCGCCGTTCTTCTCATAGCAGCATCCGTAGGCCGGAACCCCAGAGCCGGCCGCTGTGTGGAGGAAACCGATCATGACCGCGATGACCCTTGACCACCGTCTGCCCAGCCTCACCCGCCGTGAGCGGGTGATCCTGGCGAACCTCACCGAGGACGCCACCCTCGAGCAGATCGCTCGACGTCTCTATGTCACCCGTAACACGGTGAAGACGCAGGTACGCAGTGTGTACCGCAAGCTCGGCGTGTCCTCGCGCGCGGAGGCGATCGCCAAGGCGAACGAGTTCGAGATCGTCGCCTGACACGCAGCAGTAAACCCGACGACGGCGCCTTCCCCAGTGGCGCCGTCGTCGTGCTGTGTCCGGCCGTCGTGCCACGACCGCCGGGGCGCCGGGTGGGAGACTGCTCGGCATGCAGCAGACCCTGATCCACGTGGTCGCCGCCGTGCTCGTCGACGACCTGGACCATCCCACCCGGCTGCTCGCCGCGCGCCGCTCGGCGCCGGAGGAGCTCGCCGGTCGCTGGGAGTTCCCGGGCGGCAAGGTGGAGCCCGGTGAGGAGCCCCTCGACGCGCTGCGGCGCGAGCTCCACGAGGAGCTGGGCGTCCGTGTCGTCGTCGGCGACGAGCTGACCGGGCCGGACGACGGCGCGTGGCCGATCACGGCCCGGCACCGCATGCGCGTGTGGTTCGCGCTGCCCGAGGGCACGCCCGAACCGCTGGAGGACCACGACGAGCTGCGCTGGCTGACGGCCGGCGAGCTGGACGACGTCCCCTGGCTGGACGGCGACGTGCAGGTCGTGACGGGCGCCGCCCGTCACCTCGCCCGGGGCTGACGCTGTGCGTCGAGCCCGGGGCTAGCGCGCGCCCGCGCCCACGTTGCGGCGGCCGCGAGCAGCGGCGACACGGTGCCCGAGCGGCACGAACGCGCCGTCCATCAGCACCGGCACCACGTCGGTGGCGTCCACGTCCGTGGCGATCATGACGTCGTCCGCGAAGCCGGAGTCGAGCAGCTCACGCCCGCTCGCGGTGCCGCCGACGGAGTCGACGATGTCCTTGGTGCCCTTCCACAGGGTGACCGTGGCCTCGGTCTCCGGGGAGATGCTCACGGTGGGCAGCATCGCGGTGAGCCGCGCCGCGATCGAGCCGACGGCCAGGTAGTCCTCGAGAGCGGGGCGCAGCGTGTCGTCGGGCCACCGCTCGCCCACGGGCACGAGCACGACGTCGTGCCGCTCGGACGCGTCCAGGTGGGCCGCCGCGAGGCCGGCCACCGCCTTGGCGTTGCGCAGGCTGCCCGCGACGATCAGGGCGCCGCGGTTCGCGATGGTGTGGCAGATCTGCGCGGCGCTGGGCGACGGGATGACGAGGCGCTCGGCGTCGAGGTCCTGGAGCGAGGCCGGCGAGATGCTGATGCCGTCCTCCCAGCGCGGACCGGCGAGGGCCGCGCGCATGGTGCGGGCGAGCCGGGCCGCCCCCGCGGGATCGTGGTACGGGAACGGGTACACGCCGGCCCCCTGCTCGCAGGCCACGGTGACCGTGGTCGAGAAGGAGAGCACGTCCACGACGATCACCAGCGACGAGCGCGCGTCGGTGCTGGTGAGGGCGAGAGCGCCGGAGATACCCCAGTCCGTGCGCACACGGGCGGGACGCTGGTCGAAGGCCGGGGACGTGTTTGCCACGAACGCATCGTAGTGTCACACGAACTCGCCCATGTTTCGCGTTCAGTGAACAACGTAGCGATTCGGGTGATATTCACACAGAGGTCGTGGGGCCATAACCTCGCCGCGCAAGCCTGCCGCAGAACGCTCTCCCCGACTCCTCAGAAGGAACGAGCATGCGACGAGCACTCTCCGGCGCGCGGCCGGAAAAGCCACGAGGAATATCTGCCAAAGCGCTGACCTGCGGACTTGTCGCCGCGTTCCTCGTCGCACCCGCGAGCGGCGCCGTCGCGGCACCGCTTCCGGCACCCGAGGACGTCCCGCGCAGCGCCGCCGCACTGGCCGCCCCGACGCCGTTCCCGAGCGCGCCGCTGCGCTCCGGGACGCCCGTCGAGACGTCGGCAGAAGTCACCCCGCTCAGGCTGGACGACGACGGCGACGCCGTCGTCACCCGCCGCGAGGAGCGGCTGATCGCGCCGGGCCTGGAGCTCACCCGGTTCGCGCGGCTGGGCGCGGACGGCTGGCTCAGCGGCGAGGTGCTCGTGGCGGACCTGGGCGCGCCCGGGGCCGGCGGGCAGGTCCCGAAGGGCACCGTGCGGGTCGGCTACGTGGGCGCCGAGCACGTCGCCGGCACGGCCACGGTCTCCGAGATGGCCTCCGGGCGCGGCGCGATCGCCGCGATCAACGGCGACTACTTCGACATCAACAACTCGGGCGCCGCGCTCGGCGCGAGCGTCGACGACGGCACGCTGCTCAAGTCCGCCTCCCCGGGCCGGGAGCGCTCGGCCGCGTTCGGGTCGGCCCCTTCGACAGGCTCAGGGCAGCGCGGCGTCGGACGGCTCGCGCAGATCTTCCTGGAGGGCTCGGTGAGCTGGGCCGGCGCCTCGGGCGACGAGGCGGACGCTTCGGACGACGCGGCCGGCCGCATCGAGGTCCCGGTCAGCGGCCTGAACGTCACCGCCCTGCCCGCGGGCGGCGTCGCCGTGTTCGACGCCGCCTGGGGCGGCTTCACCCGCGCGCGTCCCCTGGCGGCCGGCGAGCAGGGGGTCGAGGTGACGGTCTCCGCGGACGGCACCGTGACCGCCGTCGGGCAGCCTGCCGCCGGGCAGCTCCCGGACGGGACGCGCGCCCTCGTGGCGCGGCCCGGCGCCGCGGCCGACGCGCTGGCCGCCCTGCGGCCCGGCGACCGGGTCGACCTGGCCTACGGCCTGCGCGCCGACGCGGACGACGTGGCCGTCGCCATCGGCGGCGGGCCGGAGGACCCGCTGCTGGAGGACGGCGAGGTCACGTCCGCGACCGGCGACCACGTGGAGCTGCGGCACCCGCGGACCGCCGTCGGCTTCGACGGGTCCGGCACCCGCGCGTACTTCGTGGTGGTCGACGGCCGCCAGACCCACAGCATCGGCATGAATCTCTACGAGCTGGGCGAGCTCATGGCCCAGCTCGGTGCCGACGACGCGATCAACCTCGACGGCGGCGGCTCCTCCGAGATGGTCGCCCGGTTGCCGGGCGACAGCGCCACCACCATCCTGAACAGCCCGTCCGACGGGTTCGAGCGGTCCGACGCGAACGGCCTCGGCCTGTACGTCCCGGCCGGCTCGGGCCGCGTCGCGGCCTACGACGTGCGCACCACCGTCCCCGCCGCCGACGCCGACCGCGTGTTCCCCGGGCTGCACCGCACCCTGACCGGCAAGGGGTACGACGACGCCATGGGCCCCGTCGCGAGCGAACCCTCCTCGTGGCGCGCTCGCGACGGGCGGGTCGCCTCGGTGCGCGACGGCGTGGTCACCGGCCGCAAGACGGGCACCACCATGGTGACCGCGGCATCCCTGAGCCGCTGGGGCCTCGCCACCGGCACCACCGAGGTGGAGGTCCTGGGCGACCTGGTCCGGACCGGCGTGGACACGCCGGTCGTCGGGCTGGAGGACGCCGACGCGACCGCGCCGCTGGTCCTGACCGGCTACGACGCCCAGGGCTTCGCCGCGCCGATCGAGGCGCAGGACGTCACGGTGACGGCCGTCGAGCCGGGCGAGCCCCGGATCGCCGGGGTGCGTGCGACCCGCGAACCGGTCGCCGAGCTGGTCCCCCGGGCCGACGGGTCCTTCGAGGTCCGGGCGCTCGCGGCGGTGGGCGGCACCACGTTCGAGCTGTCCGCGCCCGGCCCTCGCGGGACGGACCTGACCACCGAGGTGGCCGTGACGGTCAGCCTGGAGGAGGACGTCGTGGCCGACTTCGCCGACGCCGCCTCCTGGACCTCGGCCAACGACCGCGCCCCGGGCGGCACGCTCGCCCCGGCTACCGGGCACGACGGCGCGGCCGGGCTGCGCATGACCTACGACTTCACGCGGTCCACGGCGACACGCGGCCAGTACGCGGTGCTGCCCGAGGCCGCCGCGGGCGGGCGCGAGCTGCCCGGCGCGCCGCGCGCGGTGACGATGTGGGTGGACGGCGACGGTCACGGCGCCTGGCTGCGCCTCCAGGTGCGGCAGGGCGACGGCGTCGTCACGCAGCTCGACGGCCCCGAGGTCACCTGGACCGGATGGCGCCAGGTCACCTTCCCGGTGCCCGACGGCGTCGCGTTCCCCCTCAGGCTGCAGCGCGTGCGGGCGCTGGAGACGGCGGCGGGCGAGCAGTACACCGGCGCGCTGACGCTGTCGGCGGTCGCGGCGCAGGTGCCGCCCGCGGTGGACGCCCCCGAGGCGCCCCGGGTCGAGGACCCGGTCGTGGGCGCCGACGGCGCCACCGACGACGCGCCCTTGCGCGTCGCCGTCCTGTCCGACGCCCAGTTCGTGGCGCGCGACCCGGAGTCGGGTGCCGTGGCCGGTGCCCGGTCCGCGCTGCGCGAGATCGTGGACGACGATCCCGACCTGCTGGTCATCAACGGCGACCTGGTGGACGAGGCCGCCCCCGAGGACTTCGATCTCGCCCGGCGCGTCCTCACGGAGGAGCTCGCCGACGCCGACTTCCCCTGGTACTACCTGCCGGGCAACCACGAGGTGATGGGCGGCTCGATCGAGAACTTCGAGGAGGAGTTCGGCGAGCGGACCCGGGTGCTGGACATCCCGACGCCGGGCCCGCGGGGTTCCGGCCACCGGACGGGCACCACCCGGCTCGTCATGCTCGACTCGTCGGCCGGCCGGCTGGGCGCCGACTTCGCGCAGGTCCAGATGCTGCGCGAGGCCCTCGACGACGCCGCGACCGACCGCGCCGTCACCGGCGTGCTGGTGTTCGCGCACCACCCGCTCGACGACCCGCTGCCGACCAAGGCCAGCCAGCTCACCGACCGGCTGGAGGCCGACACGCTGCGCGGCTGGTTCGAGGACTTCGAGGAGACCTCCGGCAAGTCGGTCGCGTCGGTGGGCTCCCACGTGGGCGTGTTCCACGCGAGCACGCAGGACGGCGTCCCGTACCTGGTCAACGGCAACTCCGGGAAGAGCCCGGCGAGCACCCCGGCCGACGGCGGCTTCACGGGCTGGTCGATGGTCGGGGTGCGCCCGGCATCTGGCAAGGCCCCGGGAAACGTCCGGGGCAGCTTCCCGGGCGGCGGGTCCCGTGACCCGTGGCTCACCTGGGAGGTCAACGCCCGGGCCGAGCGCGTCACGGTCTCCGGCCCGACGGCGCTCGCGGTGGGCGCGTCCGCGCCTGCGTCCGCCGTCGTCGTGCAGGACGGGGACCGCGAGGTGCCGGTGGCGTGGCCCGTCTCGTCGGACTGGGGCGGCACGGGGGTGTGCGTCACGGACGAGCGGGGCCGGGACGCCCTGCGGGACTGCTCGCACGGCGCGGTGCTCGCGCTCGACCCCGCCACGCACGAGCTCACGGCCCTGCGGCCGGGCCGGGCCACGGTGACCGTCACGGTCAACGGCGCGCGCGGCGAGCTCATGGTCGCCGTGAGCCGGTAGATTTACCTCATGAGCAACTTCGAGGTGGCCCGCAGGCAGAAGCAGGAGCCCACGGCGGCGCTGGTGGTTCGCTTCATCGTGTGCTTCGCCCTGTTCCTGGGCGGGTTCGCGCTGATGGCCGTCGGCTCGCTCGGTGAGGCGGCGTCGTCGCCCTACCTGTTCGTGGGCGGCATCCTCGCCGTCTGCCTGTCGTTCGGCCTGCCGATGATCGGCGCCACCGAACGATAGAAGCACGCGCAGCGCCCGTCCGGTCCCGACCGGACGGGCGCTGCCGCATTTCTTCACCCACATCGTTCCTGACGCCCTGTCCGTGTTGGACAGCAGAAGCCTGACGGCGAGCGACCAGCTCGCCGGGACAGGCGCCGTCGAGCAGACAGGAACAGCCATGTCTCAGCACCGCACGTCCCGTACCGCCCTCCTCCGTCGGGGCCTGGTGGCGCTCGCCACCGCCACGACGCTCCTCGCCGGCGGCCTCGTCGTCGCCCCGTCCGCACAGGCCGTGCCCGTCGTCGACCTCGACTCGCGCGGCGGAACCGTCGTCAAGACCCGCATGGACGCGTGGGGGTCCGTGATCGAGGGCGACGTCACGACCGACAAGCTCTCGGCCGCCAAGGTCCGGTACGAGATCGACCTGGACTGGTCCGGCGGCAAGCTGAGCGTGAGCGACTTCGACGGCGTGGTGACGCTCCAGCGGGTCGGCGCCAAGCAGGTGCGCCAGTTTCCGGTGACCGTCGACAGGGACGGGAAGCGGAGCGGCACGATCAAGCTGCCCGGCACCCTGACGCCCGGTTCCTACCGGGTCGGCATCGAGTTCACCGCGCGGGTGAAGCGTCCCGACGGCCGGTCGATGTGGCACAGGGTCGACGTGAACAACGCGGAGACGGTGTCCGTGCGACGCGAGACGGTGCTGGACGCGTCGATCACCACCCCCCGGGCCACCGACGGCCGGTCCTCACGGATCACCGGCCGGGTCCGGGCCCTCAGCGTCAGCGCCGACGGCGACGTCTACTGGTCCACGCTGCGGAGCGGCACCGTGCAGCTCTCCTACTACCCCGGCGGTCTCTTCCGGAACGAGGCGGAGCCCGTCAGTGTCCGGCCGCTGACGATCGACCGGTACGGGAAGTTCACGACGGTCGTCCCCGCGC